>NZ_FRFC01000003.1:0-358780 GCF_900143675.1 Candidatus Nitrosotalea sinensis
TTGACGGTATTGTCATTGAGTGTGAGTGAGTCGTGGAGGTTGAGTACTGAGACTTGTGGGTTGACGGTATTGTCATTGAGTGATAGGGAATCGGAGAGTGATTTTGTGAGTGTATTTTGTACATTGACTGTATTGTCGTTGAGTGTGAGTGAGTCTTGAACATTCTTGACTGGATACGTGGGGGTTGACGGTATTGTCATTTAGTCCGAGTGAGTCGGAGAGTGGCTTTGTTTGACTGGATACGTGGGGGTTGACGGTATTGTCATTTAGTCCGAGTGAGTCTTGAAGGTTCTTGATAGATATGTGTACTGCTACAACAGCATTGAGTCCTAGTGAATCTTGTGGTGGTTTATAGTCTGTTTGGAATTGCTTTATTGCGTTGTTATTAGAGTCTGCTACATAGACATAGTTGTTGCTGTCTACTGCAACACTGATTGGGCCGTCAAGACTATTGGTGAGTGTTTGAATATAGTTTCCATTTTTATCAAACTTTTGTACTCTATCATTTTGTACATCTGCAACATACACGTTGTTGAATATTTTATCAATTGCAATGCCTGTTGGACTGTTAAATTGTGTGTTTCCATTACCTGTAGATCCAAATGAACTCTTGTATGTTGCACTTGAATCAAAGATCTCAACTCTGTCATTTCCGGCATCTGTAACATAGACATACCCTGTACCGTTTACTGCAACTCCCATCGGTCCCAGGAATTGCCCAGTACCAGTACCACTAGAGCCAAATGTTCTGAGATAATTTCCATGAGTGTCAAATTCTTGTACCCTATCATTTCCTGTATCTGCAACATAGATGTTATTGGATGAGTCTATTGCAATTCCTGTTGGAGATGAAAATTGGTTATTTCCATTTCCACTTACACCCGTACCAATATTTCCAACAACAGTCCAAGCAGAATTGTATATGTCGATTTGGTTTGTGTTAGTATTTACTGCATAGGTATACCCTGTGCTGTTTACTGCAACTCCAAAGTAACTAAGACCGGTAGAATTATGCTGTAGTACACCATTTGAATTTGATATTGCTACATAACCATTGTTGCTATAGATGAAATCATTAGAACTATCAAATGTTATGCTGAGTGGAATATTAGCAGAGATTGGACTAGACATGGCTGCATTGTTATTTGCATATGCAACAGAATCTCCAAACTGGAACATTAGGTGATGTTTACCAAAGGTTATCACATGAGATGTTTCATATCCGGTTTGATTGCTAGAATAGTTATGGTAAATAATGGAATTGCCCTGTCTTGTTACATTAAGCCCAGTTGTACCATTATTCAAGAGTAGGAATTGTAGGTCTGCAGGAGTTGCATTTCCAAATTGTGTTCCATTAATTCCAGTAATGTTTAGATCTGCAGTACCAGTAGTGGTAAAGTATACAGTCCAGTTTCCTCCCTGTATTGGGTATGACTGGACGTTTATGACATTGATTTGTGCCTGTATCTCGAAATCTTGTGCGGATAATTTTGGCACAGTCCATTGCATCTGGTCTGCTATACCGTTGCCATTAGTATCTACTAGCTTTACGTTAAATCTAGGATCGTGTGTGACATCTGTCTTGGAACCATTAATCAACCAGTATAGCTTGAATGGTACTCCTTTCTTTACAAGATCCTCAGAGATATTTGAGAATGAGGTTACGTTGGTATAGTGCAAGGTAGAATTGTGTTCAACAGTGACCAATTTATCAAACGTCGACTTTGTTGAGACATCTTTTTCTACTGTATATGGGGCCGGAGTTGTAAATTGGATGTTATATTTTTGTGCGGTGTCATTGACCAGAATTAGTTTTGTAGGTTTGTTTTTCTGTACAGAGCCAGGAAGGTCACTTAGAGATGCTATTGGAGTGGTGTCATTGTTTATAGTAACAGACTTGGTTGCAGAGTCCATTTGAGTATTATTTGTATCATTAACAAATTCTAGTTTAGATGCCTTTACCTTTTTGATATCAGTATTATTTGAGATGCCAGCAAGGCCTGATAAAGGCGCATTTGTCTGTGATAAAGTGGCATTAGACGAATATACAGTGGATACATGTGTACTGTTGATTGCTTCTATTTTTGTAATCTTGGCATCTTGTGGAAGTTCTACTGCTACTTTGTCAGTTTGATTGGATAAAGTCACATTTTGAGTCCAAGTTACTGGTTTATTGATCTGGATTGGAGCATGCTTCAACGTAAGATCAGTAACAATTGTTGTGTTGTCAAGGGTAGAGTTGGTTGGAAGCAAGGGTTGTGTTGCATTAGAGTATTGGAATGACATGGTAGAGTTGGAATATTGGAATGATATGGTGGAATTGGTTGTTTTCTGCCCAAGTGATACAGCATTTAGGTTGAGAGGATTGTTATTGACAGAACCAAGGTGTGCGATTTGTTCCTGACTTAGTAATGAATCATATAGTTTGACGCTCTGAATTGAACCTGAGAATTCATTTGTAGAGTGTCCTCTTAGGGTATTAAGATAGGCACCAATGATTACATCTGCATTGGAAGATAGGTTATCTACAGTCTTTGTTTCCAGTTTTCCATTTATGGCAATATAAGGCACTCCTGAAATATGTGCAGTGGATTGTAATGTGCCATTTACATAGATGCTGATAGAGGTACCGTTGAATGTTGCTGCAATATTAGTCCAGTTCTCGCCAATTGGAAGTGTAGAGTTTACGGTATTCCACTTTACACCATCAAAGATAGAAAATATGGCTATTTTTTGTGGTGGGAGCACATTATTTATTGCAAGTATAAACTGATTCTCTTTACTTACTATGGTAAATTGTGGAGATCCCTGGCTATAATCTGGCTTTACCCATGATGATATGGTAAAGTTGGACAGGTTTCTTGTGGAATTGACATTCTCAGATAGATAGCCTGTTCCAGTTAGTTTCAAAGATACAATTCCAGTATCGTTTCGTATTTTTGCATATCCTGTAGTTGTAGAGTTTTGTGCACCCAAGTTAAATTGCCATGATTTTGTTGCATTTGGAAGAGATGGTGTTCCTGTTGTTTGGTTTACAGATTTGGTAGGATTGGTTGCAACAGGTTGAGTGGAATTAGAGTATTGGAATGATGGTAGTAGATGAGTTGCATTAGAATACTGGAATGAAGGTGAGACAGTGGAATTAGAGTATTGGAATGATGGTAGTAGATGAGTTGCATTAGAATACTGGAATGAAGGTGAGACAGTGGAATTAGAGTATTGGAATGATGGTAGTAGATGAGTTGCATTAGAATACTGGAATGAAGGTGAGACAGTGGAATTGGTTTCTTCCGCATATACAGTTCCCAGGAATATGGGAGATATTGACAAAGGAGTAACCACAATTGAGGAGATAATAATTACAACAAAGCAAAATGAAAGAATTTGCTTGATTTGTGGTGTTCGGAATTTGTTTCCTTCAGAGCGTAGTAAAATATATCCTGAAAGAGGAATTAGTAAAATCAAGATGGTCGGATTTTTAGGATCGCTTGTTACATGAGCAAATTTTATAATTTCATTTGCAGATGAGCTAGAAAATACACTAAGATCATTTTCAAGAGTTACAAAAGAATTTGAAATAATTGTATAGGAATTATGTAGTATGGAGATGTTCTGGATACCATAAAACTGGCCAACATATTTGGTATCAAATCCAAATAGACTAGTTGTTGATTGTGATCCTAACCAAGAAATATTTTGTAGATCATTGGATATCTTTTGATTCTTTAATCGTTTAGATCCTAATCTATCAGTGATCATTTTTTCATTAAGGTTTTGTTTTGCAATGGTCAATACAATTTTTGAATTATTATTTTCAACAAGTCCAATATTTTCAGATAGACTTACAATATGATTATTGATTGTAGGCGGTTGATTTGATGGATTATTTTGTTTTCCATGATTTTCTGACATTCCAATATTTTCAGACAATGATATCTGGTAACTTTTTGACACATGTTGTTCAGATGATTGCATAGAAATAGAATTTCCAAATGGAATTTGTTTTGAGTTATCAGAGCCAACTACATTATCTGCACTTGCAGCTGACAGCGATGAAATTACAAGTAAGAAAATAACAAAGAGAGAAATTATTTTTAGTTGCAAGGTAGTTCCTCCTTGTGTTTTATTGAATTGGTAAAACTGCATTCATTCCTAGTTAGAATTACAGTGGCTGTGTAAAATGACGGTAGACCTGTAGAATCTACAATTACCATTGGAGGTACTAGTATACTAGAAGTGAGTATCCTACCAATCATAATTTATTTAAATTTGCATTAACATTAAGAGGGGTGGAAATAACGCTGGGATCTACATTCCAACTTGGAAAAACGGGTTTTAGCCCAGTCCATTCTGGAATAGCTAAATTTTGTCAAAAAATGAGTTTTTTGATTACAAAATCATTTACGGATCGCGATTTCACAATAGTACATGATTTGATGTCAGTTTTTCTCAGTTTCAGCAAAATATGAAAAATCAAAATGCATCAATAATCCATGCAGATGAAATAACTTATTGAAAAATTATTTGTATCATGTAAATTAAAAGATATTCAAATGTTCTATTACTAGAGAAAGCATATTAGAGAATAATACAAATTTATTAATGACACCAATGCAATATTTTCCGGTACAATCATAAAATAATATTGATATAAAATTTTATGATAACATAGTTTTCATAAATTAATTAGTTATATTAGTAAAAATGCCATTTTAAATATTTTAGAGCAACAATCGAATTTAAAAAATAATAATACTATTGGAAATAACAGGCTAAAGACTAATACAATAAGAATTTCTTTAGGAAAATTTTTATCAAATGAATTTATATAAAAAAAATATAGATACCCTCATTTGTTGTATGAAGACATATCAAACATTGATTTCATTTACAACATATTTCATCTACTTTTTATTTACTAATACAAATAAGATGTAATGAAATTAAAATAGCAGTGTAGTGATGTTTGAATGATTATCATATATGTATATGTTATATCCGATACATCCAATATTGAACTGAATTATTTGAATAAAGAAATACTATATTCAAATTAAAAAATCAGATATTGATTATTCTAATTCAAAATGCAATTCAAGAAAAATATGAATTTCAAATCACAAAACAAGATTAGTATGAAATTGTTAAATTAGAAAAATATTTAGAGTATCATAAGAGAATAAACCGTAAGTTATCATTTGTAAGAAAATTATTATCATTTACATATGAATAATACAAAGAATATGTCTTTGCAAGTAGATTATAACTAAAGTAGACATAAAACCTCACACAAATTAATTCATAGTAAAAATAGATTAGAATGACATGATTTCATTGTACTAGAAATACCCATGAGAGTATTATAATTTAGATTTGTGAGCAATGATACATTGTCTAAGTAAGATTAGACAAAAATTTTGTACAAATGTTTGAGAGTATCCCTACGTAAATCACATAATTCACTGAGAAATACAATCAATTGTAAATGACATAATTATAGAGAAGGTTATTTTCTGGAATTGAAAATTTATAAATTTCTTAATTTACTTTGTACACAAATTTTTACACTCTAAACATGAAATAAAATCTTCAATTTGAAGAAATTGTGTTTATTTTTCATGTGAAAAAATAACAATAAAGTACTAGCTCCTATAGTCCTTGCAGAAGAATAATCTGATATACACATTGGCTTTACATGGAAAGTAACTAACAATTGTTTTACCTAGATTGCATAGAATCATTAAGACATCTTAATTTATCAGTGATAAAGACAGTTCTTTGTTGAATTTCAAGATAATTACAATAATTATTGGGGTTGCAATTATAATATCTGCTCTAGTAATATTAGGGCCTATTACTAAACCTGCTACAGACAGTAATGACCAGTACATAACTAAAGGTAGCATAAGTCATTCTGCTGTAAATTTTACGTTACCTGCCAATTACACATCAATTCAGCTTCTTGATTATTGCTCACAGAGTCAATCTCTAGTATATGATGATAATTGTTTACGTGGTCTATGGGATGTTAATGATGAATGTAAAAATGGCAATTTCTCATCAACAAATTCCGTATGCCAAGACCCAAGACTTGGACAATTTGAAGATAAGGTAAATGCATACATGAAAGAACTAGATAATTCGTTGACAAAGATGGTCAATTCATGCATTAATGTGACATCGGACAATGATATCCATTCTTGCTCAGATAACATGGAGAGAATAAAAAATGATTGTTCAGATCCAAGATTGTTTTCCATGTGGTCAGTATGCACTGATCCTAAGATAGATCAATTTAATGAAAAATTCAAAGAAACCCTATCAAAGACTAATTCTCAATAATTTTAATGAATGTAGTATTGATTCAGCACTAATTGTACAAATTCTGCAGCCATTTCAAACTAAATCATTCTAGTTATTCTATAACAGCCATGTGTACCACATGTGGATAGTTGTGATGAATCTGATCATATAATACAATATCATATGATTAACTTTGAATAATTTCTACAAAATCAATTGCTTAGATTATTTTCAACATGCGAAATTAAATGACTAGGCAAAATTTCATCAGAATTAAAAGAACTAATCTAATAGTTTAACAAATGAATTATTTGTTAACTTGTTTGTTATATCAAAGCGTAAAAATTATTTATCCTTTTATTCTAACTAACAACTCGTAAACTGATGTTGCAGCACTATTTATTGTCGGACTAGTTCCATACGTTGATGGGAGTGCATTAGTACAGCAGGTATATGTTGCAGTATATCCAGTAGCAGTTTCAACAGCACCCATTGTACTAACCATTCCAAGAATATTGGGTATTGCAGCAACCGGTATCGCCCTTAGTGTAGGTAATGTAGCTTTGCATGAAATTGCCAACCAATACATATTTCCACCATATAGTGTAATAGGTGAACCAAAGGTGGTTGTTTTGACGCCTGTTGCTGTTGTAGCAACTGAACCTGAGTCACTACCACTTACCAAGAATTCAGGTTGTTGATTTCCATTGTCAGTATAGATTCCTTGTCTACATGCAGATGTTGCTCCAGAGGTAGTAACTTCAAATTGTTCTGCATCAATTGTAATTGTTTTTGGTACTACGAATGGATAAGCATTAAGAGTAGCTACTCCTGCCAAGGTAGTTGCAGTATAAGTCATTGTACCTGCACCATACCAACGATTCATTGTAGAACCGCTTGTTCTAAACGAATTAATGTCATCACTTGTACGATCTATTCTTAGCCAATTACTACCGTCAGATTGTATTGTCATCGTACCGCCGTTATTAAAAATACTCAGTGTAGCATTTCCACCTATTGTTTGTGAGTTAGATGGAACAATCGTCAACACATTACCTGATGTATCGTCCTTTTTAATCCAATAAATTTTTCCTTTCAGTGTTGTCGCATCAGGCAAATTGAGTATTGTAGGATTTGTGCTTGTTGTGTTAACGTCTATGACATCATCAGTTGTTGCTGCAGTATATCCACTAGTAGTTTTTTTAATAGTTCCAGTACTAAGTCCTTTTACAAACAATGTATTAGTAAAATTATTATTTTGCGTAAAGGTTTGAGCCAAACCCAAGGTAGCAAGTGTATCAGTTCCAGTAGTTACTGGCAGGTTCAGGGTACGGTTTGCTGTTACTGCACCGCCTGCTAGAGTAGTTGCAAAGGTATTGGCAGGATTTCTAACTATGATTCCAGTATTGCCAAACTTGTCAGTTGTACTTGAACCAAAGTCTTGATTACTAGTCCAGATTTGGGCCAATCCCAGGGTGGCAAGTGTATCAGTTCCAGTAGTTACTGGCAGGTTCAGGGTACGGTTTGCTGTTACTGCACCGCCTGCTATTGTTGTTGCAAAGGTATTGGCAGGGTTTCTAACTATGATTCCAGTATTGCCAAAATAATCTGTCTGACCTGAACCAAAGTCTAATCCCTTCTGGAATGTCTGTCTACCGTTGTTTCCCGTTGTTGTAACTACGTTAGGGCCAATATCAATAGTATGCTGACCTGTACCTTGATTTGTGACAGTTGTATTACCTGTAACTTGATTAAAGAACTGTGCAGCAGTATTATCTGTATTTATTGATGTCACAGCAGCTGACAAAAATGAGGAACAAGCCCATGTACCAGAAGCTGATTGATATTTTAAGACCTGATTATTGCTACATGTTGCAGTAGTAGAAACTATAGTTTGAGTGGCACTGTTTACGTCAAAGAACTTGAATGCGTTTACGTTAGCAGCAGTATTAAACCACAGATCACCTGTGGACAGACTACTTGGATTACCGGATATTCCTGCCAGACTTATTCCAGAAGTACCAGAAGTACTTCCTTGAAATGTTTGCTTTGATCCTGCATTATACGTATTTGCAGTATCTGTAAAAACAGATGTAGTAGGAAGATCAGATTCAATGAATCGCGATGCCAAGGATATGGCTTTCTTTGGAATTCCTGCAGCATCTGCAGAATATACTACTATAGTAGACAATACTACTAACGATACAACCAGTACTGCAAGAGACCCCTTTCTCACAACTGTTCACCTAGTAAAGAAACAGATAAAGATTTAGGAATTTTCGCATTGATCATAGTTCCAAAATGGAAGTATTAACGGGTGATTGAAATACATTATTGCATGAGGCTACTAGTAATTGTAGACTTTATCACTTTTTATGGTCTTTAGCATCATCATGTTTTACATCGTCATCGTTGTCTGTTACATCCTTCCATGCATGCTTGTAATGTTCAATTACATCATCAAAGTTACCCTTGCTATAATCATCAGCTGCATTGTTCATCTCCTTTTGTGCATCATCAATGTGATGTTGTAATTCTTTTGCATCGTTTCCAGAGAGGTGTGTGACTAGGGCCTTGGCATCATTGATGGCTGTGGTAGCAAGCATATTGTCTACATCTACCAATTGATTGATATCATTTCGTAATGAATTTAAGACAGATGTAGACTCTTTACCATCTTTTATTACATCCATCATGTGTCTTGTTGCCTCTTTTTCTTCGTCAAAGACATGTTCCCCTTTCTTTGTGTTTAGGTGTATACCATCAGTACTCCACCATGTAGGTGTTACACTTTCGGTTATATCGTTGGCTGCTTCTTTAATATCATGTTGATCATCTTTGGTAACAAGTGTAAGCATACTCAGGTTTTCTACTACACCACTCTTCTTTGCAAATGGTGTTGATGTAGATGCTGTTGGTGTGGCATTTGCTTCATTTGAAGCAGATGATGCGCCAGCAGAGTTTACTGCTCTAATGACATAGTAGTATGTCTGACCGTTTGTTACTCCAGTATCAACAAAGCTTGTGGAAGTTACTCCAGTAGCAATTGGTGTTGCAGATTCTCCTCCTGCTGTAGTACCACGGTATATGTTGTAACCAGTAATTGATGAACCTCCATTAGATGTTGGAGCTGTCCAGGAGAGTGAGACTTGGTTGTTTCCTGGTGTTGCTGTTAGTGAAGATGGAGCAGATGGAGGTGTTATGATTGTAGATGAAATTGGTTTTGCACTTGCCTCATTTGAAGCAGATGATGTGCCAGCAGAGTTTACTGCTCTAATGACATAGTAGTATGTCTGACCGTTTGTTACTCCAGTATCAACAAAGCTTGTGGAAGTTACTCCAGTAGCAATTGGTGTTGCAGATTCTCCTCCTGCTGTAGTACCACGGTATATGTTGTAACCAGTAATTGATGAACCTCCATTAGATGTTGGAGCTGTCCAGGAGAGTGAGACTTGGCTATCTCCAGGTACGGCAGTTAACGCAGATGGTGAAGCTGGAGGTGAAGACGGTGTGGCATTTGCTTCATTTGAAGCAGATGATGCGCCAGCAGAGTTTACTGCTCTAATGACATAGTAGTATGTCTGACCGTTTGTTACTCCAGTATCAACAAAGCTTGTGGAAGTTACTCCAGTAGCAATTGGTGTTGCAGATTCTCCTCCTGCTGTAGTACCACGGTATATGTTGTAACCAGTAATTGATGAACCTCCATTAGATGTTGGAGCTGTCCAGGAGAGTGAGACTTGGTTGTTTCCTGGTGTTGCTGTTAGTGAAGATGGAGCAGATGGAGGTGCTGCTGCATATAATGTAGCACTTGCTTCATTTGATGCATATGACATACCGCCAGAGTTTACTGCCTTGATAACATAGTAGTATGTCTGACCGTTTGTTACTCCAGTATCAACAAAGCTTGTGGAAGTTACTCCAGTAGCAATTGGTGTTGCAGATTCTCCTCCTGCTGTAGTACCACGGTATATGTTGTAACCAGTAATTGATGAACCTCCATTAGATGTTGGAGCTGTCCAGGAGAGTGAGACTTGGTTGTTTCCTGGTGTTGCTGTTAGTTTAGATGGTGATACAGGTGATACAATCAAGTACACTTCATTTGATGATGGTGACAGACCGCTGATGTTGAATGCTTTAATGGTATAATAGTATGTTTGACCAGGTACTAGTCCACTGTTATCAGTATATCCTGGTGCGTTTGTTACAGTAGCAAGTGGTGTTGCACCTTCTCCTCCAGGAGTAGTGCTACGGTACACATTGTAACCAAGTATTGCAGAACCTCCAGTGGATGTTGGAATTGTCCATGTAAGTGAGACAGTACCGTTAACAGTTGAAGCTATTGGACTTGATGGAGGACTAGGAATAGTGTGAACAAAAGATATTGCAGCAAGTCCGGGAACAGATTGTGCTACCTTGGATACTGCTATTGGAGTTGTACTTGGGCCGTTGCTTAGATTGATTGTGGCCAAGTATTGACTTGTATCACATGATACTGCTCCGTATAGTTTTCCAGATGTATCAAACGAGAGTGATATTACACCACAATTAGTATCAGGGAATGCAGAGAAATCTAACGGTGCAAACAAGCTAAAGCTTGCTGAGTTTACAGGCTGAATTATTCGATATATTCCATAGGTGTCTGCATAATAGATGTTATTATCAGGGCCAACGGAAAGACCTCCAAATGATGAAGTGTCAGATGGATCAAGCAAATGTGAGGTAATGCTTAGAAAAGATCCGTTTGGATTAAGACCGTTTACTACAAGTAATGGAGAAAAGACCAAACCACAGATGAATCTAGGATTAGGCTTGATTGCTGGATCAAATGCAAATCCTCCTGTACAGTCAGCAGACTTGGAATATGCATATGCACCTACTCCTGTTGTAGTGCTGATGGTTGTTACATTACCATCCGCGCCATACAAAAATCCAGTGCTGTTAAAATCAATTCCAGTAACTACAGAACCTATTCCAGATCCTATTGGAGTATAGGAGCCATCAGAAGGATCAATTGAATATAGATTAGATACAGAATCTGCGCCATACAATACAGCAGGCACTGGTGGGATTGCATCTGCAGATGGAATAATGCCATTATTATTTAATGAGACATATGAAGGAAAGAACAAAAGTGCAGATATGCTAAATAGCATAACTAGGGAAAGCTGTTTTCTCACAGGGTGTGGTATTTTATTGAAATGATAAAGACTGAGGAATTCTTGTCTTTATTATAGTTCCAAAATGGAACTTTCAAACACATTTGTTGGGCCAAAAAGTGCAGATCATACAACAGGAAAATTTCTACAATAATCTAAATACAGTAATTCCTATTATTTGTTTCCCATATTTTGGAAATATAATTTATAATTAAATAATTTTGGTGAAACATAGTCTTGACTGAGTACATTAAAAAAATAAAAGAATAAAGAAATTTACTGTGTTCCTACAGTGATTGTCCAGGTTACAGTCAGTGCATCGTTTGTATTCAATACAATTGTGTTAAATGTCTGACCTGCAAACATTCCATTTGTATTAAAGGATGTACCGTTGAATATTCCTGCTTCTCTCACATTAGTACTTGCTCCACCATTTGTGAATTGCTTGGATAGAGTTACAGTTGCACCGCTTCCTGAGGAATCGGCTACAGAGTTTGTAGTTGCTGCTGCTCTTGCAAGTCCAGAAACGTTTGTTTCGTTACCCAACTTGGTTGAAGTTGCACTAATTGTAGCACTTGAAGTACCGAGTGCAAGGTTTGCATATGTAGTGGTAGAAGCACCAGTACACAGTGATCCTGCGGTTGCAGTCGAACCAAATATCAGTCTGCCTGCGCAGCTTTCACCTGATCGTACTACTTGGTTGTCTCCTTGTCGGTATTCTTTGATTTGACCTTGTGCGTCAGTAACCATCAATGTAACATGGCCTAACATTTGGACTGGTTCAGCACTAGTGGTCTGTCCTACATTAGAGGACGGATTTATGGAAAATCCACTCACGCTTAACAAGCCTACGGATAGGGCTATTACAGCACTGGTTATTCCCAAAGTCATTAGTTTCTTCATAGGGTCGAATATGCCTTGGTCTTATTAGATATTATGGAATTTATTAAATCCAACAAGTTCCAAAACGGAATTATTTAGACTTTATTCCAACAGATTCGTGTAATTGTATAGAATAGTTTTTCGCCGCAGGAGTCGTCTCATTTTGCTGTCTCAAGTTTTTATCAACAGGTTTACTTTCTTGCGCAGATAAAACATACAATCCAACCACGGATATAACTAGTGCAATACCGATTCCCAACATGACAGCATATTTTTTGTTCAAGTTGAATTAACAACAAGATTACTGATTATAAGTATACGTCTTTGAGAATTTAAAAATGATTTAATATTTAGTGGTACAATTGCAAGTCAAATGAAGTTACTAGTATTGCTTGTTGTTTGTTTATTTGGAATTCACAGTGCATTTGCTACAGATCAAATTTTCATTACAAAATCTTTTGATTTGGATAAAGTAATTTTCGATGGCAAATGGTCATTTTATACAGAGTGGAAAAAATCTAGTTGGAATCCATTGACATATGACAACGGCACTACAATCATTGATCTAAGAACTGCACATCAAGGAAATTTCATATATGTATTTGTCGATGATGTAAAAACAACTCAATGGAGTAGTGGCAAAGACAAAGCTACAATATGTTTTGATACAAATGATACCAAGAATACAGTTGCTAATGCAAGCGATTATTGTTTTCAGACAATTCTTTCCGGTACTGAACCAATTACACTACAAGGAGATTCCACAAGTCCTAGTAACTTTAAAACAATTTCCAATCCAGATGGATTCATAGGTGTTGCATCCATTTCAGATGTAAATGATCGTTATACAGATGTTCCACATCCAGGTTACGAATTCAGAATTCCAACTGATACAATTGGCAGATCAGCAGACTATGGTTTCTATGTTAGTGTATACCATTCACAATCAAACAAGACATACTCATGGCCCCAAGATATTTCAACATCTGCATCAGAAATACCAAGCCCTAGCAAGTGGGGCGAATTGATATCACCTGACAAATCTCTTCCTGAATTTCCTGTTCCTGCAATAACATTACTAGGATCAATTATTGTAGTGATTTATTTCTCAAGAAATGTCATCTTCAAAAGATTTGCATAGCAAACAACCAAATTCAATCCATCAAATAAACAAGAGAATTATTTCTTGCACGAAATGTCAGCGTCTTGTAAAATACATAGCAAATGTATCAAGAACCAGGGTAAAGCGATTCAATCACGAAAAATATTGGGGAAAGCCTCTTACAGGTTTTGGAGACACAAATGCCAGAGTACTGATAATCGGGCTTGCACCTGCAGCCCATGGGGGAAACAGGACTGGAAGAATGTTCACAGGAGACAGTTCAGGTGATTGGCTTGCAAGAGCCCTTTTTGATTCCGGCTTTGCAAATATGCCAACAAGCCAGAGAATAGATGATGGGTTACAGCTAACTGATACATACATTACAGCATCTGCACGCTGTGCACCTCCAGATAACAAGCCTACAAGAGCAGAACTTGACAATTGCTTTCCATTTCTTGTCAAGGAATTAGAAATACTCCAAAATGTTACAGTAATAATCTGCCTTGGAAGAATAGCATTTGAAACATGCCGCAAACTACTTGGTATGAAGGATTCCAAGTTTTCTCATGGTACAAAATTTACTTGCGGAAGGTACACTGTAATATGCTCATATCATCCAAGCAGACAAAATACACAAACCGGCAGGTTGTCATGGAACCAATGGTCTTCCATTTTTTCAAGTGCTAGAGACATTATTACAAAATAAATCAGTGGCATAATCAATTACAAACAAACCATCATACCAAGACAAAGGCATTTCTTGCTAAAATGATATAAAAAGAAGACGCATTCGCCAGTCTCCCCATCCGAGCTTCCCTACTCGTATGTTGATTGTGACGATACGCCGGAGGGTGATGGAACTGATGGGAATCTGTCGCCAATTTGTTGTTCTGCAACTGCAGATGCTTCTTGCAATATTCTTTCGGTTTCTTCGCTTGAGACATCGCTGTCAACATTAAAGTCTCCTCCTGCAAGAGAGTCCATCATCAATCCGTTGAGTGTTTGTGTCATTGCATTAAGTTCAGAATCTGCTTCAGGCATGAATCTTCCTAGTGATGATTTGAGTCCTTTCATTGTGGACATTGCAGGGGCGATTGCTACCATTGCATCACCTAGATCATGTATTGTGGTTAGACGCAGTTGTACCTGCTCTAATGCCATTCTAGCATTTCCTAACATCTTTGACACTTTTCTAATCTCAGCCAGTTCGTTTGACAGAACTCTGCTTGTTGCTGCATCGTGATGTTGCATTGCGGCTACGATTCTCTTGAACAACTGAGCATCTCTTTCTCTCAGTTTTCCAAGCATAGAATCCATCTTCGATATTTGACCCTGTAACTTGTTCACAGCTTGCTCAATCCTAGGTTTTAGAGCGCCTTGTGGTTTTACAGTTTCACGTAATTTTTCGGTTAAACCAACAGACTCTGGTCGAGTCCAGGTCTTATCGAAGCCGGTCATGCGGGGTAGTTCTAAAGTTGGTTCTTAATGGCCGGTGTATATTATCCTCAACATTAGGCTAAATTTAGCTAACAAAACGTAAATCAGACTTTAAATTCCAAAAACATACAATGCCAAAAATAGCAGTCTTTGATTCTGGCCTTGGCTCCCTGTCAGTAATAAAACCGATACAAAAAAGGACTCGCTCCGAGATAATCTATTTTGCAGACCAAAAAAATTACCCATACGGAACCAAGACAGTATCCCAGCTAGACAAAATAATCAAGAATACAATTTCAAAATTGCAAGAAAATTTTTCACCTGATGTAATAGTGGTAGGCTCTAACACGCCATCATTATTACTAGATATAGAAAAAAAAGACAAGATAATTGGAGTATATCCTCCTCTAAAAGATGCTGCACTAAAGACCCGATCTAAAAAAATCGGAATACTTGGAACACAGGTAGCAGTACAAAATAAGGCACTGGATAAATATATCAAAAAAAATCTATCTTCAAAAATAACAGTTGCAAAGATAAATGCAACCCCGCTTGTTGACTTGGTGGAATCTGGAAAATTTATTTTACAGAAACAACAAACAAAAAAAATAATTAAAAAAATAATCACTCCATACGTAGATGATGGAATAGATATTTTTACATTATCAAGTACACATTTGCCATTTTTGCTACCCATGTTCAAGGAGTTGTTTCCAAAAATAGTATTTCTAGACCCTGCAGATTCCATAGCAAAACAAATTGCAAAAATATTTGAACGTAAAGTTCCAGCAAGACGAAAATTAAAAATCTACACATCAGGTGATGCAGTAAAATTTCAAAAACAATTATCCAAGATTGGAATTAAAAATACTGTAAGTTCATTATGATTTTTTCTGAGCTTTTCTGTATCCATGAGTAAATGTTTTGTCATATAACTTAGAGTATTCATATGAAGTTGGATTAATTACATCTCCAATTATTATGATTGCAGTCCTTGTTATTTTTTCATCATGTATTTTTTTTGCTATATCTTGCAGTGTTCCAGTGATGATCTTCTGATCTTTCCAGCTTGCCCTGTATACAACTCCAACAGGTGTTGATTTGGAGTAACCCCCTTTGATTGCATCTTGTACAATTTTTGGAATTAGATGAATGCTAAGATAAAAGATGAGTGTTGCCTTGTGCTTGGCAAGCTCAGATATTTGTTCTCGTTTGGGCACCTTCGTTCGAGATTCTGCCCTTGTAACAATGATTGTTTGAGTAACGCCTGGAAGTGTTAGTTCGCATCCAAGCGCTGCAGCAGACGCCAAAAATGATGTGATCCCAGGTACCACCTCATAGTCAATTCCTTCTTTTTTGAGATTGTCTGTCTGTTCCCTTATTGCGCCATAAATGCTTGGGTCGCCATCATGTAAACGTACAACAAGTTTTCCTTTCAGCGCATTTTCTTTTAGAATTTTAAATATATCTTCCCGTACAAGTTTTGCAGCATCATGAAGTTGCGATTTTTTACACATCTTTATTATTTCATCAGGAATAAGTGATCCTGAATATACTACAACGTCTGCCTTTTGTATTAGCTTTTTTGCCTTTACTGTAATTAATTCAGGATCTCCAGGGCCACAGCCGACAAAGTATACCTTAGCCACGTTTTACCACCATTATTGAAAAATATTTTGTTGTCATTGTATCTTTAGTGACCTGACCCAGTGTTAATTTTTTTATGATCTCCTGGTCAGTTCCAATGTCTTGACCAATTGCAAATATAGAACTGTCAGGAAATCCTGCTTCTTTTAGTAGTGATATGACTTGATCAAAATATCTTCCATCTTTTAAAAATATCATAGTGTCACAATTTCTTGCAGTCTCTTTTACTCGCGATAAATCATAACACGATGGAATTACTGCCATGGTTTCTGCACCCTCTGCAAGACTAATTCCCACCTTTGATGCAAATGTAAACATGGACACAATTCCAGGTATTACATTGATTTTGATCTCTGGATGTTTTGTATGCAATTCTCTGTCAATGTATATCCAAGTACTGTAAAGATACGGATCCCCTACAGTCAAATAAACAACTTTTTTTCCAGACAAAACTTTCTCTGCAATTACTTGCGAGTTTTGTATCCAACTGTTTTCAAGAGTATCTTTTTCCTTTACCATTGGAAATACAAGATTGACAACTTCAGGTTTTTTTGACTTGTCTACTAGTGGTTCTATTATGGAATAAACAATGCTTGGCTTACCTTCCTTGGATGTAGGACACACAATAATCTCGGCATTTTGTATTGTTTTTACTGCCTTTACAGTAAGAAGTTCAGGATCTCCAGGGCCACAGCCGACACAAGTCAGTTCATACATCAAATGAGAACAAAATTGCACCTAATTAAAACTCTAGATTTTAGTTGCAGAGATTATTGTCACAGGATTTCGTGCAAGAAACATGGTTCCGGTAGAGGTTTTCCTGCTTTTGGATATTGTTACCTGAATTATATCAATTGATGAAAATTTGAGTTTTTCAATCGTATTTAGTACCGAATACAGCGTTTCAACAAGGATTGTCCCAATCACTATCCGTCCTCCTTGTTTTAGTTTTGATTCACACAATTTTATTATCTCCGCAGTTTCCCCACCGGTACCTCCTATGAAAATGGCATCAGCAGGAGGAAGATCATTAATTTTTTGAGTTGCATTTCCAAGAATCACATCAACATTAGAGATTTGAAATTTTTCCAAGTTTTTCTTTGTAAGGTCTATGGCATTTTGATCAATATCTATTGAGAAAATTTTTCCAGCTGCACCTACTTGATGTGCAGCTTCTATACTGATCGATCCGCTGCCACACCCAATGTCATATACGGTTTGTCCCTTTGATAGTCTTGCTTTACTTATCTGGATTACACGAACTTCTTCTTTTGTAATTGGTACATCTTCTACCCGCTCAAAATATTCATCCGGAATTCCAGGAGTTTGATGTTTCCACATTAGATTTAACCTTGAAGAATGATTTAGAATTACCTGACTGCTGCAATTCCTACTTCTGGATGGATTAGAGTATTTACCAAGATCCAACAAAAGATGAACATCAAGAAATAACTTCCATATCCAGTAGTGATGAGTTTTTTCTTGTCAGTAGCGGCAATAGGAATATGCATAGATTTTGCTACCACATATGAAACAACAAATAGTATTATCATTATACCAAATCCCAAAGTCATTCTGGACGATTCTTCAGAAAACATCGATTGATTGCTTCCAATTATTGCAGCAAGTGCACCTGCAATTACTCCCATTGCAACTCGTAGCCAGAATATTTTGTTTAGCCCGTTCTTTGTACGCGACTCATCTGTAGGAGTAGAAACTGGAGATCCTGCCGGATTATCCTTTATATCATTACCAGCATCAGATTTTTCATCTTCTTTTTTCTTTGGATGTCGTACCAACTAAATTTTCAAAATCACTCGGTTTAATCCCGTTTAAAATGTTTGGTTGATACAGCAATGGATCTAAACGTATAATCAATGGCCATACGAAGACATCATCATGACTCTAGCAGGAATAGAATTACACTATCTGGTCACAGAGATGAGCAAACAGGTAAAGGACTATTATGTAAGCAATATTTATGGAGTAAGTCGTAACAGTCTCCTTTTCAAGTTACATCATCCAGAAAAACCAGACCTGCTTGTAATGTTCTCAACTTTTGGTTTGTGGATAACCAATGTAAAAATAAATCAGATGGAAGAAAACAGATTGTTAAAGAGATTTAGAAATGATCTGTTGAGAAGTAAGATAACAGAAATAAAACAACTTGGAAGCGAGAGAATTGTATATGTTACATTTTCTGGATTTGACCAGGAATATATCGTGATAGGAGAATTCTTTGGAGATGGCAACATAATATTGTGTAATAAAGACATGAAGATCCTTTCATTGTTGCATTCAATAGACGTACGTCATAGAAAATTAGCAGTGGGGCTGAATTATGTACCACCACCATCATCTGGACTAAATATTTTACAAGTAACAAAAGATGACATTCAAAATATCAAATCAAGTCCTACATCAATTGCAAGATGGGTAGGAAGAACACTTGGATTGCCAGGAAAGTACGCAGAGGAGATAATTCGATCAAGCGGTCTTGATTCCAACAAGATTGGAAATACGTTATCAGATGAGGAAGTTGACATCATATTTAATTCAACAAGAAATTTGATTGACAAAGTGATTACAGGAAAACATGACCCATTCATAATACGAGACATAAAAAATGCAGATGTGATTCCAATCTCTCTTGCAAATATGGAAAAATACAATCCAGTCAAGGTATCAAGTTTCATGGAAGGATTGGATTCATTATTTTCAGAAAACTTGCTAGAGCATGGCAAGTCATCACAATCTGTTACTGCAAATCAAAAGATTACAGAGCTTGAACACAAGCTTGAGGAACAAAACAAGGCAATCCTGCTTGTAAAACAGAGATCAGATGAAATTTCAAATGTTGCAAAAGCTCTTCTTGAGGCAACATATTCAGGTACCTTATCCATTACAGATCCATCAATTGAACACATACTACAAAAATATAATTCACATACAGCAAGAGAAAATGGTATATTTCTCATAGACATTGGAGGAGAAAAAATAAAAGTAAATCCCCAGTCATCAATCCAAGCAATATCATCTACGTTATTCAATGAATCAAAGAGACAAATGAGAGCAACTGATACAATTAATTTAGAAAAATCAAAAACCGAAAAAAGTTTAGAGTCATATAGAAAACAAGCAAGTGTAGCTCAAGACTCGATAGTATTTGCAGTACAAAGAAAGAAGGAGTGGTTTGAGAGATATAGGTGGTTTATTACATCAGACGGACATTTAGCAATAGGAGGACGAGATACTTCATCAAATTCAGCTGTAATAAGAAAACATCTTAACAAAAATGACATGGTGTTTCATGCAGAAATTGTAGGATCACCATTTTTTCTCTTGCGAGAAAGTACAGAAAACGATCTTGCAAGTGTAAAAGAAGTCTCACAGGCTACAGTATGTTTTAGCAGAGCATGGAGAGCAGGAGTATATGGACTAAATGCATATTGGATAAAGCCAGATCAAGTAAAGACTGCGGCTCCAAGCGGACAATTCATAGCAAAAGGATCATTTGTAATTGAAGGTTCAAGAAATTTTGTGCAGGTAAGCACATTACAATTAGCAGTTGGCCTATATGAAAAAAATGAAAATTATTTGCTGATGTGTGGAACCCCATCAGCAATAAAGAAGAACTGCATCTATTACGTAATAATTGAACCGTCAGGAATTGATATGACTGAGATTGCAAAAAAAGTAAAACTTGAATTGATGAAATTCAAAGAAAAAGAAGAGATCGCAAAGGCAATACCCATTGATGACTTTATACGAGTTCTTCCTGCAGGAGAGAGTCACATAGTAGAGTCCGGTCACGGAGATGCATACGAATGAATACAAGACCAAATTTTGTAATAGATTCAATGCTAGGCAATCTTGCAAAAAAACTGCGAATTTTAGGTTATGATTCCAAATATTTTTCCACAATAGAAGACGACAAGCTTGTATTGATTGCAAAAAATGAAAAACGTGTAATTATAACTAAAGATGAACAACTTGCAAAAAATGCAGAAAAACAAAACATAATGTGTGTTCTCATTAGAGGAAATGATGAATTAGAACAAGTTGTACAAATAAATTCAAAGATAAAACTAGGTCAATTTTCAGTAGATACAGATAGCTCTTATTGCATCGAGTGTAATGGAAACTTGGAGCAAGTTGAAAAATTTAGAATTATAGGTAAAGTTCCTGAGGGAGTACTTGAACGAGAGAAAAAATTTTGGATGTGTAATGCTTGTAAGAAAATTTATTGGGAAGGAACACATTTCCAAAAACTTCAAGAGTTTGCTGCAAGACTAAATGATAGAATGAATTGAGTTTATCAGATCAAGACGGACAAATATTGGTAAAAACTGCACGTAAAGCAGTAACAGAGTATCTCAGGATAGGAAAAAAAATAGAAATAGACAAAGAGATCAAGGCAAGATTTTCATTCAAGTCAGGAGTCTTTGTAACACTTAACAAGAAAGAAAGTCTCAGAGGATGCATAGGATTTCCCGCCCCCAACAAGATATTGCACCAATCTCTCTTGGATGCTGCAATAGCATCATCTACAGAAGATCCACGTTTTCCTCCAGTAAGGTTTGAGGAGCTTGATGAGATTGTATTTGAGGTCACTGTGCTGACTTCACCCATTGAGATCAAAGTTAGTGATTCATCAGAGTATCACAAGATGATAAAGATAGGAAGGGACGGTCTAATTGTAAAGTGGGAGTTGGGCTCAGGATTGCTCCTTCCCCAAGTTCCTGTAGAATACGGATGGAGTGTAGAGGAATTTTTGAATTATACTTGTGAAAAAGCAGGGGCCCCATTTGATCACTGGAAGCAAAAAAGTACCAAGGTCTTCAAATTTGAAGGAATTGTATTCAAGGAAATAAAACCAAACAAGGACATCAAGAGATTGGAATTATGAGATTGTTCCAGATACTGCATCAAGTGTAATCTGTTTATTTTCCTGCAACAAGTCAAAGTCATTTTTGTTTACAACAACTAGAGGAATATTTGAAATGGCACATCCAGATGCGGTTGTTAGATCTGCTTTTAGGCATATCATAGCAAGGGGTGCGCAGTTGTTGTATTGCAGAGAATACAACGTATAAGCACCAACGCTGCTTCCTACACCAAATGGGAATGCAAGAATTTTCCCCCCAACAGATTTTCCAAAGAGATCATGTTTTTTATCATGAACTATACCAGTTTTTTTATCAATTCCACCTAGAAAATTTATAGGATTTTTTGCTACAAGAAGCTGTCCTGTTGCTTTTCCTCTCACTATCACCTTGACATTCATCTTGTTTCCTCTTCTACTATTTTTTTAAGACTCTTGAGATTGACATCTACATTGTTTGATGTCTTAAGATAATACGCACCTTTTACACTGTTTGTAATAACAGAATCAACTTGCTTGTTATCAACCAAGGGAGACAGACAGGTACAGCAATCATACAATATTTCTCCCCCTGCTCTCTCTATTTCTTTAGTATAACCCAGATTGGTTATCTGGTCTTTTATTGCACGCGGACAAAATATCATACAGCGTTTTTGAAACGATCTGCCCTTTAGCATAAGTGCCAAATCACCTATCTCTTCAAGACCAAGTTGCGGGCTACCAAGTGTTATGAGATCCCCACTCTCAGATGTGTTTAGCTCATCATGTATTTTTTGTAACTCATTTTTATCAAAATCTATTTTTTCACCCTCTCCTTCTCCGAAAGTGAACATACCACATGCACCAGATGTACCCATGCCTGCACAAAGAGACTTACAGCTGCGTCGGTCAAGATCACTTACTCCCGAGATTGCAACAGAGCTTCCTGCTACCTTTCCTGCAAAATACCCAAGCATGCCGTATGTTAGCTCATCTTTAGATTCTACCTTCATGCGAATTGTCAGGTTTGGTTTGCGTATGTCATCGTCACGTAGATCAGAGCACGGACTCTTGCCAGTTAGTGCGCTTGCAAGTGCACTAAATGCTCCCTCCTTGTTTGTTTTCAGTCCTGCAAAAGAATTTGCATAGATTGCCGCATTACTTTCCGCAAATGAAACATGTGTTCCTTGCTTTGGAATGTCAAATATTTCGTACGGAATACAGGAATATGACGGAATTACGCCCATTTTTTCATATGAATTTTTTATGCTGCGCTGACTTTCAATGAATTTATCATCCAGGCTATATTGCGAAACAGAATCAAAATCAAATCCCATTGGATTCACAGTTGTTTTTACTTTGAATTTGGCATCCTGACTCAAGTGTGATAGAAATTCTTTTCCCGCATCACCTATTGTATTATAATTAACACCTGAAAGGTGAGCCCATTCTATTGGAAGTAATCTATCAGCTCCTGAGGCCTCTCCTATTGCAACAAGAGTCCTGTATGCAAGTGCAAGAGTTTCTCCTTGCTTTCCATCAAGTGCTGCCTCTTCTTCTTTTGTTAGTTCCAATGCTGATCTTTGTTATAACAGATATAATACTTGTGTGGTCAAAAACAACTAGTTGAAAAAAATCAAGAGAATTTTAGACGGCATGATTTCAACAATGGATTCTGTAAAACCTCCTCGAATGACAGCGCTAAGAGAACTTCGTGAAGCAGAGAATGGCAGTCCGTTAAGCATTTTGATAGGCACAATACTCTCAGCAAGAACAAGAGATGAAAGTACATCTGCAGTGGTAAGAGAATTATTTTCCAAATACAAGACTGCCAGATCACTTGCCAAAGCAAAATTACCAGATGTAGAAAAAATAATCAAAAGAACAGGCTTCTATCATGTAAAAGCAAAAAGAATAATCGAGGTTGCATCAATCATTGATTCAAAATATTCAGGTACAGTTCCTGACACCATGGAAGAACTATTAACTTTGCCAGGAGTAGGCCGGAAGACTGCAAACTGTGTTCTTGTTTATGCATTTGATCAACCTGCAATACCTGTTGATACACATGTACATAGAATTTCTAACAGATTAGGGATGGTGCAAACCAAGACTCCAGAGGAGACAGAGATTGAACTTATGAAAAAGATCCCAAAAGAACATTGGATTAGAATAAATGATACATTTGTGATGTATGGACAAAACATTTGCAAGCCAATATCGCCAATGTGTTCTGTTTGTCAGATAAAGAAAGATTGTGATTACTATACAACGAGAAACTAGGATGATTTGTTTTGAGACATCTTCTCTTCGGAAGTTCTATTTTTGGTTTTTAGCAATACTACAATCAACACTAATGTTACTGCTAGTACCATAAATGGCATATAGAATATAGGATTTCCAGAAGGATCACCAGAAAGAATGTTAAAAGTAAATTCACCCGAGTCTACTGGTGGAAGGTCGGATGTAGAATTCATTCCAGATACTGTAAACTCTCTCATTGTAAAACCAGCAACATCTAGATTTGCAACTGCTTCTTTTGATCCTACGCTAACAGTCAGGCCACCATTACTTGAATGAGTTGCAGTTATGAGTTTGTCAGAAGTCCAGCCAATCTTTTTTTCATCATGTATTATAAAATATCCATCTTCAGGAGTATTGACAGCAACCCAGAATCTATAATCGGGAGGACCTCCCATGCCAATTTCTATAAACTTGGGTGTTTTGAGATCTTCATACAACCTTACTACAGTATTTCCACCCTGACCTGCATAATGGAGTTTGTTTTGCATCTCAATCTCCCAATTTGTTACATGCTCATGGTCAAGTTTAAACACTGTAGCATTTTTGGCATTTACATTAAATGCACTATATGGTACTGTAACAGAGTCATAGCGTTCAGACTTGTTCATAGTAGCTTCTTGAGCATATACAGGCAGAAATGAACCTGTCAGCAAAAGTGCCACAAGTAAGATACGCATAACTTGAAATGAATATTCATTTCAATAAAAATCTAGTCCACAAAGGGATTGTTTGATTTTGCCAGTACCTGAAATACTTCTGGCCTCATCATGTATTCAGATGGGTTTTGTTTATCAAGAATCATTGCCCTGAGCTTAGTTCCACTCAGGCTCTCTTGATATTCTGCACCATGCGGGCAATTTCTCTCACTTGCAAATGACAGGCATTTTCTACAATAAAAGAATGCAGGAAAGAATATTGGTTCTATCCCAATGTCAGGGTATTGATCAAATATCTTTTGTGAAGCAAATGGATCATAGTATGTGCCTACACCTGCATGGTCTCTTCCTATTATGATATTAGTGCATCCAAAATTTTTCCTCATTATGGAATGATGTATTGCTTCTTTCGGTCCTGCATATCTCATCTCTGTATGTAATGTTCCAAGATAGCATCTGTTTTGAGGATAATAATTTTGCATTAGGGATTCATATGCAGCAACAATCACTTCATCCTTGTAGTCTCCTGATTTTTTCTTACCTATCAGTGGGTTCACAAATAATCCATCATGTGTGTTAAGAGACGCCTTTTGTAGCATTTCATGAGCAACATGCGGTACATTTCTTGTTTGAAATGCTACAATTGTTTTCCATCCAGCCTTTTGGAAAAATTCTCTTGTTTGAGTAGGTGTTTTTCTGTATCGTCTGATTTGAGTCTCGTCTGGTCTTTTTACATAATCAATTTTGCCACCAACAAGAAACTCTTTCATGTTCATAGTTTTTGCAACACCCGGGTGTTTTATGTCGGATGTTCCATAGATTTTGGACGCGACCGTGTTTTTATCAAAAGTGTAAACATCATCTACATGCAATATAGCAAAATTCATACCATTAACATTTAGAGCAACATCTCTTGCATCTTTCATTTTTGTTGCAGTATCCTTGTCTGCATCAAGAACAATCGGAACTGTCCAAGGTAAATCATTTGCCAACCTACCTCTTGAGACTATATTCTCAAAATCTTCCTGCATTACAAATCCTTCAAGAGGACTAAAAATACCATCAGCTATATTCTCCACATCATTTGCTAAATCTGCATTAATGGATATGGAAAACAGTTGATTAGGATCTTTTGTAGTTATTCTATTTACCAGCTTGCCACCATGTGGTTTTGATATTCCAGAACCTGTCAATGATATCACTTACCCGTGGTCTGCATGCAGTCCGCATTCTTTCTGAGAGTCAGATTCCCACCACCAGCGTCCAGCTCGTAATGGTTCTCCAGATTTGATTGCACGAGTGCATGGCTCACATCCAATACTTGGAAATCCTTTGTCATGTAATTTGTTATAGGGAACATTGTTTTTCTTGATATAATCCCATGTTTGGTCCCAAGTCCATTCTATTATAGGATTTATCTTAAGCATTCCACTGTGTTGCTCATCAATTTCAATTTTATTTGCACTTGATCGTACTTCAGTTTGATCTGCTCTTAATCCAGTAATCCATCCATCCAGTGTTGAAAGCATCCTGTTTAGAGGATGAACTTTTCGTATGCCACAACAAAGTTTTCTGTTACCAATGCTTTGATAGAATAGATTTAGACCATTTACGCGAACCATTTGTTCTACTTCATTTTGGTCTGGAAACATTACTTCAATAGTTAGATTGTATTTTTTACGTATCTCATCCATTACATCATATGTTTCTTGATTTAGTCTTCCAGTGTCAAGAGTAAAGATCCTTGCTTTTGGATTTATTTTCATTAGCATGTCAATCACCACTACATCCTCTGCTCCAAAACTTGATGCCATTGCTATTTTTGGATGAAGATTATCTAAAGACCACTTGAGAACATCCTGAGGAGTTTGTAGATCTTTATTTAATTGCTGTATTGTTTCAGCGGTAAACCTTGGCATAACAAAAATTCGCGTTATTCGTCATATATTATTTGTGTAAATTATTCATTCTAGAGTTATAAATGAGATATACAGTGAAAACACATGGTAGAAAAAACAGTACTTGTTGTTTTTCCATCAATTTACTCATTAAATAAAATAAATAGCCTTGAAACAAATATTAAAAAAATTCTCAAAATAAATAATCAACACCATGGTGATCTACGAAAGAATGAATCATTAATAATAATAGAAGCAGATGATCCTGTTCTTGCATCATCTGCAGTGAATCTCTTATTTGGAATAGAAAAAATTACAATTGCAAAAGAAGTAGATAGTGATTTTGATACAGTCTTGGCAGCCATTACAAATACTACACTAAGTCTACTAGTAAAAGGAGAAAAATTTCATATCAAGATTGATGGAAAGACTAGAAATTTTCTTGCAAAAGATCTTGAAATTACAGCAATGTCTTCTCTAATAGACAAAGTTAGTCACCTTGGAGCAAAACCTGGTTCTGAGTCAGATCATGATAGGCAGGTATATGTCTATTTGACAGATACACATGCCTATGTTTGTATTTTTGTAGACAAGGGACTGGGTGGTATTCCATACAATTCACAAAGATCAGAGATCTTGTGTTGTGTGTATGATGAATTGTCTGCAATATCATGCCTTCAAACCATAAAGATGGGATTTGATGTGAAAATTCTTGTCTGTTATCGTAGTGAACCTGATTTACTCAAGCTTGTAAAAATTGTAAATAAAATATTGCCACACATGATTGAAGAGAATCAGAGTATTAGAATTTGTAAGATAAAGGGAATTGCAAATGTGTTTACCAGAATTATTACAATAACTCAGATACTAACATCAATAGCATCCAAAGAAAAGATTGGTAGAGTTTCCTTAGGAATATCTCCAATGATATTTCCAGCTTCTTTTTGTGAGCATAATGCAAACTTAGTATTACAAAATAAAATAATTCCATGGTTTGCTCTTTCAGGTATAGATTCTGAAATTTTTGAAAATGCAAAAAAGATGGGACT
The DNA here is from genome assembly GCF_900143675.1 of Candidatus Nitrosotalea sinensis. Taxonomy (NCBI): domain Archaea; kingdom Thermoproteati; phylum Nitrososphaerota; class Nitrososphaeria; order Nitrosotaleales; family Nitrosotaleaceae; genus Nitrosotalea; species Nitrosotalea sinensis. The sequence continues at coordinate 27,302 of NZ_FRFC01000003.1, forward strand.
TGAAAAATACATTTCAAGCTTAGACGAATTGTGCAGGAATCATCCCAATAATAGAAAAATTAACACGTCTGAAACTATGAAATATGTAAAAGATGTTCTAAAGACTTGCAAGATTATCACAATCACAGTGGGTTCAAAAAACATACATGACATAATTGATTCGTTGAAATCAAATCACTGAGAATTTAAACGGGTCAAATTTACTTTCTCTTATGAAGAAGATTGGAGGATTCATCTATCCTTGGGGAAATGGTCATTTCACCAGAATGATGCACCTAAACGATACAATTCATGAGACGATAAAGGATGTAGAAATGCATTATACCAGCAGTGGTGAGATCTATCAAAAATTATTAAAAAAATTTCCAAAAGAGAGAATCCACAACATTGAGATGCCCGTACCAATAGATGGTAAAAAAGGTCCCAGCATATCGCTATCTACTCTTAACTTTCTATTGCCAATGTCAGGAAGACCTCCTTTGCTTTCAGTAGTTACTAAATATCTGAGAAATGAAGGAAGATTATACAATAAAGAAAAATTCGATCTTGTAGTAAATGATGGAGATGTAGGGTCAAATGCAATAGCACAAAGAAGAGACATCAAATGCATTTTCATTACAAATCAATTCAAGCCAAAGTTATGGGCATCCAGATTTTACTTGTATCCAGGAGTGATATACGTATCAAAAAATATTGAAAGAGCAACAAAAATACTTGTTGCAGATTCTCCTCCACCATATACAATCTGTGAATACAATCTTAACTTCCCTGACAAGATAAAGGAAAAAGTTGTGTATGTAGGACATTTTTCAAATAGCACAACAACACATTCCAAGCCTAAATCAGATTTAGAGAAATTGATTGAAAATGTAGATAGCTTTGGATATTGGATGATAACAGGCAATCAGTCAACAAAAAAGATAACTTTGGAAAATTACAAAAATGCGTTTCACAGTACAGAGATGGCCAACCAACGAAGGGTAATATCACATGCAAGTGCAGATTCTGCACTTGACAAGGTTTTGGGAAGAGATGGAAAAACATATTCAATTTCTGAAGCATTGGAAAAAAAAATAGATTGGATTCAGATAGATGCAGGATTTTTGTCAGAACAGGAAAAAGATACTGTCTTAAATTTATGCAAATATTCAGTGATAAATGGTTCTCATACTGCAATGGGTGAGATACTGGGAGCCAAGGCAAAACCAATCATAGGCATACCAGTGTATGATGAACATACTAATCAAATACAATGGGCTCAAGATAGGAACCTCGGAGTTTTAGCTACGAATGTAAAACAGACTGTCAAGGCAGTATCTCTCATACATAAAGACTATAACAAATACCAAGAAAATCTAGCAGAGTTTTCAAGAAACTACAATACAGATGGAACAAAGAATACTGTAAAAATTATCTCTGAAATGTTAGAGAACTAGAAAGAATTATAATTTTTTCATGAAGAAATAATGCACTGGTACGCGGCACTTTGATGGGCGAACTGACCTTTTAGGGATGAGGATATAGACCGCGTACCAGAAAACTGACCAAAAGCTTTTATGGATAACTCGGATGATCGCCGTCGTTGACTGAATGCCCCGAATGTGCAGCTAAAGATATAGTAGTAGAGATGAAATTTGACGCTAATACAAAACATTTCATTTGTAAAAAGTGTGGTTTGTTTGCAACAAGAGAACAAGTAAGTGACATAAGGTACAGATTAAACAAACGAGAAAAAACACGTGAAGATAAACATGATGAATATCGTGATTGGTGGACGACAAGTAAAAAAGACAAACAAGGTTAGTTTTAGTGAGTTATAATGGGAAAAGAAAAAGAGATTCCAAAATGGGTACAAGATGAGATAAAGGATGCCAAATTTGGCAAGCCAGAGTCTATCACAAGAACCGGTTACATATTGGAAATTTATGATAAAGATATGAAGATAGATTCACAGCTGTATGAAGCAATTGAGGATGGAAGAAAAATAATTGAGGGAATGAACCTTCCAAAGAAAATAAAACCTGCTGATCTTATGAAGGGAGTTGTCTACGAGTTTACAATAAACTCACTCAAGGCACCCTTGAGCAAAAAAGTTATCGAATACTTGAAGAAAGAAATGGAAATAGACATGGATGCAATTTATCAATTTGAACTTACCAATCTAGAATTAATGGATGTCGATTCAGATTCTGCAGCCGAAGAAGAATCAGAAGAATAGAAATATCATATTTTAGATTTAAGTGATCTTCTAAAAATTCCGCCAATTATCGGGTTTATTATGTATGGCAGTGTTTGTTTTAGCCATATCACAAATCTGACAAATTGAGGTACAACAATTTCAAGCCTGGGCGAAGAGGAGGCTTTGATTATGGCATTTGCAACGGTTTTTGGATCAAGTGATGTTGAAGAATATCTAGGCATTTTACCAAAAGATACATGATCAAAAAAATTGGTTCGTACCATTATTGGACTAACTACTGTTATTCCAACACCGGTTCCTTTAAGTTCATGATATAAAGATTCAGAGAATCCCAACATGGCAAATTTTGATGCACAGTAAGATGCCATTCCAGGAATACCAACACTTCCAGCCACAGAAGCTACATTGACAATATGACCAGACCGTTTCTCCAACATCTTTGGTAAAAAGGCCTTGATGCAATACATCATACCAAAAAAATTTGTACTCATTTGTGATTCCATTTCTTCAACTTTAATTTTTTCTACAGTGTCATATATCCCAAAACCTGCATTGTTGACAAGTACATCTACACTGCCAAATTTTTCAATTACAAATTTAGCCATCTTGTCTACTTGATCTTTTTTTGATATATCGCAAGCATAAACAAGTATAGTAGTTTGATATTTTGATAACCTAGAAGATATTTGCTGTAGTTTCTCTTCATTTCTAGATACTAGTATTACAATTGCATGCAGTTGTGCAAATTTTTCAGCAGATTGTTCGCCAATTCCGCTTGATGCACCTGTGATAACCACTACTTTTTTGTTATAGTTCAATAATTGAAAATTCAGGGCATTAAAATAAAGTGCTTTCTATGCAGTTTTGGTCTTTTTTATGCTAGGATACACGACTTTCATTAGAAATATCCAGCTTATTACAAGACCAACATGATAAGTTGCTATTCTCCACCCTATTACAATATTCCATTGAAGACTATTCTTGGCAGCTTCAAATGTTAGACTATGTAGATGACCTAGATAGGCCCATATAGAAAATTCAGTTAATCCAGATCCACCAATGGTAATAGGCAGATTACCAATTGCTATAGAGGCCATTGTAGCCATGAGAGAATGGAAAAAGTCAATTACATAACCAACACCGTTTGCAATTATCATAAACGATAGACCGTAAAGTGACCATGTAAATACTGAGATTATTAGAGATACAGTAAATGCTTTTTTGATCTCTCTGGTATGCAGAGTTTCCCTACTCATGTCACATATTTCTTTCATCCACAAATTTGTTTTATCGATGTATTTTGTAGAACGCTCTTTTCCTACTTTTGTAGCAAGTTTTGAAGCCCAACCAGGTACTTGGAATGTTCTTTTAGAAGAAAGAAAGAATAACGTAGACCAAAGTCCTGTAATGGGAATACTGATTGCGAGTATTGTTATTCCTATAATATATGCACCATATGTAAATGAAATTACTGCAGCAGTTATTGCAAATATTCCAGACACTAGAACCTCCGTTACAATTTCTATAATTGTTACCCATGATGCTTTTCCAATTGGAACTCCTTTTTTACCCAACCACATTATCCTTACCAATTCTCCACCTACAAAAGAAGGAGTTGTAGATGTTACAAATTCACTGCCAATTCGTACCGAAATTGTTCTCCAGTTTACATCAACTGGACCCAGAAATTTTTTTACAAGATAATTGAATTTCAGTCCCTGTGTGAATAATTTGGCAGCCATAGCTATGGAAGCTCCTACGAATGGCAACATACCTATTGCAAGAATATTATCAAAACTTACGTTAAATGTAGCAGCAATAATTAGGAATGGAATAATACTCACAGGAATAGCAAGGATCTTCCAGTTCATTGCATCCTTACTCAGAGATGGAAATATAAGCTCAACATAGAATGAATTATCAGAAAAATGAAGGCAATCTTTCTCGTTGGAACTGCAGGTGCAGGAAAGTCATTATTGGCTTCTAAAATTCTAGATTACTATTCTAGAAATGGGGCGTTTGTAGGAATGCTGAATTTGGATCCTGGTGTAGAAAATCTTCCATACACATGTGATATTGATGTCAGAGACCATATCAACATAGTAGATATCATGAAACAATATGATCTTGGTCCAAACGGATCAATGATCATGGCAAATGATCTTATTGCATCAAAGATAGACGATATACAAAATGAGATAGACAATGTAAATCCAGACTATCTTATAGTAGATACTCCAGGACAAGTAGAATTGTTTGCATATAGAGCAAGTGGTCCATTTATCGTACAAAACTTGAACATAGAAGAGAAAGCATCAATATTTCTTCATGATGGATCATTGATGACTTCTCCTTCAAATTTTGTTTCAGTTGCATTGCTTTCCACATCAATAAAGCTGAGACTTGGATTACCACAGATAAATGTGCTAACAAAGATAGATCTTATTGAAGATAAGATTAAAGACATATTGAAATGGTCAACAAACATGACAAGTCTTGAGAGTTCCCTTGCAAAAAGTTCAGACGGTGAAAATTATACACTTGCAGTCAATATTCTACGAAGTTTGAATTTAGGAGGATTTGCACAAGGAATGATTCCAATTTCCAATGTTACCGGAGAAGGCATGACGAATCTACAAGCTGCATTGAGTCGCATACTTAACTTGGGTGAAGAGGTAGAAGATTAATGAAAAGCGTAATTGCTCGAGCTCCCAGCTCTACTGCAAACCTAGGTCCTGGCTTTGACGTATTTGGACTTGCTCTTGACGCATATTACGATGAAGTACAAATAACAAAGAATGAAGGAACACAGATAGTTATCGAAAGTTCTGACTCTGTTCCCTTAGAACCTGAAAAGAATTCTGCAGGAATAGTGATTATTGAAATGTCAAAGGCATTCAAGGTAAAAACAGGTCTTCTAGTCAAAATCAAAAAAGGTGTTCCGGCAGGATTTGGAATGGGTAGTAGTGCAGCATCTGCAGCAGCTGCTGCAGTTGCGTTTAATTCATTATTTGACCTAAATCTTGATCAAAATACTTTGGTAGAATTTGCAGGAATGGGAGAAAGGGCAAGTGCAGGGTCTATTCATTATGATAATGTGAGTGCCTCAGTTCTTGGCGGGTTTGTAATAGTAAGAACAGATCCTCTTGATGTCATAAAAATTGAACCGCCAAAGGATCTAGTGCTGTGTGTTGCAATACCAAAAATCGCTGTTCCTAAAAAGAAGACCAAAGTATCTAGAGGAGTTTTACCACAACAAGTAAAATTACATGATCATGTAAGAAATCTTGCTAATGCAGCTGCTATAGCCACTGGATTTATCAATAAAGATGTAGAATTATTGGGTCGATCAATAAAGGACATAATAGTAGAACCAGCTAGAAAACACATGATTCCAGGTTTTGACAATGTTAAGAAAAATGCACTGCAGGCAGGTGCGTTAGGTGTAACAATAAGTGGTGCTGGCCCATCAGTAATTTCATTTACATCAAAATCTGCAAATCATAAAAAGATCTGTAAAGCAATGGAAAAAGGGTTTTCTTCTGCCAATACAGAATGTATCACAGTAGTTTGTAGGCCAAGTAAGGGTGCTTTTGCATTATAATTTTTTTTCAACAAATTTACGCATTCGTTCTTCTCTGTCTTTAGTTGAAAAACAGACAGCCCATGAATAGATTTCAAGTTTTAGTCCAGTATCAAGATTAGCATCTGTTCCTTTGTTCACAAGCATTTTAGAAACTCCTATTGCAAAGCTACTATTTTTTGATATTGTCTTTGCATATGATCTAGTTTCTGAAATTAGATTTTCAGAGGAGAATATTTTGTTTATCAAACCCATTGAGAATGCCTCTTCTGCAGTAATTTTTCTACCAGAGAATATGAGATCTTTTGCTCTGGCTGGACCTATAATTCGTAACAATCTTTGTGTGCCTCCCCATCCCGGACATATTCCTAAAGTTACTTCTGGTTGCCCAAGATATGCATTTGGAGAAGCAAATCTTAGATCACATGAAAGTGCAAGCTCACACCCTCCACCCAAAGCATATCCATTTACAGCGGCAATTACAGGTTTTTCCAATTTTTCAATTTTATTGAGGACCTCGTGTCCTCGTAGTGCATATTTTTCTGCGTCTGATGGTCCTATACTACTCATATATTCAATGTCGGCCCCTGCTGAAAAGGCCTTTGTACCATCACCAGTTATTATAATGACTCGAGATGAGTCTTTTTCCAATCCATCCAGTATTGAGATAAATTCGTCCATTACAGCCAGATTCATTGCATTTAGTTTTTCTTGTCGAGTGATTGTGATTTGAACAACTTGATCATCTCGTTCAACTTTTAGGTAAGCCATATGGAAAAAATATCTTGGCCAAAATTAAACTTTAGAGTGGATAGAAACCGAGTTATATTGTCAACCTTGCAGTGAAAGTTGTCTTTGAATTCGTCTGGATTAATTTCATCTATTGGTTCAGCTATTTGTTGGGGTACTTTTTTTGTGCCTGTAAAAAAAGTCAAGGTTGCAGACATTTGTCAACTTCAAGGGTCTACAGGAATTGGTGCTCTTCTTTTTGCAATACCGATTAGTTTTTTCTGGGGATTTGAGATTTTACCTAGTGGTCTTATTGGTGGGGCGATATGGACTGCAGGAAACATACTTGCACTTTATTCAGTAAGACTGATAGGACTTTCAAAGACATCACCATTACTTGCAGGATTTAGTATCCTAGTTTCATTTCTCTGGGGGATATTGTTTTTTGGAGAAAAATTTAATCACATGCCCCTAGCAATAGGCGCAATAGGGTTACTGTTAGCCGGTTTACCATTTGTAACAGGTGCAACAAAGACTTCGGCCGTGCAAAAAAGAGGATACGTGATTGCTATAATATCAGGAATTGTGGGAGGTTCATATGTTATACCGATGCAAATGACCCACACATTACAATCTGGATTTTTTTCATCAAGTTTGTCTATTTTTGCAATTAGTATACCACTCTTGTTTATTTCACGAAAATGGATCAGAAAAGATATTATCGCAGGAATAGCTTCAGGAAGTTTGTTTAACGCAGGAAGTTTGTTTGTCTTAATTGCCATCACATCAGTAGGGATTACAGTAGCATATCCAATTTCCCAAACAGCTACGCTCTTTGCAGTATCATGGGGAATTTTATATTTTAAAGAGATAGCCAACAAGCAGAACATATTTAGAGTAATTACTGGATCTGTCATGATTTTATCAGGAGCTGCGTTATTGTCTATAGCCTAGTCAAGCATTTATTTAGTCAAATTCTAAGCATTTTCAAATTGAAAGCAGTTATTGTGTTTAGTGGCGGCTTGGATTCTGTATGTACTGCTGCCTATATGAAAAAATATGAGTTGTATGGAATAACTTTTTCATACGGCCAAAAAGCAAACAACGAAATAAAGATTGCACAAAAATTTTCAAAATTACTAGAATTCAAGGAACATAAAGTTGTAGACATTAGTTTCATGAAAGGACTGTATGGAAATACAAATGCATTGACAGATTCTAAAATAACAATTCCTTCGGAATTTGATTATTCAATAGTTGCTCCAATAAGAAATGCTATTTTTCTCAGCATAGCATCAGCATGGGCATTTGCAAGAGAAGCTGAGATTGTTGCATATGGAGCACATACAGGAGACATGAGATATCCTGATTGCAGGCCAACATTTGCAAAATTATTGACAAAGGCCTTGAATCAAGGCGAAATTGACGGAATAAATCTGAATTTAAGAAAGAGGATAAGAATTTGGAGTCCGTTTATGGATAATCTTTCAAAGAGTGATCTTTTAAGGAAAGGTTACAAAGAATTAGGTCAGTATATTTTCAAAAGTTGGAGTTGTTATGGTGGTAACAAAATTCATTGCGGAACATGTGAATCATGCAATAATAGAAGATTAGCATTTTACAAATCAAAGATAGCGGATAAAACGAAATATCTGAAAATCTAGATCTTTGACAGTATAGGCTTTCTTAGTATTAGTGGTCTTACAAGAATGTAATAAGCTAGGAATACCACTCCAACCATACCCCAAAAAGCCCATGTTGACATTGGGTCACCAAGACCCATTTTCTTGAAATAATCCATGGAATTCAGAGATATTTCAAGTCCAGCAGCCAACACAACGAAGAATTCTATAGCATACCACAAAAAGGCAGGCCAAGATTCTTTTGGAACATGAATATTGTTGTGTGCGCCCATAACTGTGCTGGTTTTATGTTATTATTTAATTTTTTAGATTAACTAATGGTTGGTTTTGATTTTCCACTATATATCAGATTAAGAACATCTGATCTTGCTTCTTTTTTATCATATGCTCCTCGTGATGCTATTGTTGTAACTATTGCATCATTTCGTACCCCACGCATTTTCATACAAAGATGTTCTCCTTCTGCAATAACAATTACTCCTTTTACTCCTTCAGAATATAGTTCGTCAGCGATATTCTTTGTGATTCTTTCTTGTATCTGCAGTCTAGCAGAATATTTTTCAACTAGGCGAACCAGTTTTGAGATACCAAATACTTTGCCGTCTGGTGAATATGCTATGCTAATTTTACCATAGAACGGCAACATATGGTGTTCACACATAGAATAGAATTGAATATCTTTTGCAATTACTATATCAGAGTCTTCAGAAAATTTGACAGATAATTCTGATTCTCCTTCATATCCCTTGAAGATTTCCTCATACATGTCTGCTATTCTGCTAGGAGTGTCAACAAGGCCCTCCCTTGTTGGATCTTCTCCTATCTCTGCAATTATTTCACGAATTAATCGTTTTATTCTTTCTTTATTCATCATGGTGCACCTATGAATTTGTGTAGTTGTGGTACTATTCTAACTTGATCATAATACGGATAAACTGAATCATAAAAGCTGAATAATTGTTCCAAACTAGGCTCAGATATACCATACGTAGGCTGTATTATAAATCCTGCAAGATCTGTCTTTGATATAATTTTGAATATTTGTCCAAGCAATTTTTTAAATGGTTTCAGCTGAGTTTTTGAGCTTACTACTACTTTGATATACGTAGTTTTCTTGGATTTTTTTGCAAGTCTTAAACATTCAAGTTCATTTTCTAAGAGTTTAGAATAATGTTTTAAATCAACAAATCCGGAATCTGGAGTTTTAAATTCAATTTTTATAAAATCTATGTAAGGTAGAACATCGGTGAATTTTTTAGAATCGTAACAAGATGATTCCAAATAAGTTGGAATTTTTTTATTCTGAACAAATTTTGCCAATTCTGCCAAGGCTTTTGATTGTGCTAGTGGATCACCTCCAGTAAAATTAACTTTGTATGTATTTTTTTGCAAGTTCTTTTTTATCAGATTTTTCGCTTCAGTAATAGAATATTCATTTCCAGAATTCATTGGGAGAGCATCCTTTGTATCACAGTAAAAGCATTTGAACGGGCACCCAGATAACCTGACAAAGAGCGTCTTTGTCCCATACAAAATTCCTTCACCCTCTACAGAAGTGAATATTTCATAAAGTCTTATGTTCAAGTATTCGATCTGTACTTGTTCATTATTTATTTAATTGGATCTTCCTGTGAAGGACTTTTTTTGCTAAAGTGAATATAATAGTGGAAATAACATCATCTATGAAAAACCTAGTTTTTCTGGTCACATTGGGAGTCATAGTATTTTTCACATTTCAAAATGCTAATGCCATAACAATGACTGCAGTTCCTGAAAAGCAAGAATTTGGTGCAAATGAGTGGATAAAGGTTTACTTGTCAATTCAAGGATATAATGGTGGACAGATAAACTGGGTAGCACATAGACCGGACAATTCTATAATATCAGGAGTTGTTACAGATCAATTCAAACCACAAAAAATAGTACATCAAATAATACGTGATGCTAATGATAACCAGTTTGGTTCATGGACAATTGATTACAAATATGCGGGAGTTAATCAAACGGTCCATTTTAATGTCAAACCCCTTGGTTTGACTGTAATTACAGACAAGATAACTTACTATGAACCTGATACTATGAATATTAACATCACTTCATCTTACTTTGAGCCGTATGCCAAGTTCGCACACTTTTATTTATTGAATTTTTATGATCAAGATGGAAATGATGCACTAGGAACACCTGAAATTGAGATAACTGCAGACAAACCAAGTATACTATATCATTTTCCAATGCTAAAATTTGCAAAATTTAATCCACCGGGATTATACACATTGAAAGTTCGCTACTTTAATTCCACTACAACAGTACCTTTTCTTTTAGGAGACATACACAAATTGATGGAATTATCAGTTAAGAATTCAGACACTTTGTATCCAGGAAGCGATATTACATTTGAATTACTAATGAGCAGAGTAACAGATTCAACAGGAACAATAAAAATAACAGATCCTCTAGGAAACACAACTAGTACTCAATTTTCTCCTCAATCCGTACATTATACCATATCTCTCAAGAATTTATCTAAAATAATTGGAGACTACAAATTTGAGATCAATTATGCAGGAATAACAAAGACCGGAACATTTAGAGTGATTCAGAATCCGCTTCAGCTGCCAAACATACAAGTTGAGATTATACCAAACAAATTAAATTACAAACCAGGAGAGATTGCTAATTTCAAGATACACGTATCAAATGTTACTACAAATTCTATAAGTACATGGGTTACATCTCCAGATGGCATATCTAGCTCCCCAGTAGAATTGCCAATGAATACAACTGAAATTATTATACCGCATAAAATTTCACAATATGACACCAGTGGCCAGTGGCGTTTGTATGTAAATTATGATGGAATTGAAAAATATTCCATATTTTCCGTTATTGGTGCTGCAATTGATGATGGAAAAATTTTGAGTGCAATACAGTACAATATTCCTTACTTTGTTTCTGAAATTAATTCTACAACATTCCAGTTTCCAAACAATATTGCTATTGATAAGAATGACAATATCTATGTGATAGATTCTGGAAATTCAGAGATAAAAAAATTCAGCTCAAAAGGTAACTTGCTTCTTTCATGGGGTGAGATGGGCTCATCAAATGGTCAATTTAGGAATCCATCAAGCATTTTTGTCAATGAGAAATATGCGTATGTAACAGATACAGGTAATTCTAGAATACTTATGTTTAACAAAACTGGAGGTTTTGTATACTCCTGGGGATCATATGGTACTGGTCCTAGTATGTTTAAAGCGCCAGCAGCTATAAACTCCAATCACAAGAAGGAGCTTTTTGCAGGAGACCTAGAACAAGGGATTATTCAGATATTTGATGACAAAGGAACTTACAAAGATCATATAGTTTCATCACTGACAGATGGAGCATCTTTTACTGGTATCAAATCCATAGCATTTGATTCACAAGATAATTTGTATGCAATAACTACAGATAACAGAATTTTGAAATATTCAAGCATTGGGGAATTTGTAAACTTTTATGGTTCTAGTGGAAACGAGGAAGGAAGATTCAACAATCCAACTGCAATAGCAATAGATTCTAAAAATAACATTTTTGTTGCAGATACTGGGAATCATAGAATTCAGAAATTTGATTCTGATGGGAATTTCCTTGTAAGTTGGGGTACAGAAGGTACTGGACAAGGTCAATTTGAACAACCTGTAGGTCTTGCAATTGATAGTAGTGATAACATCTATGTCGTAGATAAGAAAAACAACAACATACAAAAATTTGCATTATACGGACAGACAAATAAGAACAATCAGCCCAGTTGGATAAAAAATACATCTGTTTGGTGGTCTGAAGGAGCCATGGATAAGAAAGAATTCTCATTAGTTGTAAAATACATGATAAACCAAGGTGTTCTTAAGATCCCATCTCTAAGTCAAGACAACAATGCAAAAATTCCAAATTGGTTAAAAGGAAATATCAGACAGTGGTCATCAGGCCAGATTGATGATAATACTTTTTGGCAAAGTATCCAATATTTAATATCAACTGGAATTGTAAAAGTTTAGTATGTTACAGGAGCTACTTTTCTTGAAAGAAATCCTGCTATGAAGATTAATACTCCAAGTATTCCAATAAGACTTCCAATAAATTCTACAGTATCTTTAAGATCTACTTGAATTGGAGCAAGAATAAAAGCCAGTATGAAACCAACTACTATCATTGGTATTCCTACACCTATAGAAATTTGCTTTGAAGCCATCCGTTTTGGTGTTGGTAAAAATCTATATGAATTTTATGGGTACAATAGGATTAGCGATTAACAAGCCGATATAAGGTATTTAGATGACATACCTAATGATCGTTCTTTTCATGTGTTGGTTTTCCTCGTTGTTCAGAATTATTGTTTCTTTCATGTACACTATTGTGCTGTTGTGAATCCACATTTCCATGTGGAGTTTCTTGCAATGTAGTTCTGTTTATAATGTGATCCTCGTGGATTTGCCTATTATTTGATGAATTTGTTTGGATATCATGAATCGATGTAAAATTAGATGATGTTAGGTTAGAATCGGTATTGTTTTGCTCATTAGTATCAAATCTAGTTTGGTGTTCAGTTTTTTCTATTTTTTTATTTTTATTAATTTCACTAGTATCATTATTGTATGAATTCCTGTTTATTTTGTCATTTTCATTAGTCTGATTTGAGATATTATTAGATGAATTTTCAATAGAGTTTGTAACATTGGTTAGACCACCTGGAACATTAGATTGGGTTGCTGACTGCAGATTAGAACTAGAATTTGTATTATTTAGTACAGTGATAGTTTGGTATTTCTGTTCTGTATTTTCATTATTTTGTGTTGTTGTATCATTTTGATATTTATCAAGTGATTTTATTATTTTTAATGCTTCATCAACATTGCCCTCTGATACAAGTTTTCGTAGTTTTGCAATCATTTCGTTAGTATTTTCTGGTATTGATGTTTGATTATTATTGGTTGTAGATACTGTTGTATTTGAAACCAAAGGAGAGTAATTTTGAGTTGTATTAAGCTCATTTATCTTATCAAATCGTTCGATTTGTTTTTCTGTGAAATCCTTTGCTCTATCAGTAGTTCTTTCTTGAGCAATTTCAGATAAAGCATGATGGGCATTAACAATTAATTGATTTGCAGCATCAATTGATTTTGATGCCTCATCAATTTTGCCAGCATCAAGGGCTTGTTTTGCTTGCTGAATTGAAGCATCAAAAGGTGTGAAATCAAAGCCTGCATGATTAGTTATAGATATTGTTCTTAGAGTTTCGGCAATTTTTGTTAATCTTGTTATTTCGCTTTGGAGTTTTGCAACATCTACACGTTGCTGGTCATTTACCTCAGTTGCATTAATAGAATTAATTTTATCATTAGTCTGTTTAAAGAAATTCATTGCAGAGAGAAAATGTTGTTTTGCAGATGTGATATTCTGAACATCAGTAGCTCTAGTTAGAGCATCAGTTTCATCAGAACCTTGTTGATATAGTGAGGTAATTTCTGTAGAGACATTAGAAATTTGAGAGATTCGAATATTGAGGTTGTTTTTTGCCTGGGTAGCAATATTTACCAGTGTATCAAGCTGTGGATCTGCATACGATTGAATTGGACCATTTAAAACTAGTGTTGCAACTAGTGTAGCAATCACAATAGATAGACTTTTCATTTCTGATCCTCCATTTTTCTGAGTTTAATTAGATTTTGTTGATCTACTTTTTCTATTTCGACAACATCTTCTCTTTCTAGTCTCTTGACTGCACGCCACATAGTTGTTCTTGGCATCAAGAATTTTTTTCGTAATTCACTTTCGTATACCTGGCCTCCTTTTTCTGAGATAAATGCTATAATTTCCTTATCGTCTTGGCGTAATTCTGGCTTGAGTCTGTAAATTGTTTCTTTCTCAGGCATAGTGTCATCACCCTGAGTTTCCTTCAACATTATGTTCTTGCCTGATCTAGATTTTTTCATCACCACAAATCCAATTACCCCTACACCAATTACGCCTCCAATAATCAAAGGAAGTGTTGGCAATGTATCAGCGGATTTGGTATCATGTATTGAATTAGCAGTTTGCTGCTCTTGAATAGCCAAATTCTTTGCTAGATTAGCAATGGACTCTGCATCAGAATATTTTCCTTGATTAAAGTCTGCCCTTGATTCATTAAGCTTTGCCAATGCCAGCGGAGTTTGTATTCCAGCAGCATTTACTGTGCTGATAAAATCTTGAGCTTTTTGAATTGCCAGAGTAGCAGTTTGACTTGTACCAAGCACACCAAAGATGTAATTGATATCAGATGATCCACTTGGTAGTGAAATAAGTGATTGACCGTCAACTATCTGCATGTTCAAGGGAGATGCACTCATTCCAACAATCACAGTATTTTTTGGTAAAAGTATAGAATAATCAGTTTCAGAATTTACATGAAAAGTCCATGTCTTTCCATTTTTTGATATTAGATCTGGTGTGTCATAATCCACCTTTATAGTAGATGATCCTAGTGTTGCTACTGTTACTGTGTTTGCATTTATTTTACTGGAGAGTAGTGTCCCATTTTCATCTTGGACAACAAGATTATCAATATTAGTACCATATAGGTTGAAAGTAAAGTCAGGCGATTGGGGATCTACATCAGTCTGATAAAAAACATGAGTAGTTCCATCTGCATAAGTTGTAAAGTCAAGAACCTTGGGGTTGCCTATTGCATATTGCACAAATGTCGAAAGAGCAAGGAAAAGAAAGCATGCTGCTATAACTGGAGCTCTCACCATTGTTGTGAGAATACAATTAATCCTTACAAAAATCATTCCTTCAGATAGTAACACATCCTGTACCTCAACCAATTGGTACTTGGAATACATGCCTAATACCTTAGATTGAGTCCTTGCATTACTCCCTGGAATCTTTGAAATTCTTGGAAGAATCTTATCCCTTTCTCAGTAACCCTAAACAGCCTGTTTCTATCTGCTTTCATAGATTCAACCAAGCCAGCATCTATCAACTTCTGGCATTTCTCAAGCACAGCATAGTGTGATAGGTTTGCTCTTCGGGATATGGCTGAAACAATTACTCCCTGTGTTCCTCCATCCATGGTTACACCAAGGATATCGGCTATTATGCCCATTTCGGACCTGTATTGTTGTTTTGACATGAGGTATTATAGAATTGATGTTTTATCAGGTACAGTATGAAATTTCATAGCGGAACGCCTAGCGGAACAGCCGTTTCAGGCCTAGAAATGGTCAATTTTTTAGCAATTACGAAGCGGGGGAGAACTGACAAGGATGGATTTTATAGGGTAAAGAAAGCTAGTTGGCTAAGAAGGAGGTGTAACGGTGAGCTTTAACGATAGTGGTTTTGGTGAAAGCCCAAGCCGAGAATACGGCAGAGAAAGAAGATATGGAGGTGGACGAAGATTCGGCGGTGGTCGAAGATTTGAAGACAATAGACCAAAACCAGTAGAAACTGGTAAGGAATATGATGTATCCATAACTGAAATCAGTAGAAAAGGAGACGGTATTGCAAGAGTTGAAGGTTTTGTGATATTCGTCAAAGGCGGGCAAGTAGGTCAGAACGCAAAAATAAAGATTACACAGGTAGGCGGACGATTTGCTACTGCTGATGTAGTAGGCGAAGGAACCCCACAGCCAGCTACAGAGTAGATCTAGGCATCTGAAAAAAATTCTATTTCTTTAATTTTTTATAATTTTGCAGTTTTCTTTTTAATCAATTCTACAATTTCCAGCTTTCGTTTTATATCCATGGCTGGTTCCATTGTAACATAGACAGTCTTACGTTTAGGATATATGACAAATTGAGAAATCTTCTGTCGTTCTATATGCACATAATTTACAGGCCCAAGGCTTTTGTCAAACTGTTGTCTAATTTTTCTCCTAATAGCTACCTGCTTACAGAAATGTTCCTCTTCTTTTTGTGATTTTAGAGAAGTTTTACCTTCTTTCATTATTGCTTCAGATATGTTGCCTTTTAGATCTATTATAGCAGCAAATCTCATCATTGGGTCTAGTCCAATGATATACTCTACTATGGGAAGGAGGTTGACTTTATTCAAGTAACTAGAACCAAGAACTAATTCTCTAAATATATCTTAATCCAAAATTTATTGTTCAAAGTCATAGATCTGTGAATAATACTATCATTCTGTAAAAGATGGTGGTAAGAATATCGATGTAGAATAACAGCCAAAAAACTAAACAATATCACTTTTTATATATTAAAAATAACAATACTTCATAACGATATGTTTGATAAATTCCGAAAGAAGAAGGATGACGAATTTGGATCCACTTCTTCAGGAACAGATAAAGCATCTAATTCAACAGGTAAGACTTTTCAGTATGAACCAAGATCTGAAGCGGGAACATCTGTAATGGAAGAGTCAAATTTTCGTCCTTCTGAACAAGTAAAAATACCCGAACCTATTCAACAAACTCGTATGAGCACAAATGAAGACATCGGAATAAAGGCACTAATGGATAAGAGAACCAAGTTGGAAGAAGCCATAGACTATGTAGGCCTGATGATCAAAGATCTCAAGGACAAGCGTACTAACCTAGAAAAGAACATAGAAGATGAATCAGTAGATATCAAGAATTTGAAGGAGAAACTTGTCAAAGTAGGCCAGTATATAGAAGAGGAGAAGCAAGGCATTAAGGCACTACAACAGAAGAGAAGCGATGTAGAAAAGGAAGCAGATGATGTTGCATCTATGATCACTAGCTTACGAGAAAGGCTACTTAGTATTGATCAGGTTGTAAATGAAGAGGGTTCAAAGATTGCCAAATTCAAGGAATCCAGACCAAAGGCAGAATCTTCTCTTACCTAGAATGTAAAACTCTCTTTTACCAATGCGTCCAAATTCTCTTTTATTTCATCATCAGATGATAATGAACCAAGATCTCGTACCAGTACCTCTGTTGCAAGGCACTGGTTCTTGGAATATTGGTAGTAACAATCTAGTTTTTCTTCATATGTTTTTGCACCATAGTAAGTTGTCCAGAAATTTTCTGTAGAATGTTGTACATACAGAAGAAATTTTTGAATTATTGATTCAATCTTTGGGGAAGGATTGTCTTTTACCAATCCAATAAGAATCTGTTCTAGTTTACTGTCTAGATTTGATTCGTAAATGAGTTGATACACATCCTGGCTGGTCTGTTTCATGAGTCTATTACATCATCATATCATAAAAGCTTTATAGAGAAAATTACGATATGATCAAGAAAACATGTAACAACTACAAAGAATTAGAAAATTTTAAAAATTTAAGTATAAACTATGCATAAACCTTAAATATTTTATTCACGTAATTATACTCCCTATCAAAGGGCATCCTCCCCCAGATAGGTATCATGCAGACAATGTGTAGAAAGACAAAACTTTCTACAGGCATCCCAAGGTACCCCCGAAGGAAATGATGACAAAGGTCAACATGCCATGTCCGCACATCTTGTGCGAGCATCATACTTCTGCATGATAGAATTTTTCACAATATCAAAGAATAGACAAAACTATGGAGATTTTTCAAATGCATTATACAATAATGCCCATAGATCTGATAACTACGAACTATGCAGCTTCAAAGTAAACGATGGATGCTGTATTTGCTACCAGCTCAAATTACAGCACAAGGACTCAGTACTGTAATTCCATTATACGTTCTATTCCTAGGAGGAGGAATAGGAGAAGTTGCTATTGTGTCAGCATTACAGAATGGTGCAATAGCTATTGGATCATTAGTGTGGGGAAAGATAATAGACCGATTTCATTCCAAAAAATTGATACTTGTTCTTTCATTTTTCGTTGTTCTGATTTGTAGTTTGGGGATGTATTTTACTAGCTCAGTATACATCCTTTATGGATTAGTAACTATATTGGGTTTTTTCATGGTTGCAAGAAGCCCAGTTACACAACTTTTGGTAATGGAATCCGTGCAAAAAAATCTCTGGAGTTGGCTATTTGCAAGAACGTCAATCATTGGTAGCCTTGGCATGTTAACTGCAATGATAATTGGAACCATAGGTAGTTTCTATTTTGATCTTAGACCATATTTTTTGATATGTGGTGTGTCAAGCGGAATAGCCATGATTCTAAGTACAACTGTGAAAGGTGATGTTATTCACATAGAAAGAAGCAGTATAGCTCATTCTTTACACGGCCTACGTTATTCAATTAGCAATCACCATTTTGTCTTCCCTAGAATTCCAGAGGCATATGATTTTAGACACATACTGATGCTATTCAAAGGAAGAGTTAGCAATGAAATAGGCATATTTTACATGGCTTCATTTTTTTTCTATTTTGGAAGTAACATCTATTTTACTGCATGGACACCATTTTTGAAAAGTCTCAAGTTTTCAAATTCTGATGTATTTCTAAATTATACCATACAGACGATAACTATGTTGTTGGTATTTTTCATAGCTCCAAAAATAATTTCAATATTTGGAGAAGAGCGTTCTACTGTTTTGGCTCACATACCACGAATTTTAGGAGTAATAATTCCAGGACTTGCAGCATTATTCATGATAGAGTCTTTAGGCTTTCCTATTACCATGACATCAGCTTGCTTGATGGTAATTGCATTTTCGATTTTCAGTACATCTAGTTCAGTCATATTTTTCAAAAGTATCCCACAAGGTTTTGAGGGAAAGTATCTTGGAGTGAACAGTGCAGTAACAGGTATAGGGGTATTTGTTGGCTCTCTTGTTACAGGAGAGCTTACAAAGTTCTCAGGCTATGCAACCATGTTCTTTTTCTCCTCTGCTATGCTAGTAGTATCATTGATACTATACCAAGCATACTTCCGCTACAGACTATCACATAAGATAGTCTAGACGTAGCGTGCTGAAGAAGATTCCTGACCAACAGGCATTGAAGGCAGTTTGTCGTTGATTGCTGCCTCTGCTACTGCTGATGCCTCTTGTAGAATCTTTTCTGACTCTTCGCTTGTGGCACTAGAATCTATTCCAAAGTCTCCACTATGGAATGTGTCAGTCATAAGACCTCCAAGCATTTCAGTCATTCCAGTTAGCTCACGGTCAGCCTCTGGCATGAATTTGACTAGAGAAGATTTGAGATTCTTCATAAGGCCTATTGTAGGCATTATGGTTACTACTGTATCACCCAAGTCATGGAATGTGCTTAATCTAAGCTCAATCTGTTCTAGAGCAATTCTAGCATTTCCTAAAAGCTTTGTTACTTTTCGGACTTCAGCTAATTCTTTTGATAAAACTTTACTTGTGGTAAGATCATGATTTTGTGTAGCAATTACAATTCTCTTGAATAGTTTTTCATCTCTTTGTTTTAGTTTTGTAATCATACCGTCGAGTTTTCCAATTTGAGTCTGGAGTCTCTTTATTCCATTCTCCATTCTTGGTTTTAGAGGACCTTTTGGTTTTATTACATCATTAATTCTTTCACCAATGCTTGGTGCCATTGGCTTTTGCCAATTATTCGCAAATGTTGTCATGCATACCACTAAAAAATTTGGTTTTTAATTTCAGGTGTGAAATACGGTTCACCGTATACTAAATTTAGCTGACAAGAATAACTGAACTAGACTAGTTTGCATTATATGCCTGTTCTTAATAAAAAACTAAAAATTTGTGGATAACCTTGATTGGATACATCCTACGACTATCCCCCAGGCAAAGACTTACTGTACTATTTCAATAGCAGTATTTCTCTGTGGATGGATTTTCTTCAAGTGGATTGCCAGTGCCTGATTTGACGGCTGGAATTCACAACAAAGTGGACATTGTTCCATTTTATTTAATGCGGGTTCTTCATAACGAATGTATTTAAGGTTTTGCTTAACAATCAAAAAACAATTTTAAAAAATAAATTTTTAGAAAAATAATTGTTGAAGAAATAATTTTGGAAAAATAAATTACAAAATAATATTACTTGAGATATAGAAATAAGATTTCAAGTCAATAACAGGAGGGTGTAGTTGCACATAGATTATATGACGATATTATAGTATTTTGATATAAAATTAATATAAATTATAATTCCTCTAATTTCTATATATAAAATTAGTAATTTCTAGAAATAGAACTCATAGTTAAACCTTTTTATTTATGTTAATCGAAATTCTTATAAGATATTATATGACTCGCGAATCCTTTGGTTCTGGTGGACGTTGTCCGCGTTGCGGAAAAGGTCCTATGGTGACAGATAACACAACTGGAGAGATGTTTTGTGGAGGTTGTGGTTTTGTATTAACAGAACGTGTAGAAGAATCAGGTCCAGAGTGGAGATCATTTTCAAAAGAAGAACATGAAGATCGAAGTAGAACCGGAACTCCTACTTCACTTGCAATGCATGACATGGGACTTGCAACAATTATTGGTCCTGCAGACAAGGATGCTTCAGGAAAACCGCTTTCTGCATCGATGAAAAGCACAATAGAAAGACTAAGAACTTGGGATAGTAGAAGTCAGGTACACGAACCAGTTGATAGAAACTTTAGACAAGCCTTTAGTGAACTTGATAGATTAAAAGATAAACTTGCATTATCTGATGCAGTAATTGAAAAAACTGCATACATTTACAGAAAAGCATTGGACAAGGGTCTTGTAAGAGGTAGATCAATTCCAGGACTTGTAGCTGCTGCACTATATGCAGCATGTAGAGATACTGAAACACCTAGAACGCTTACTGATGTTGCAAATGGAATCAACATAAAGCGAAAAGATGTTGCAAGATGTTACAGATTGTTATTGCGAGAACTTGATCTAAAGATGCCAGTGGTTGATCCAATAAAATGTGTTGCAAGAATTGCAAGCAAGGCAGGTCTTAGTGAGAAGACAAAAAGAAAAGCTTTGCAGATTCTGAAAGATGCTGCTGAGATTGAAATTTCAGCAGGAAAAGATCCAATGGGTCTTGCAGCTGCTGCACTTTATCTCTCATGTGTCATGAATGGAGAAAACAAGACACAGAAAGATGTTGCGCAAGCTGCAGGAGTAACTGAAGTTACAATCAGAAATAGATACAAGGGACTAAAGGAATCATTAAAACTCTAAATTTTTCTAAAACCCAGTTTTCACTAGATTAAAACAATAGTGGCGTGGCCCTTTTTCGTAGACCGACAGAGATTACCTCTTTTAATCCACACCCATGTGGGATTCACATTTTTCGTCTACGGAGCCACGCTCGTTTAAGCAGTAGATTTTGCATCTTTCTGCATTATATTGTATAATACACAATAGTATTTATTATTTTATTCAGATTTTTTCATAATTTTATCATATTTGAATAAAATATTTCAATAAGTGAAATTATAATTTGTGATCATTATAATGACAAACATAATTTTTTGATTTACATCGTTCGACAAACTAATGTGATGGTACACAAACCAAGAATGGATGAAACTTGCAGGTAAGGTAGCAATTGTTACTGGAGGGAGTAGAGGTATTGGAAGAGCTGTTGCGACATTATTTGCACAACATGGAGCACAGGTTGTAATAACATCTAGAAATAAATCAGAATTTGAGTATAGCAAAAATATTCTAGAAATTTCCGGAGATATTCGCAAGACCAAAGATGTAGAAAATGTTGTGAAGAAAACAATAGAGACTTTTGGAAGAATTGATATTTTGATAAATAATGCAGGCATTCTTCCTAAAATAAAACCTCTGCATGAGATTTCCGAAGAAGAATGGAATGAAGTGATTGATGTAAACTTGACAGGCCAGTTCCGTTTTACAAAAACTGTGATACCACATCTTATGAAAACTAGTGGATGTATCGTTAACGTTTCATCCGATGCAGGATTAAAGTCATTTGAAAATTTTGAAGCCGATGCATATACTGCTTCAAAAGGCGCCCTTGTCTTGCTTACAAAGGCATGGGCAGTAGAATATGCCAAGTATAAGATACGTGTAAACTGTGTTTGCCCAGGCATTATAGAGACAGATATGACAAAACCATGGCTTGAAAATGATGCTGACAGAGCAATGGCAGTAGCAGAGCACCCAATTGGAAGGATAGGCATGCCAGATGATGTTGCCAAGGCTATACTTTATCTTGCTTCAGAGGATTCCTCATGGATTACAGGTGCAATTTTACCCGTAGATGGCGGTGCCATAACCAAATAATTATACTAACAAAATTAATAGAACCTATCCGTGAATATAACATGGTTCCAAAAAAGAAAGGCGCCCTCAAGATAATCATAATGCTTTCAATCATATGGTTTGCAGCGGCATTACCTGTACCTTTCATATGGTCTAATCCTACCCCACAACAATCAGAACAATTTAGGACATATTTGGAAATAGCTGCATTAATTTCAGTTCCATTCATTGCGATGGGTGTTGCCTGGACTCTCAAGCCAGAGCTTACTACCCGCGGTTAGACAAGAAATTCTACTGCTCCAAGACCTTCTTGAGTTATCTTAATCCACCTAGTTCTTCCAATTCTTTCGACTTCAATGAATCTCCATTCATTTAAGAGTGGTTGAATAATATTTTTATCAAGACTTGCAAATCGAGCCTGTTGGAAATTCTCGTCTCTTGCATGTACCGTGATTAGTTTTTTTTCGTGCGCTATCTTTGCCATTTCTTTTTTAGTTATCTTACCACCATTTTCCTGTATAATTTTCAGAGCTTGCACCAAAACAGGTTTTGGTGTGTGAATTTCATAGGCTGGTAATTTGACAACGGATTTGAGTCCGGATGATAATTGTTCTCCTTTCACACTTGAATAACTTTCAGGCTCTGCATAATATGGTGTAAGTTTTGTTTTTCCTTGAAACATCATACATGCCATCATACATGCAATTGCTTGAATCTTTGATCCTGAAGAGCAGTTCACAAAAATATCATTACCTTCTTCTTGTTGTACAATTTCACGTAGTGCCTTTAGGATCTTGAAGAGATCAAATCTGTTAGAATGTGCGATTTGTACTTCGATTTTTTCTTTTTTTAGTTGGGCACGTATTTTTTCCATGTACCCTTGTGCCCTGTCTTTTGATGGTTCAGTATGCATTAAAAGCCAGACTCTATCTGCCTTCATCTGCTTTGCAGGTATTGCAATTCTATCAATCTCAAATCCTACAGGAGCCACATGTACACGCAGATTTACTATATTAGTCATGTTAGTATGTATAGTTGACATACTATAATGATGATATATAATAATTTGCTTTGTATCTAAAAATCATGCAACAAAAAATTACAACAGATGAAAAAATCTCAGTGTATCCAAGAATAAAATCAATCTTTGAAAACTAGTTTTTCATCCAATGGGTAGACTCGAGATAATCTATAGACTTGACCAGATCATCAAACTTTGTGATAACGGCAGTAACTGCACGAAATTCTTCATACATCATTTTTTCTTCTTCTTGTGATAATACTTGGTTTTGAGCATTATCAAAAAACTTGTCTTCCTTTGTCAAGTGATCATCGAGATACACTGCATATGCTTTGAGAAATCTTGCAACAGGTTCACGTTGGTCTTCTCCAGATTTCCATCTTTGTAGATGTTTTGAAATATTTGATGCAATTCTTCTGCCAAACTCGTGTTCAATCATGAATACACGAATCTCTTCTTTTAGTGAGTTATAGCTTGCAACACATGGAAAATACTGATCTTCTTCTCGTGCATAGTGTACAGCATCCAAAAATTCTGCCATTATTGTCACCATAATATCCAGATCAGAAAAAGGAATGTCATTTCCTGCATAAAGTTTTGTATAACATTTTACAATTACTTTTTCTAATCTACGGATCTGTTTGTGATCATTACGTAGTATCTCAGTACCACTCATTTGGTCATTCTATGGGATTTACTGTAAATAGTATTACCTTTTTTGGGTTATACTGTATAACTGCAAAATGTGGCATTGACGAGCCAACCCCATAATATCCTGCAGGGCCACCAAGACCCAGTCTAATTAGATAGTCACTTGCAGGTTCAATGTCTATGGTTTTACTTTCTAACACGTGACCTGAAATTTTTTCTTTTTTTGTATCAAGTGTATGATAAATGTCGTGAATGGTTCCTTGCCTGTGTACAAGAGCGGCTTCCATATGCTGGTGTCCACATAGTATTATGTGATTTTTTACATGGTTGCTTGCCTCATCAAATGCCGATGATGCTTTGTAATGATATCCATGATAGCTAAAAAACTCAAATCCTTCATCAGTTAATCTCTGCCAGTTTCTCTGATATAGCCAAGCTTCTCCATCTGCATTTTTTGGAGTTATCTTTTTTGGATCAAGTGGTCCCCCATGAACGCAAAACAAGCCATTTTTTGCATCAACAAACTCTTGGTTTCCAAATGTGCCGTCGCTATTTTTCTTAAAAAATGACAGGTCATTTTCATCAAGGGCTTTGTGTGCATCCATGCTTTCAATGGAACTCGCACTAACTGTTTTCCCTGAAAGAAATCCTTCATCATGATTTCCCATCACAGAAAAAAGTGGATAATTCTGCTCGAGTGATCGCAATTTGGATATTACTTGTTTTGGATGAACACCCCGTTCAAGTAGATCTCCCAAGTTTATGATTCTTGAAAAAGAGCCAAATTTTTTTACAAAATCATCACTTGACGCAGTCTTGACGATAACATCAAGTCCATTAAAATCTGCATGAATGTCAGAAAATACTAGATCCAATCAACTAGGTTAGATTATTGGCCTAATTTGAAATTTTTCCATGAAACTAGTTTGCAAAAATGGAATCATTCAAAATCAATTTTTTGGATAGAGTTTTTTGGAATCTGAAGATCTCGGAATGTATCAGGATGAATTATTTTTGCTAGAATTTCAACTCCTGTTACGGTTCTTGGGCCTGGCTTGCTAAAGTATTCATTTGCATTTACTGCATAGACCTGACCACGATTTACTGCCTTAATTTTGCGCCAGATAGGATTTTCAAGTAACTTTTCATATTCAGCAATTGTTCTTTGTACGTCAAATCCACATGGCATTAGAATGACAATGTCAGGATCAAATTTTGTAATTTCTTCTATTTGCATCCTTCTTGACTTGTCTCCTGTTGAGCTTATTCCATTTATTCCCCCTGCAATTTCCACCATTTGAGGCACCCAATGCCCTGCTGAAAATAGAGGGTCAAGCCATTCAATGCATAGCACCTTGGGCTTGGAAACAATGTGAGTATTTTTGATACGAGTGATTCTTTTTTGAAGTTTTTCTACAAGCTCTTTTGCTTTCTCTTGTTTTCCTACCTTGTTTCCTACTTGAATTATGTTTTGTAATATATCATCAAGATTTTTTGGGTCCAGTATGAGAACCTCGGGCTTGTTTTCAAGCAGTGTCATGGCTCTGCTTATTTCTCTTGTATAAGGGGAGCACACTTCGCATATTCCCTGAGCCACAATAAGATCGGGATTTGCTTTTTTGAGTACTTGCTCATCTAAAATGTAAATATCCTTACCAGAATTGGCAAGCTCTACTACCTTGCTATCAATTTCCTGGCTTGACATTTTTTGCGGATCAAATGAAGAATGAATAACCCTTGGTTTTGTCTTTGCCCCTGCTGGATAGTTGCATTCATGGGTTACTGCCATGATATAATCCTCTACACCAAGTTCGTAAAGCATCTCTGTTGCACTTGGAAGGAATGATACCAGTCTCATTATAGGAAATTACTTGGTAATAATCTAGTTTAAAACTTGTTTTTGTTTTCACATGTGAGAAAATGAAATACCATATCATAATTTGTTCCTGAAAAAATACAACAGATTCAAAAGACTAGGATCTGCTCAATTGCCAGTCCTCAAAACTTAAGAATAGCCCAAGGCTCGATTTGATTTATGTCCAAGCTTACAGTTATTGGAGGCCCATCTTCAGAACAATTGGCAAAAAAGATAGCTACTAGACTAAAATCCAAATTTGTGGGCTGTGAATTGCGCGTTTTTCCAGATGGGGAGAGCAAAATAACATTAAAGAAAAAGCCAGAAGGCAGAATTATAGTTGTCCAGTCAATTTATCCACCTGTTGATTCGAATTTAATTCGAGGCCTTGCAATAACATCACAGGCAAGGGCATGCTCGTCAAATGTATCAGTGGTAATACCATACATGGGATATGCAAGACAGGACAGGCAGTTTCTCCCAGGCGAGATAATAACAATGGAAGTGGTAGCCAAGATGTTCAAAGCCGCCGGTGCAACAAAAATAATTGTTGTGGATATCCACAGCATGATAGCACTGGAACACTTACAGATTCCTGCAAAAAATGTCAGTGCCGTTGAAGAGCTCGCAAGACATTTCAAAAAAATGTCATTACATGAGCCACTTGTGGTATCCCCCGACAAGGGAGGAACTGAGAGAGCACAAAACTTTGCCAAATTTTTGGGTGTTGACTACATTGCGCTTGAAAAACAAAGAGACAGAAAGACTGGAAATGTAATAATAAAATCAAAAGGGATTGACGGTATAAGGGGAAGAGACGTCATATTGGTTGATGACATGATAAGTACCGGAGGAAGCATTGTAAAAGCTGCAGAATTTTTAAAGAAACAAAAAAGCGGCAAGGTCTATGTCTGTTGCACACATGCATTGCTAATAGGGGATGCAGAAAAGAACATCACAAAAGCCGGGGTCACAAAGATAATCAGTGCAAATACAATACCTGGCAAGACATCTGTTGTTGATGTTTCCCCGATAATTGCCAAGGCGCTTACCTAGATGACAAGTTTTTTCGTGCTGCCAAGTCAGCATGAGGAATTGGCAAGAGACGAAATAACATCAATATCAAAAAGCTATGACACCAAGACTAGGGTGCAATCTAGTCCGCGACTTGTCTTTGTAGAGTCAAAGGTATCATGGAAAAAGATAGCATCAAGGTCTACTTTTTCAAGATATTCAGGTGAGATACTAGATACATTTGAGGATTCATCCCAGATTGACCTCTCAATTACAAAGCCAGAATCTTTTGTGTGCAGAACCATTAATTTATCATCCAAGAAAATTGGTACCTCACTTGAGAGACAAGTTGGAGGCATACTAAAGAAAAAATGGGACTCTCAAGTGTCGCTCTCAAATCCCCACCTTACTGTATATGTTATAGTAACAGATGACAAAAAGTATCTAGGTATAGCAGATAACATAGTAACTCCGGTCCATCCGATAAAATCTGTCAAGCATCCTCATGAGATTGATATGAAACTTGGCAGGTGTGTTGTAAATTTGTCCCAGTTAAATGAGGGAAAGACATTGTGCGATCCATTCTGCGGTACAGGTACTATTTTGCTTGAAGCAGAATCCATGGGAATAAATGCAATAGGAATCGACTATGATAAAATAATGTGCAAGATAACATCAAAGAACCTTGCTGCAAATGGTTTTCGTTCCAGGGTGATAAATTCCCAGTACAACAAGATGCTTGATTTCAAAGATGAAATTGATGGCATTGTAACTGACTTGCCCTATGGAATATCATCTAGATCCTCAATACCTCCGCAGAGGCTTGTCAAGGATTTTTTGTCAATAATTCCAAAAAGAAAAAAACTTGTAATGGTGTACAAAAAAGGTTTAGAGGTAGAAGAGATGAACAAAGCAAAAAAATACGAGATATATCGACATAAGAGCTTGACAAGGGTCATAGGAGTATTATCATGAAACTTGTATTCTTGGGAACATCAGCAGCACAACCAACAACAGAGCGTGGCATGACATGCATCTGTCTTGTGCTTGACAAAGAGATACTAATGTTTGATGCAGGAGAGGGAGCGCAGATTGCATTTCAAAAGGCAAAGCTTGGATGGAACAAAAAGATTAGGATATTTGTAACACATCTTCATGGGGACCACTGCGTAGGCATACTTGGACTGTTGCAGACAATGTCATTGCAGAACAGGACCGAATCCGTTGACATCTATGGCCCAAGAGGAATCGAGGAGTTTATTGCTGCAAACTTGAAGGTGCTAAACTTTGGGCTGACATTTCCTGTAAGAATAACAAGAATTAGCGAGGGCCTAGTGCTTGATGATTCTGGATATAACATACATACTTGCGAGGCAGAGCACTCTATTCCTGCGTATTCGTATAGATTTACAGAAAATGACAGGCCTGGAAGGTTTTATCCTGAAAAGGCCAAGGAGTTGGGAATACCAGAGGGAAAGCTTTGGCACGAGTTGCAAAATGATAAGGAAATTACAGTTCAAGGAAGAACAATAAGGCCTTCTGATGTGATGGGAGAAAAGCGCAAGGGGATAAAAATTGGCATATCAGGTGATACTAGGCCCACTAGAAAACTTGAGGAATTTTTCAAGGGGTGTGATTACATGACATTTGATTCCACATATGATGATTCATTAAAAGACAAGGCAAAGGAAAACTATCACTCTACATCAAAAGAAGCTGCAGAGCTTGCCAAAAAGGCAGGAGTTACAAACTTGATACTGACACACTTTTCTGCAAGATATGAAAACACTGACGAGCTTGTACGAGAGGCAAAGACCATTCACGAGTCTGTTGTTGGTGCAAGAGATCTGCTGGAGATTAACATCAGATAAAAAATGTGGGATGCCATATCAGAAAAATTGCAAGATGCAGAAAAAATTGTTTTTGTGACAGGTGCCGGGATATCACAGGAAAGTGGAATTCCAACTTTTCGAGGAAAGGAAGGTCTTTGGAGAAAATATGATCCAATGCAGCTTGCAACGATAGATGCTTTTTATCAAGATCCAAAACTTGTGTGGGAGTGGTATGAAGAAAGAAGACGCAACATTCTTGATGCCAAACCAAATCCGGGACACTTGGCAATTGCTGAACTTGGAAAATACAAGAATGTCCACGTACTTACTCAAAATATAGATAGTCTTCATCAGAGGGCAGGGAGCAAAAATGTGTACGAGTTGCATGGAAGCATAATTACAATCAAGTGCACTGTCTGTAGTTTTAAAGACAAGATAACAACTGGATTTTCGCAGCTTCCTCCCTTGTGCAAGTGCGGCAACATGCTAAGGCCTGATGTTGTGTGGTTTGGCGAGGCTCTCCCACAAGATGTATGGGAGCATGCAATGAAACAAGCAAGTACATGCGATATCATGATAGTTGTTGGAACATCACTTGCAGTATCTCCTGCAAATTTGCTGCCCGTATATGCCAAGCAGAATGGTGCAACCATGGTAGAGGCGAACACAGACCCAACTCCCATGTCTGATATCATGGATATATCCTTGAGAGAATCAGCTGCAAGTGCCCTTCCAAGGCTTGTAAATATAGTATCAGGCTAGGATTTTAAAAAACGTCAAGAGGGTGTGACGGCGTGACCCTGTATAGGCAAAAGCATTCTCTTGCCGTTCGCACTGTTCTTGTGCTTAACTATGTACTGTTTTTCGCAGGGCCACGCAAATTCATTTGCCAGAATTTGCATCTTTCCGCATTACTTTAACTAGGGCATTGTCTTATTTAATAATTATTATGATTTTCTATATTGATTTCGAATTATTATTGTAAAATTTGTATATCACACCAGAATAATCAAGATTTTGCCTTGACATTATACTATTTATCATAATTTTATTCCAAAAGTTACTGTCTGGACTAGCAACGCAATACAGAGACCTTTAGGCCCCCCCCCCCTACTGTGACAATATTCCAGTTATGGTAGAGTTTTGCATGTTAGATGGAGCATATGCAGATGCATGTAATGTGCCATAGACAGTATTGTCTATTGTCATTTCTATGATATGCGGTGTATCTGGAACGTCCTTTACATCAGCAGTAAATTGGGACGAGTAAAAAGTACCGCTAAAGATTACAGAATCACTGTTTTTCATTGTAACAAGAACAGACTTGGTCTGGCCGGATGAATCTACAAAGTTTAGTGTGGCACCTGTTCCCTGATTTGTTACAGTCAGCTTGATGGTATCATAGTATGGCGGCAGTGTGGGAAGTGTTGTACCTTGTGCTGTTTGAGGTGATGTACTAGTACTAGGCTGCGATATACCTGACAAGCTGCCAGGTGTAGTTATGGTAGATGTGGAAGATTTATCAGAATATGGTGTTACCTCAAGACCACTTGAGACATTTACTTGAGGAGAGTCTGGTTTTACTGTAAGTTGTACAACTTGGACTGGATCACCCAGATTTGATGAGCAATTATCAAGTTGAATAATACCTGTAAGTTGTTTCTTTCCGTTTATTGTCTGGGCAAGATCAGGTACAGAAATTTGGCATGTATTTCCATTCTTTGCAAATACCTGGCCTATATAGTTTTGTCGTGTCACGAATTGTGGAGCAAGCTGATACACTGTTGTACCACTAGAGTTTGTGTTTGGAACTAGACTGGTATGAATATTGTTTGTGTCTACTGTCTTGTTGGTATTGGATGCAGTAAGGTTGTCTTGCTTGTCACTTGTAGCTCTGTCAATTCTTTCCTTTACCTCATCAAGTGAATGGGCGCTAAACATCTTGGATGCATTTGGTACCAAGATTGCTATGACGGCAATTATTATTCCAATGATTACGAGTTTTCCTATCAAGAGATTTTGTGTCTTGAGATTTTCATAAAAAAGTTCAAATGCATACTATTTGAGCAAGTGTTATAAAATTATCCAGTTATTCTAGGGTTTCAGGCGCAAGCCAGTCAACTATTTTCTCAATATTCTTGGAATGAAGTATTATCTTGATTGGTCCCATTGCAGACTCTTCTGCCTCCTCACAGATTGCTATAACGTCAACAAATGCCGCCTGCTTGTTGAGATAAAACCAGGTGGTATCCCCCTTTGTGTTAAATCTCATCTGCCTCCTATAGACACGGTTGCTTCGGTGTTTTTTGATTGATTCCTGAATTTTTTGCAGACATTTTATGTCATTTGATGTTGCTTTGATGCTTCCCTCCTTGTACTGATATACTACATCAGGCAAGACTTGAGACACTGCAAGTTGTACCTTTTCTGGATCTTCTGATGGGTTTACAGCAGCATAGCCCTCAATCTTGCAGGAAATGTTTGGAGCCTTCAATTCATCCAGCCTTTAATTACATTGTAAGCAGTGTTGACAAGCTCTTCAATTGTCATATTGTTGTTAGATATTGTCTCATCTGCAAGTGCGATAGATTCACTCATTCCCACTCCTATCTCTCTAGAATCTCTTTTTGTAAAATCTTCACGATCAGATGGAGCATCAGTCCTGCCCCGTTCTGTGAGGAACTTGTATCTTGTGTCACCTGATGCATGAATTGCAAGTATCTTTACTGTGCCAATTTTTTTTAAAACATTTACTTCTGCAAGAGATCGTACTCCATCTACAAGAACAACATCAGATTTGGAATTTTGTATATCATCTTTGATTAGTTCTGCAACAGCTCCCGGTCCATTTTTTTCTCGAAGCTCAAGCATTAATTTTCCGAGATTTGCACCTGTTGGATCTATCTTTCTTCGTGTTGCTTCTGCTCTTACTGCATCGCCCATTGTAATTTTTTCAAACCCTTTTGGTTTGAGGCCCTCAGCAATTGTGGTCTTGCCAGCACCTGGCATCCCTGTAAGACAGACAATTAGTTTCACATCCATCAACTTTATTCTCCAGTCTATGAAGCTACCGGAAATTATTATAGATGCCACAAACTGCAATTTCATTGATGCGCACCTTTGTTGCTGTGGAGATTCAGGATGACAGTATTCTTGATGCAATTGCCAAAATTCAATCAGAGTTTAAAATCAAGGCAACCGCTGTAAACAAAAAAAATATGCACTTTACATTGCTTTTTCTTGGAGAGATAACTGAAGAGGCTGCAACAAGTGTAAAAAATGCCTTGTCTACCATTTCGTTCAAGCCAATTGAGGTAAAGTTCACCCATGTTGGGGCATTTCCAAATTCCAGGTCTCCACGAGTCATATGGATTGGAGTTGATGATGTGTCGGCATCCCAGCTTGTAGAGCTTGCAGTTCAGGTAGAGAAAAAACTTGGGCCGCTTGGATTCAAGTCTGACAAGCCATTTAAGGCACATCTTACAATATTTCGAGTAAAAAACAGAATAGATGACATCTCAAAGACAATTGAGAGGTTCAAGGATGTGGATCTTGGAAAGCACACCATCACAGAATTAAAGTTCAAGCAAAGCATCTTAACCCCTAGTGGACCGATATATTCTGACTTGCAGGTGGTTTTAGCAAAATGAGAAACGTACTAGATCAGGCAAGAAAGATTGCCATTCCTACAAGGCAGGAAGAAGAAAAGATAAGAAAAATCGCAGAGGAACTTGTGGAACTTGTAAAAAAGGAGGCGGCAAAAAATTCCGAAGTTACTGAAGTTGAGCTTGGAGGTTCATATGCAAAAGGGACTTGGCTCAAGGGAACTTTAGACCTTGATATCTTTGTCAAGATAAAAAAAGAGATTCCCGTGGAACAGTTTGAAGCTATTGGGAAAAAAATTGGCTTCGATTCCATGAAAAAATTTTCCCCATATGTAAGATATTCAGAGCATCCGTATGTAGAGGCAGAGATTAGAAATACAAAGGTGAATGTTGTACCATGTTATGACGTAGAGATAGGACAATGGAAAAGCGCTGCAGACAGATCATCATTTCACACTAGATTCATACTTGAGAAGTTAGATTCAGAAAAGAAAAACGAAGTTAGGTTACTCAAAAAATTTCTTAGAGGTGTTGACATTTACGGTGCAGAAATTGCCAAGGAAGGACTTGGAGGGTATGTCTCAGAAGTTTTGATATATCACTATGGAAGTTTTATCAAGGTGTTGGAGGCTGCTGCCAACTTTGCGCACGGCCAGGTGATAGGAAATCCAACTAAAAAATTTGATACTGCATTGGTATTGATAGACCCAATAGACAGCAATAGAAATCTTGGTACTGCAATATCGCCACAAAATTTGGGCAGATTCATACTTGCTGCAAGAGCATATCTAAAAAAACCATCACTTGAATTTTTCAATGGTAAAAGACAAATACAGAATTTACAAAATTTACGAAACACGCTTGTAGTCAAGTTCAACTACAAGTGGAGAAGTCCTGACATAATTTGGGGACAAGCTAAAAGGGGTGCAACTGCACTTGCAGTGCAGCTGGAACTTGGGGGATTCCAAGTATTGCAGAAAGGCGCAATAGTAGACGAAAAATCAGAGGCTGCAATGCTATTTTTGCTACATTCTACAACAATTGAAAAGTTCATGGTCAAAAATGGCCCAGATGTATTCCGAAGACCCGAGTCAGAGAACTTTATTTTAAGAAATTCAAAAAACAAGCTTACCTGGATTGATGACAATGCAAAAATTTTGTCGTTGCAGCAAAGAGAGTTCCATGATGCAAAAAAATTCCTCCAAGCATTATTGAAGAAAAATCTCTCAAAGGCAGGCATCCCAAATGGAATTGATGCAGACATGAAACGCGGCTTTAGCGTAATAGAGGGTCACAGGGTTGCAAGCAAATCCATTAAAAAGGCGCTGGCAGAGTTAACCTCTACCAATGAACTCATCTTTGGTTCCAGCAAGTAAGCTTGTCAGAGAGCCATACTCTCTCATACTAGGGTACCCAAAGGCTACAAAGGGAGAACTTGCAAAAAGACATGCAGAACTGAAAAAACTCGGTATTTCTGGAATTTTGTTTGAGGGACCAACAATGCTTGGTAAAATTCATGTCTTGGGCAAGGGATACGTGGGAGTTGTAGTTATAGCAAAACTTGGCAAAAAATATGTTGCATTAAAGATTCGCAGGACAGATTCCAGCAGACCTGAGATGAAAAGCGAAGCAAGGCTGCTAAAGATTGCAAACAAGGCAGGAGTTGGCCCAAAATTTGTGTCAACAAGTAGAAATTTCATGGTTATGGAGTACATTCAAGGTCAAAAGATAACTGATTGGGTAAGAGACCTAAAGGGCAAGGGAAGTGCTGCAAAACTAAGATCTGTCATAAAAAATGTACTGGAGGATTGTCACACATTGGATACTATTCATCTTGATCATGGAGAGCTGAGTTACATCCACAAGCATGTCATTGTTGGAAAGTCCCCATGCATAATTGATTTTGAGAGCTCCAGTACAAACAGGAGAACCTCCAATGTTACTGCTGCAACCCAGTCAATATTCATAGGATCTGCTCTTTCAAGTATTGTCAAAAACATCATCAAGATACCAGACAAGAAGAAAATGATAGGCCCTCTCAAGAAATATAAGCATGATCAGTCACGGGAAAACTTTGAAGACATACTAGACATGTTGGGGCTGGACAAGAATTGAGTGTCCAGGACATAAAGACAAATGCGTTAAAAATTTCACTTGCGGTTATACTTTCTGCATTTGCAGTAGAATTTTTGATAGGAGTTTATTCTAACAGTCTTGCACTTGTCACAGACAGTGTACATGCCATACTTGATTCCATTGTAACCATGGTCTTGCTTGTAGCTACCAAGTGGTCTACCAAGCCACCGGACAGAGAACACACTTATGGCCATGGAAAGATTGAGACGATGGGTAGCTTTGTTGCAGGAATTATAATTCTTGTAATATCATTATTTTTTGTCTACGAATCCATTTCAAGATTCTACGAGCCAAAGCCAGAAGTTTTGCCAGGAGTTTTAGCAATTATAGCCGCAGTATACGCACTAGGGTCCATCTTCTTTAGGATACTAGTGCTCAAAAGGGCTCTTAAAAAAACAGATGGCTCTTCACTAAGAGTAGACCTGTACCATGCCCTCATGGACATGGGAGCAACCAGTGTAGCATTGGTTGGAATTGTATTTGTCATGATAGGATTCTACCAAGGTGACTATGTTGCAGCGTTAATCCTAGGAGGTTTGCTTGCAGTACTAAGCCTGAAGCTTATCCATCAAAGCGGCCTTGAGTTGACTGATGCCGTACCTGTAAGCATGGTAAAAAAAGTACAAGACATAGTCAATAACACTGCAGGTGTAATGAAAACAGAGTCAGTTCAGATACGCAGATCTGGTAGCGATATATTCACAGAGATTACCATATCACTTTCTGCCGCGTCAAGTTTTGAAGAAGCTCACAAAATTAGTGCCAATGTAGAAAAAAATATCAAAAAGGCAATTGCAAATTCGAATGTAACTGTACACTTTGAGCCAACATGGAAAGATGTTCCCGCCGATTACATGATAAACAAAATTGCATCTTCAGTACAGGGTGTGCGCGGCATTCACAATGTAAGTGCATTTTCGTCAGACAATGGAATATTCATAAGCTTGCACGTGATGGTTGACAGAAACATGTCGCTTGAAGATGCACATGGGGTATCAGATGAGATAGAGGACCAAATAAAAAAATCAGTTTCGAACATAAATCACATAACTATTCACTTGGAACCATATGTCTCAATTCCCCAAAGCATTCCGGTAGAAGACATTACAATAGAAGAACAAGTTAAAGAAATCATAAAGAAATATCCAAAAGTGAAGAAAATTGGCCGAGTGATTACATTACATCTACAAGACATATTCAAAGTTGATATTGATTGTTCTTTTGAAAAAAATCTTACCATTGAGGAAGTGCATGACATAGTATCAGACATGGAAAGCCAAATTAAAAATCAAATAAAAAATGCGGTAATTACCATACATCCAGAGCCTATCTAGACATGAAAAAAGACGATCCAATATCATTTCTAAGAAAGGACCAAGCATTGGCAACCATAATTGACAGAGTGGGTGAATACAAGCTAAAGAAAAAAAATCACCACTTTGCAGTACTGGTAGAATCAATAATTTCTCAACAGCTTGCAACAAGCGCAGCAGATGCAATCTTTAAGAGATTCAAGGAACTTTATCCTAGTTTTCCAACTGCATCGGAGGTTCTTGCCACAAGAAAATCAAAGCTTCGCAAAATTGGCCTTTCAGGTATGAAGATAGAGTACCTAAAAGATCTGGCAAGACATGTAGACGAAGGAATACTGGACATGAGTTCACTTTCAAAGATGAGTAATGAGGAAGTAATATCCCAGCTTACCCAAGTAAAGGGAATAGGCAGGTGGACTGCAGAGATGTTTCTTATCTTCTCACTTGGAAGACAAGATATCTTTCCTGTAGGTGATCTTGGGCTGAGAAAAGGCGTCCAGTTGTTGTTTTCATTGCCTGAGACTCCAAAACCAAGTGAGATTGAAGAGATCGGCCAGGGATGGAGACCCTATAGGACTGTTGCCACTTGGTATCTTTGGAAGAGTCTGCAAAAATTTGATAATGTTTGATGATACATTGTTGCAACTTTAATTATGCATGACTTGGTATGATATAACAAAATGGATTTTGATGGAATATTACAACTAGTTGAGAAGGATCGTCAGAGATTCAAAGAATGGTTAGAAGAATCTGGAAATCTTACATTAGAGGAACTAAATGCAGGGTATAACAAATGGCTAGAACACTATAACACAACATATGCAAAATATAAGGACCTAGAAGCTGACAATGATGCAAAAAATATTTCATTGTTAGCTGCAAAATTGATGTATTTTAATGACCTGACAAATTTTGCGATGCATGCACTTACCATCTACACTACAAGACTCAAAGAAGAGTACGATGCGCTAAAAAACAAATCAAGACTGAACATCAAGAAAAATCAAAAAAAGGAAAAACGAAAACATGACAATTGAGAAAACTAGAACTATTAATGATTATGTTAATTTATAATATAATTTATCACTGATAATAATCTAGTAATAAAGTGTCTCATTTTACATGAAATATAGAGTATCTTAAATATCAATTTTAAGAAAATGTCCTTCAAGAATATTATTACTGCAGATAGATAATAACAAACTAAATGTACTCGTCATGAATTTTATGTTTAATTATTAGTAAATGAATAAAACAGATATTGTTTGAAGAATTGATTAAGCAAGCAGAGAAGCTTTTAGATATGAATGTAGGAGATAATTTGAGATTAACTAGCATTATTGAGAGATTGAAAAAAGGAAATGATTTGTATTTATCCGATCAGAAATATCTAGATGATTTAATTTCAAAGTATCTCTTCCTCACAGAGGAACTAGATGAACAGGCCTCTAATATACAAACATCTCATTCGAATGATGATGCTATTTCAATTCTGAGAGAGAGACTTGCAAGAGGAGAGATAACAATAGATGAGTTTAACACATTACAAAAAACACTTGATGCAAGTGAATCTGAAAAATCCAAAGATATGCTAAAAGAAATTACAGAGAAATTAAACAAGGTGCAAGAGGAGCAAAATGTTCAAGAAACAATTCAAAGCGAAGGGTTGAATCAGAATACCGCATTAGTTCTTTCTCTTGTCTTAGGGTTAATTGGACTTCAAGGAATAGGCCACATTTATGCAGGAAAAATTGGAACTGGTATTGCATATCTAATATTCTCACTAATTCTATTTGCATCTGGTTGGTCATTAGTATTATCACCGGGAGGAGTATTGGCGCCTATTGGATATTTCATTTTTTTGGTATATCTTATGATGTTCATCTTCCAAATTATTGGAGCTCGTAGAGCATGTTATGAATATAATTTAGAAATATATAGAAAATCAAAATATTCAATTAATAAATCGGCAGATTCTAACAAGTTGACATCATCAAAAAAGAAAAGGTTTTGACTATCAAAAAAGAAAATTTAGTAATATTTTCTAATCAAATAGATATTTGTTTAATATATGAATCATAAATCATACTAACAAAAAATGAGTAAAATATCACACTGCAAGCGATTAAGTATTGTAGTTTCAGTGTCTTATCGACGAAAGCAAGATGACTACTGTCCTAGAACACTTTCCAGAGGAATTCAAACCAAGAGAGATACAAAAGGAGATACTGCAAGGAATAGAACAAAAGATCAAATCAGGATACAAAACAATCATACTTTCTGCTCCTACGGGTGTTGGCAAGTCATTGATTGCAGCAACACTTGCACGATATTATGGTAGCTCATTCATAGTCACAGCATCAAAACAACTACAGGACCAGTACTCTAAGGACCTAAAATTTCTCATGCCTGTAAAGGGCAAGTCAAATTTCGCTTGCCTGAGATTGATGGAGCAGGAATCAATTGCCCTGTCAGATACAAAAAGTGCAATCCAGAGGAACCTTACATGTGAGAAAGGTCTATGCGAGGAGACAACCATGAAGGACGGAAAAAAGATCAGAGATGTATGCAGGTTCAAACCAAAACTTGGAGAACCGGAAGCTGTTACAGGTGACCTTTGCCATTATTATTCCCAAAAATATCGTGCATTGACATCACCACACTCCATCTGGAATTATGCATCATATTTTCAGTTAATGAAATTCAACAGAAAGTCATATTCTGAATATGTTACAAAACCAATAGCAATATTTGATGAGGCACATAAGATAGAGGACCAGATTATACAATTCATAGGAGTAGACATTTACAACATCTATCTTAACGAGTGTGGCATAAATCCAAATGCATATGATTTGACTGAAATTGGCATGATAGTGCAATTACTTGATGATTTGGCGAGATCATATTCAGACCAGCTACGCAAGTTGCAAGAAAGCAGATCGTTTGCACTAAATCCTGATTATGTCTTGCTTGCAAAACTAGAATCAAGATATGAAAAGGTAGCAAATGCTCATGCAGAAATGTACTCTAACAAAAATAATTTTGTGGTAAACGATCCATTCAAAGATGAAAGAGGAAATTTCAGATCAGTTTCCATCAAGCCTCTTGACATTTCCAAGTATGTCAAGACTTTCTTTGACATAGAGCACCAGATTTTCATGTCTGCTACCATAGACAAAGACAGTTTTTGTGAGAACGCTGGACTTGAACCATCAAAAGTTGGATTTGTAGACACCCCCAGATCTCCATTTCCTCCAGACAAGAGAAGAATCAATTTCCTAAATACAAGAAAACTAAGCTATTCATCTAGCAAAGACGATGAACTTGCAGTCATAAAAAAAATTGATGACATATTATCTCAGCATGACTCTGAGAGAGGCCTGATACTTACTTCTTCAGAAAAGAGATGTGCTGATATCAAAAACAATCTTTCTGAGAAAAATAGACGCAGAATAAGAATATGCCACAGTAGAAATGAGAACGGTATGACACAAGATGAGGTACTGCAGGAACATTCTCGCGATGAGAATGGTGTTTTGCTTTCATCATCATTGTGGGAAGGAGTAGATCTCAAAGATGATCTGTCAAGGTTTCAGATAATAGCCAAAGTGCCATATCCAAACTTGAGTGAAAAACGAACTAAAATCAAGATGCAAAAGTTTCCCTTGTGGTACAAATCACAGACATTAACAAAATTGCTTCAAGGATTTGGCAGATCTATTAGAAACGAAGAGGATTGGGCAGTAACATATGTTCTTGATTCAGCTGCAAGCGACTTGCTGCTCCTGTCAAAATCAATGATTCCAAAATCATATCATGATGTATTGGGATTTCCAAGATACCAACCATGATACATGTAAATTTTCATCATACATCAAAAAGGACGCAATGGGAAAATTAGCTGGCAACAGTGTGCACAGATTTGTCAGGCAAGTCAGTAAGAGTAAAGACAAATCTTGAACCCTCAAATTCTGTTGTGCCTTCTCTTTCCCAGTTTATCTTGTAGGATTTTATCAAATGGCCACCCACTATGGAAATTGTTTGTGGTACTTGTTCGAAGAGCTTCTCAACTTTGTTCTTGTCTCTAGTCATAAGTAAGGATCTACGCCTCTTCATGAGGTACTTGATTGCAACATTCTTGTGTTGATGCCCTTCGACCTCGATCTTCTCGTTACCAAGATCGATAGTGAATTTGCGTTTTCCCATGAGCTGGCTATGTATGTAATTCTACAAAAAATGGGTTTGACAACTTGGCATTAGCAAGTGGATTGGAAATTATGACAAAAAACTGGTGGGGCCGGCCGGACTTGAACCGGCGACCTCTAGCACCCCAGGCTAGCATCATAACCAAGCTAGACAACGGCCCCTAAAGGTGCTGGCAATTATCCAAATTATTAAATTGTAGGATCTAAATTGTTGTCAAGAAATTTGAATAAAAATCTAAAGCCACTTTTTCAATCGATCTTGCTCAAACTTTTCTTTTTCTGCAAAATGTTCCGGTGTTGCAGATTTTAATTCAGTAAGAGGATCAGGCGTTGCAAACATGTCAACCTGAATGTATCCTGCTATTCTCTTGCCAGTTTCAAGAAAACATCCTCCCTTGCCATCAAATTTATCATGCTCTAGTTCGTGTTTTATTTGTGAGATGATATTTCTTGCAACAGTTATTCCTTCTGTCTCTGCAAAAATTCCTGCTTTTGGTACAGCAATTTTATCAGTTACCATTATCTGATTTACATCTCCAATTGCATAGACTCGGTCATAGTTTGTTTTGCATGTCTTATCTACTGACACAAACTTGCCAATTTCTGCAAAACCAGATTCGATAACAACTGAAGGAATCTTGTGTGGAGGAACAGAAATCAGTATATCAAAATTGGTTTCACCATTTTCAAATTTTATCTTGTTTGGTTCTACGGAAACTGTTTTGTGGTTTCCATGAAATTTTATCTTTTTAGATTCCAGTATTTGCAGTATATCTTCGCTAACTTTTGGACCGCCTGCTGGAAGTGTTATAGGGGTGGGGCTGTAAAAATCCATTTGAACTGCATCACTAGCACCAGTCTCTTCAAGTACTGACCTTATCAAAAGAGCTGCCTCAAATGGTGCAGGAGGGCATTTGTACGGCAGACCTGTGATTGCCATCACAATCTTACCTGATTTCATATTTCTTATTGTGTCACGTATTTTTGGAACATCATTGATATCATAAAGAATAAAGCCATTTTCCTTAAGGCCTGGGATCTGTTCAGGTGCAAGCTCTACCCCAAGTGCAATGATGAGATAATCGTAATGAAATTGTCTGTATTTTGTTCTAACTGCCTTGTTTGTAGGATCTATTTTCAATACAGCTTCATTTACAAATTCAATTCCTTTTTTTGTTACATTTTCCAAGGATCTTTTTGAAGATTCGAAATTTCTTGTGCCGTTGATTATCCATAACTTGACAAGGTCCATCATGAACCAATCTTTTTTGTCAATAATTGTAATTCTTGTATCTTGTGTGAGATTTTCGCGCAATTCATTTGCAGCAGCAAGACCACCAAATCCCCCGCCCAAAATTACAATGTTTATCGGTCTCAAAAGAGCAAAACCCTATTTTTCTTGTGTAGTCGGTCTTATAGTGATCTCATTTACATTCATGTGAGGCGGAGACTGGAGTGCAAAGATTATTGAATTTGCAATGTCTTCAGCCTTGAGAGATTGAATTGTTTTAGAGTGTTTTACAAATGATTCAAGAGACTTGTCAGTGATGGTATTTGTGAGTTCTGTATCTACAATGCCAGGTTCTATTGTTGTTACTCGAATATTATTTCTGACAGATAATTCTTGTCTAAGACCTTCACTAAATGCCCATACTGCAAACTTGGTTGCACAGTAAACACTGCCAGCAGGAAAGACAACTCTTCCTGCAATTGATGAAATATTTACTATATGACCAGAATTCTGTTTTATCATGTGAGGAATTGCGGCAGATGTACAGTACATTACACCCTTGATGTTTACATCAATCATTTGTTCCCATTCGTCTATCTTTAGATTTTTCACAAAGCTTAACGGCATCAGGCCGGCATTATTTACCAATATGTCTATTTTGTTCCATTTTTTTATTGCAGCATTTACTAAATTTTCACAATCACTACGTTTTGTAACATCACATGATACTGAAATGCATTCTCCACCAATTTTTTCAATTTCTTTTTTGAGATGTTCTAGTTTTTCAGATCTTCGTGCACCAATTGCAACCTTTGCGCCTGCCTTTGCTATTGCAAGTGCAGTGGCATATCCAATTCCGCTGCTGGCACCAGTTATTACAGCTACTTGATCTTTTATCATAATTAGAACTATTTTTCATCATGCAGTATTGCGTAAATAAGTTTTATCAATTAATTCTCAAGTATCTTTTATGACTAACACTAATTTAGGATCGCAGACGAATACAACTATGGAACAGTTTGACTGTGCTTATTGTGGTGAAAAGCAAGACTTGCCTTTTGAGTGTAGTTATTGCAAAGACAAGTTTTGTGCAGAACATAGACTTCCAGAGGCCCATCGATGTGTCAAGTTGTTTCAAATACGATCAAAAAAGTTTGGAGAGAAAAAGATCCAAAGAACAAAAGGGATCGGAAGGCAAAGTTTCATCAAGAGAATTTTTGGAAGATTTTAACTAGTACAGTGCTTTTTGTGGATCAAGTTTTGATCGTCTTGCCTGATAAAATAGCGCTATTGCAAGTGCAAGAAGTACCCCAGCTGTAAGCCAATGTGCAACATGCATTGTAAGATATGCAATACCAAAGCCTACACACATTACTGCCTGTGTGAGAAGCTTTACCCAATTTGCAATCTTTACCATCCTGCATATCATTTCAATAATAAACAGGCCTGCAACAGGGTACAGGATAATCTCAAAGTAGACGTCTAGGTCTATTCCATTATGCATGCAATTTTACAAAATCAATTGGTCTAATTTCTAGTCTTCCCAGCTTACCTTTATTGCCACTTTTTTACTAATCAGAGAGAGAGCATTTTCAAATGGTAGCGTAGCAACATCTTCTGCGTCAAATGGTCCATATGATTGCAGATCAGTTCCCATTATCTGATCTATGGGCTTGAGAAATCGTACAACAATTGATCGTGCCCTATGGTTTTCTCCCACTGTCTCAAGAAGTTTCAATCTTCCATTTAATGTGGCAGATAGAACTGTATCTTTTCTTTGTCTCATCTCATCTTCAGAGTCTAGAACAAATCTTTCCTCATCAAGAAGATTAGAATAGTCAATATCATCTAGAGATGTAGCTTTTTCAATTCTTATTTTCAAAAGCAATGTAGTCATTTCATTTATCATTTTTACAAGTGATTCAGTAATTTTTGATTCAATTCCATCATAATCATGATTCTTGATGTTGCCGAGAAATTCTGCAATGTTATGATATAGTTTAGGATCTACCTCTTGAACCGTATCGTTCTCTATTTCACGAAGAAGAGTGGCATACAATGAATTTACATCAATTTTTTTTGTTTCCGACATTTCCATACCCAACAATACTTAAATCATAGACCCCTTTGTGTTATGATCAAGGTGCAAAATTGCCATATAAAGTGATTGGTGGAGAGCCAGTACCGATTTCTTATTCTGCCGAAGATGTTTTCTCAAAAATAAAGCATGATCAGATAAAATTTATCGATTTACAGTTTACTGGCCTTAGAGGAAGGTTCCATCATACAACAATTTCTGCAAACCTGTTTACTCCACAACAAATGCAAGATGGACTTCC
The DNA here is from genome assembly GCF_900143675.1 of Candidatus Nitrosotalea sinensis. Classification (NCBI taxonomy): domain Archaea; kingdom Thermoproteati; phylum Nitrososphaerota; class Nitrososphaeria; order Nitrosotaleales; family Nitrosotaleaceae; genus Nitrosotalea; species Nitrosotalea sinensis. The sequence continues at coordinate 70,776 of NZ_FRFC01000003.1, forward strand.
CAAACTAGATGGTTCTTCAATTGTGGGATTTGCCTCAATTGAGGACTCGGACATGGTCCTCAAACCAGATCCAACTACTTTTGCAATAATACCTTGGATGGAAAATGCAAAGACTGCCAGATTAATCTGTGATGTATACTGGGGCAGGGACAAGGGAAGATTAGAGGCAGACCCAAGAGGAATTGCACAGAAGACGGAAAAATATCTAAAAACCCAGGGTTTTGACAACAGCTATTGGGGTCCAGAGGTAGAGTTCTTTGTATTTGATAAAATCAATTGGGATGTTTTGACTCCATACAAAGGTCAGTCATACTCAATCGAATCAAAGGAGGCACCATGGAGCCAGGACGGCAAGGGATATCCAATGGCACTAAAGAAGGGATACTATCCAAGCACACCAGCAGACACTCTTACAGAATTCAGAAATGACTGTGTTGAATGTCTCAATGAATATTTTGGAATCTTGTGCGATAATCATCATCATGAAGTAGCAACTGCAGGACAATGTGAGATAGACATACGATATGATACATTGACAAATGCTGCAGACGGCGCTCAGACATACAAGTATGTCATAAGAAATATTGCTAAAAAATACGACAAGGTTGCCACAATGATGCCAAAACCAATCTCAATGGATGCAGGTTCTGGAATGCACACAAATGTCAGCTTGTGGAAAGATGGCAAAAACATGTTTTACGATAAAGATGACAAGGAAGAGGTAAGTCAAACTGCAAGATACTATTGTGGAGGAATCATGAATCATGCAAAGGCGTTATCTGCAATTGTTGCACCTACAACAAACTCGTATCACAGATTGGTTCCGGGATATGAGGCACCAGTGTATATTGCATGGAGTCCAAGTAACAGATCAGCAATAATTAGAATTCCTTCACACTTCAAGGGAGAAAAATATTCTAAAATAAAGAGAATTGAATTTAGAGCACCTGATCCGTCATCAAATCCATATCTAGTATTTGCTGCAGTACAAGCAGCAGGACTAGATGGAATCAAAAAGAAGATGGATCCTGGAGATCCAGTGTATGAAGATATTTACAAGATGACCAAGGCTCAGAGAACTGCAAAAGGAATTGGAGACTTGCCTGCTACATTAGGAGAAGCACTTGATGAGTTAGAAAGTGATAGAAAGTTCCTCTCGCCTGTATTTTCAAATGAAACTGTGGACAAACTAATTGAGGTAGAAAGAGCAGATGATCATGAAGTTTCAATCAGACCTCATCCACATGAGTTTTATCTCTACTTTGACATCTAGATAGAAAAATTCAGTTACGTGTGTGTACAATTAGAAGAATCTGAATTTTAATGGCTAGACCTTGCCGATTGCGCCATACACAAGGAATAATGCCAATGATGTGATGGCAAGTCCTATTATGAGATAGGCTTTCTTGTGTCTGTCAGTAGTTGCTGCTTTGTATATTGATACTGTTCCTGCAAGACCTACAAAGAGAATCAATGTTCCAGATATTACTGGATCCCAGCTACCATGTGTGATTATAGGATAGAACATTCCAGAGAGCAATGCAAAGAATGCTACAAGATAGACATATCTTGCACCAGTTAGAATTTTGGTTCCACCCAACTGCATGAAATTTGTACTTGATATTAGTCAAATAAAGGTACTGTCAAAATTTAGGAAGAATGTGGAGAGTTTGTTATTACATATCCATAGGTGGCATACCCATACCACCCATACCGCCCATGCCTCCCATACCGCCCATTCCACCCATACCCATGCCTTCAGCTCCTGGTGGTGGTCCACCTGCAGATTTTGCGGTTGCGATAACATCATCGATTCTCAGTATCATCGATGCTGCTTCTGTTGCGCATGTAATTATCTGGATCTTGACAGAGAGTGGTTCAAAGATATCGCTTGCATGCATACTGGAAACTTGGCCCTTCATTACGTCTATGCCTGTCCATTTGTTTCCTTTGAGTTGCTTTGATCTTAATGATGCTAATGTATCAATTGGATCCATTCCAGCATTTTCAGCAAGTGTGATTGGGATAACTTCTAAGGAATCTGCAAATTTTTCTACTGCAAGTTGTTCTCTGCCTTCAAGTGTCTTTGCCCATTCTCGAAGCTTTGTTGCAGCATAAGTTTCTGGTGCTCCTCCTCCTGCAACTATCAATGGTTTTTCCATTACATCTTTTACAACCATTAATGCATCATGAACTGACCTTTCAACTTCATCTACAACTCTTTGTGAGCCACCTCGTAGAAGCAATGTTACTGCTTTTGGATGTTTACAGCCTTCAACAAAGACCCATCTGTCTGTCTCTACTTTTCTCTCTTCTACTGATTCAGCAGAACCGAGGTCTTTCTCAAACAAATCATCAAAATTGCTTATAATTCTGGCACCTGTTGCCTTTGCAAGTTTTGTCATGTCACTTTCTTTAATTCTTCTAACTGTAAGTATTCCAGCTTTTGCAAGATAGTGCTGTGCCATATCATCAATTCCTTTTTGGCAGAACAATACATTTGCGCCAGAAGCAATAACCTTGTCTACCATGTTTTTGATCATTTTTTGTTCTTCATCAAGAAATGATTTCATTTGTTGTGGGTTTGTAATATTTATTTTGGCATCAAATTCTGTCTTGTCTATCTCAAGTGCATTGTTAACTAGAGCAATCTTTGCATGGTCAATTCGCTTTGGCATTCCGCTGTGCACAATTTCTTTGTCAAGAACTATACCTTTGATGATGGCACAATCCTTGATAGAACCACCTGCTTTCTTTTCTACTTTGATGTCATCAATATCTACTAGGTATTGACCATCATCTTTCTTTTCTGCAACAGCAATTACAGATTTTACTATCATTTCAGCCAAGTTTGCAGAATCTCTTCGTACAAGCTTTGTTTGCATTGATGTTCTTGCAATTCTTTCAAGTGCATCCTTGTCTGTTGCAGATACCTTGTCTGCAATTTTTTCTAAAAGTTCTACTGCCTTTTGTGCAGCTTTTCTATAACCATCAACAATTATTGTTGGATGAACATCTTGTAAAATTAAGGATTCAGCATTTTCCAATAGGGAACCTGCAAGAACTACAGCAGATGTTGTTCCATCTCCTACTTCGTTATCGGTTGCTTTTGATATCTCCACCAACATTTTTGCAGCTGGATGTTGTACATCAATTTCCTTGAGTATTGTAGCACCGTCGTTTGTAATTGTAACATCTCCCAGTGAATCAACAAGCATCTTGTCCATTCCTCGTGGACCAAGACTTGAGTGAACAATTTCTGCAATTAATTTTGCTGCAGTGATATTGTTTTTCTGTGCATCACGACCCTTGGTCTGTTGGGCACCTTCTTTTAGAATAACTACTGGTATACCGCCAGCGGAAGACTGTATCGACATATTTGCAAAAGGCCGATTTTCCCTTATTATGTCTTATGAGATCAAAAGCCTTTACACTTCAAACAGATAATTTTCAACCACGAACGATGTTTTTAAATTAGGAAAACTGAAGGAACTAGACATGTCTCGTTCTTCGCCGCGCTCGTCTTATAATGAAGTGCTTTCAATGCTCAAGACTCACAACCAATGGTTTGCTAACTCTATTCCTCTAATTGCAAGTGAAAATGTAACTAGCCCTGCAGTACGTGAGGCAACAATATCAGACTTTGCTAATAGATATGCAGAAGGCTGGCCTGGTGAGCGAGTATACGCTGGATGCATCTACATTGATGAGGTAGAGTTCAAGTGTATGGAACTTGCAAAAAAATTATTCAAGGCAGAGTTTGTTGATGTAAGACCAATCTCTGGTGTTGTAGCTAATCTTGCCATTTATTCTGCATTTTCAAATCCAGGAGATACCATGATGGCTCCATCCATTCCCTCTGGTGGTCACATATCACATGGAAAAAAGGAACATGCAGGAACTGCAGGACTTGTGCATGGGTTGGACATTGAGTTTTATCCATTTGATGCCGAAGAGATGACTATTGATGTTGACAAGACAAAAGAAAAGGTCAAAGAACTTGAAAAGGCAGGAAAGATTCCAAAGCTAGCAATGTTTGGTGGCTCTGTTTTCCTATTTCCGCATCCAGTAAAGGAACTTGCGGACTTTTTGAAAAGTTACAACATGTTTGTCAATTATGACGGTGCACATGTAGCTGGTCTTATTGCAGGTGGACAATTTCAGGATCCCCTAAGAGAAGGCGCAGATGCAATGACAATGAGTACACATAAGACTTTGTTTGGTCCACAAGGTGGAATGGTTTGTTCATTTGAAAAATACGGTGAAAGTATCAAAAAGGCAACATTCCCAGGAATGACTAGTAATCACCATCTGCACCACATGGCTGGAAAAGCAATTGCATATGCAGAGATGCTAGAGTTCGGCAAAAAATATGCTGTTCAAGTGATAAAAAATGCCAAGGCCCTTGCAGAGGCACTTAATTCATCTGGTTTTACAGTTCTTGGAGAAAAACGAGGATTTACAAAATCTCATCAGATAGTAGTAAACGTTCTCTCATTTGGAGATGGTGGAACAATTGAAGCGGACTTGGAAAAAGCAAACATCATTGTAAACAGACAGCTCATACCAGGAGACATAAAGGCAGGACGCAACTATTTCCACCCAGGAGGAATGCGACTTGGTGTTGCAGAGCTTACACGTCTTGGAATGAAGGAATCAAACATGAAACAAGTTGCAGAATTTATCAAAAAAGTAGTCATAGATAAAAAAGACAAGAAGAAAATTGCTTTAGAGGTTAAGAAGTTTAGAAAAGACTTTCAAAAAGTTCGCTATTGTTTTGAGAGCAAGCATGGCGGATATGATTACATCAAGATTCGCTAGGCAAAGTCTGTAAGAATAGACTGGCTACTCTCTTCTTTTCCAAATACCAATTCTAGTTCATCTAAGAGAGATAATACACGACTCCTAAGATATGGAGATATTGTATACTTGTTGAGCATTCTTCGTGCAAGTTTCAAATATTTTTGTACGGAAGGTCTAGTCATAGTTTGGATTAGTTTATTATCGCATTCCAGGCATTTGCCAACAAGAGGAATTCTCCTATAGCTTGCTCCACACGCAGTACATCTAAAAGATTGGCCAGAATATGCCCTGAGATTACCCATGATATCAGGAAGCAGGTGTGTTGTCATCACCATAGATACGACTTCACTTGGATCAACTGCATTAATGATATCTGCAGTTCTAATCTGCATGTCAAGTTTTTCAAGAAGTGAACCAAGAGTAGAATATGCGCTTCTTGATTTTGATGTGGTAAGTGTAGATGTTGTATGTGTGAAATCATGATCAAAAAATTGTCTTTCTGTTTCTAATCTTGATTTTAAAATCTCGACATCTTTTATCTCACTTGCTTTTTCTTTTCTAAGAGTAGCTTCAAAAAATGAGAGCGGGTATTCTTTGACCACTTCAAAGTTATGTGCCTGCCTTTGTACCTCTTGAGGAATCACAATTGGCTGTACAAGCAATGGTGCATCCATAAGTCCACCAATCCTGTCTGATAGAAACAATCTTGAAAAGTTTAGCAAACTATCCATCAATAACATAATAGAATCAGCATCTCCATCAGCATCACGTCTTTTTGCAGAATGCCAGACTGCAGTTCCAAGACAGACTTGAGTATTGGTGTATCCAATTATTCTTCCTACAATACCTACAGATGTATGAGGAGCAAGACCAATAATGAGCTGCCCCACCAAGTCATTAGTATTTTTCACATTGTAGAATGATTGACGTCCAAAAAGTTTTGCAAGTTCCCTGTCAATGTATTGGCAAACAGAAACAAGACTTTCTCCACATTCTTTTGGTATTATTACATCTTGAACCCTTAGCTCCACAAGTTGGTCTGAGCTTACAAGAGGATTACCATCTGCATCATGCGTGTATCCAAGTTCAACAAGTTTTTGCGGTGTTGTGCCAATCCAGGACGGTTTGAAATGTGAGAGTGGTGCATTAGTAGCATCAAATCTAATTGTTCCATCTTTGAAGACATTTAATCCAAGACTTTGTCTTATCAGACCCTTTTCAAGTGGTTCAGGCACTCTATCTTGGTTTATCAGCTCTTTTACCCCCTTGAATGGTTCTTGAGCCCTATATCCGGTTCTTTCTTGTGCAAGATACAGTAAATCTTTGAGAGGAAATGAGCGGTATAGGTGTACTCGTGCTCTAGATTTGCACTTGGGGCAATAATTAGTCTCAAGCTCATCCCTGCACTTGAGACATGTAAAGATCACACTTGTTTTTGTATTACATTTAGCACATGATATACTAATAGATGGCATGTTACAGTTTTTACAAAATCTATTGTATATGTTGCAGTAAAAGTTTGGTTGCTTTGCAGCTTTTAGTAAATCACGTGATGCACCTCCCTTGTTTCCTACAGGAAATAGAGTATGTACCGGAGGCTTCATTTTCCTCAGTGAGGCCTTTTCTGGTCTTCCCACTCTTACTCCAATAGAGGTTGAAAATTTATTTGGTATCTTGATTCCGGATGAATTTGTTATGATTTGAGGTACAGAAAGGCCATTTTCAATCTGGATTTGTTTTCTAAACAATAGATAAAAAAATACTCTAGCTTCTACATCTTTCAAAAGCAGTGTAGTATCAGCAACTTCATGTGGAACCCCTAGTTTTTCTAAAATTTCTTTTATTTCATATGGATATACTACAAGATCAGACTCGAATTTGATGGGTTTTAGGAGTTTTTCAAATTCTTCGATTGTAATTTGATCCCAATAGTACAGATAATGCGGATGAAGGCCAATGCCAAAATTTAATGATATCCTAAATGCTTCTTCCAAGTCCGGTACTTTGTTTACATAACTTAGGAGTTCAGTGTCATTTGGTTCATACTTGGTTACCTTGTCTTGAAGTTCCTTTGCCCAAAATTCCTCTACATATCCAGTTGGTATGAGCTCTGCATTATTTTCCAAAAAATCACCATAACTTATCAGAATGTCTCCAAGATGTAGAATTTTTTCAATGTGTGGTTTTAGATGAATTCCATGGGCTGTGTCTCTTATTTTTACAACATTTCCATTAGTAAGCCTGACAATTGGGGTATCTATCGAGTCCACAAATGCCACTGTTGAGGCTTTTCCTGGCACATCTAGTTTGATCTGCGTGCCTACAGCTATGGTATGATCAAGTATCTCTGCAACCACAGGATGTATGCCAATTGAGGCAAAACCAGTATTGCAGGCACGGCCATAGCGTAGCCTGAATCCCCCAAGTTTTTTAGGCATGGAGAGAACTGATCTTCCTGTGATTACCTCTCTCATTCTGTGAGCTGCTGCATCCTCATCTCCTGTCTGGATTGCTCCCTTTAGGTCCTTGAGCCAGTCCCAACCATCAAGTTTGTAGAGTTCTATGAGTTTGAGAAGTTTGCGAGACCTGCCAATCAGACCATCATTTAGTACACGAAGAGCACCACCTCTCACCCTATTGGTCCCTATTCGAACCATATTCCTATGACTTACAATCTCCACAAGGTCGGTATCTACACCATCAAGCTCGACTGGAAGATTAGATATGACACTGGTCACATCTTGATCAGGAACATGGAATTGGAAGCTGCCAACTTCTCTTTCGTATACTCTTAACTCTTCTACAAATCTGCCCGTCTCATCATCAAAAGAATTTGCTTGATATTTTGCAAGTCCGGCTATCTTTCTTACATGATCTGCAATAAGCATAGTAGAAGCTGCCTCTGTTCCTCCTGCTGACCTGATTGGACCAGCAAATGATACAGATAGATATTCAGAGCCGTCTGCATTTTTTTTTATCTGGACCTCACTTATGCCTTGAAGCGGTGCAATAGTGACTCCTTCTGTAACTATGGCTAAGGCCACACGTACTGCAAGATCGAGTTTTTCTTGTAAATCCGTGTCAGGTCCAGAATATTTTCCTTGAGCTATATTTTCTGCAAGCTGTAGGGCAGCAAGTTCTTTTGTAGTATTTTGAATTAAATATCGTAGGTCATCAGTGACATCGATATCGTGCATTTTTGATACACGATCTGCCAAGTCAAAAGCAATCTTTGGTTCTACCATCCCAGAAGAATCAGAAAGTGTGGCTTTGGCAGATGCTGCTTGTTCAAATATAGCAAATACCTCTTCAGATATTTTTGAATAATAAGCAAAATAGTCTTGGGGCATTGGGACTTCTTTGAGTCTCAATGCAAGGTTCTCAGACATGTTATTTCCTTACAGATTGGATGGTTTTTACGATATCGGATATTGTCTTGAAACTGCCGCCCTTTTCAATAAAAGTTCCAATCACAATGGCATCTGCTCCTGCTTTTGCTACTTCTTTGGCAGTCTCTGGGCTACGAATACCTCCTCCAACTATGAGAAATCCTTTGAAAAGCTTCCTTACAGCAGCGATCATCTCAGGTTGTACATTGGATTTGGCTCCAGAACCTGCTTCCAGATATACAAATCTCATTCCCATGAATTGGGCGGAGAGTGCGTACATAACTGCAAGTCCGGGCTTGTCAAAGGGAATTGTTCGTACAGAACCAACGTGCCAGACAGTGGTTCCTTCTCCAATGATGATATATGCAGTAGGCAAAGGCTCAAGGCCAAATCGAAGCACGCTTGGTGCACCTAATGCTTGTGCCTGTGAAATAAAGTACGGATTATCTGAATTCAAGAGTGAACTGAAGAGAATTGCATCAGCCCCAGGAACCACTCCTGTAACATTGCCTGGAAAGAGAATTACTGGAATCTTGACTGCTTTTTTGATGCTTGATACGGTTTCAGTCATGGTTAACTGATCAGTTGCTGATGAGCCTCCAATTAGTATTGCAGATGCCCCATTCTTTTCTGCCTCCTTTGCTAATGATGAAGCAGATTGCCCTGCAGAGTTTTCAGAATCAATTAGTACGAAGAGAAGAGTTCCATTCTTCTTCCTAGCCGTATGAAGATAATTTTCTGTCTTTTCCATAAGGAGGGTGGAATGCCTATTGATTAAAAGTTTAATTGAATATAGTAATACAGATTTGTATAGCTATGAGCAAACTTCCAGATGATAATTTTAGTAATATTATTAGAGAAATTATAAAAAAATCATTATTTACTGAAAGACAAATTGAAATTATTGCAAAACGGAAAAATCTTGTTGACGCTCAATTTACTATTAGTAAAGGGGCATTCTATCGACAAGTAGCCCAGTGTGAAGACAAGTTTACTGCACTATGCTACTCGTGGATTCTTCTAAAAGGCCTAGGAGTACTTGATGATGATGATATTGATGTGATAAATCGCCTTTCTGAGCAGGTTTCTGTGATAAAAAGTAGTGATATTTTCCCCGAACGGGAGGAAGAAATCATGTCTGTGATACGAGTATTGTTACAAAGAACATGTAAACTGTGATTTGGCTTCAAAAATTAGGCACAAACTGCCATACAGGATGTGATACCATGTGATAATGTGTGTTTGATATTGATGTGTAAGGTGTGAAATAATTTTACCCAAATATGATAAATCACATCATTTAGCCCTAATGTGTGATGTTAGTAGACATTCCTGATGTAGGAGTCATTTTAGGCATATTTGCATCATTTTTTGGGGGTTTGGTAGCAATTACAGCATACAACAAGATCAAACCAAGACTAGCATCAAAGACCGAAGATGCAAAAATTGTAGCAGAACGCCTACAATATTATGAAAATTTACTTATCGATATGAAAATTCGTTTAGATTCATTAGAAATTACACAGGAAACACAGGAAATCCCCCAGGCACAAATTTCCAAGCCAAAAGAACAAAAAATACAGCCAGAAGAGCCAATTGTTGTCAAAGAAGAGAAACCAAAGGAAAGAATTCAGAATATGCAGTTCAATAATGCTACAGAACACATTCTGAGATTAATCACAGAGAAACCTATGACATCACGTGATATCCAAGTCACAATAGGAAGGACCAGAGAGCATACATCACGTATGTTAAAGAAGCTCTTTGAGGAGGGTTTGGTGGAAAGAGACATGTCAACCAAGCCATTTTCCTACAAGATAACTGATAAGGGTTTGACAAAGATTGGTATTGTCAAGATGGCCCCGGCTCAGTAATTTCTGGTAATCTGTCCCGTTTTTAGATCATTAAAATCAAGTTCTTTACTAATCGTCTTTTCTTTTTTGATTTAATTTTTACACCAAGTTTTTGTCAAAGTCGTAGAAAATCATTATTATTTCATAATATTATATAATTGTAAAATCTTAAATTATTGTTATTATAATTTAATATCATGCCTGATGAACAATTAATCAAAATTACCACGGCTGGCACCATCTCCATTCCAAAAGATTTTAGGAAATTTCTAGAGCTTCAAAAGGGAGATTATGTTAAAGTCGCAATAGATGGTGATCATCTAGTAGTAAAAAAGGTAACAATCTCAGGTTGAATTCTTCTCCCTTTGTGTTATCTTTAGTACTTGGTAGGCCCATTCCTTACCATTCTTCTCCCTGGCCACCTTGCCTTTGTTTGCAAATCTAGAAAGATATGTAGAGATCACGCTTAGTTTTATTGGTTCACCGTATTCATCTTCATATTTTTCAAGTATCATTGATGATGTAAACTTGCCAATTGGGTAGTGTTTATCCACTAAATTCCAGATCTTGGCCCCTATAGAATCAAGTTGAGCCGCATCTCCCTGTTCTTCAATATTCATAAGGTCCATTAACTCAAATATTTTTAGCATCTTCTCCCGGGTTACGTTGCCCTCCAGGCTAAAGTTATACTTGGCGCCATCCGAGTCCTCCAAGTCTATCCTAATTCGTTTTCGAGCCAATGTGATCGATCCGGTTAACTCATTAACACTTGAACAGATCATAGAAGAATTGTTAACTAGTAGGTTTGTTAACGTTCACTGCCTGGCTCACGAATGACCCTTTTACTCATGTTAACACCCTCTATAGCCTTTATATTCAATTAGACCCTAAATTCACGCCTGGAGTGGAAATAATGGGGTAGGATTTGGCTTGTTAACAATGTTAAGGACCATCTTCACGCCTGGAGTGGAAATAATGGGGTCATTTTTGGTCTTTTCTGGTTAAAAGTTAACAGATACTTCACAGAATGTTAACTTCAATCTAGGAAGACCCACACACCTATCCTTCCACTCTAGCTTTATTAAAAAAATTTTTTTAAGAGAAAATAAAAATAATTAATGATATACTAAATCAAGTTTAGTTCTTCAATTCTAATCTAATTAATTTAGTAATGTCAATATGTTAACAGAGAAGAAATGGTGGTGTCTGGGTAAATGATCGATCCAATTGATAAATTATTAGATGATGCACAGAGTGGAAAATCCTTATTCAAAAATAGAGAAGTATTACATTTTACATTTATTCCTGATGTAATTTTACATAGAGAAGACGAGCAGAAAAAAGTGACCCAATCACTCTTACCTCTACTAAAAAAGGCTCGTCCATCAAATCTACTAGTTTATGGTAAACCAGGTACAGGTAAAACACTAGTAGTCAAAAAAGTACTAAATAAAATACAAGATAGAGTAAACGAGGCTTCATTTCCAATACAATTACTATATGCAAATGCAAAGGAAGAGACTACACTCTATGGACTACTAATAAAACTCGGTAGGCAATTAATAGAAAAAGGTAAAGAAAAAGAGTTTCCTACAACAGGTCTTTCAATTAGTGAAATTTTTAATCGTATTATATCAGCAATAGAAAATAATACATTGAACACAGTATTTGTAATAGATGAGATTGATTACCTGGCAGAACTTGTATCAAAATCTGGCAAGGATGTCTTCTACTCATTAACAAGAGCAAATGAGCGATTAAAGAAAGGCTCACTAACCCTAATTGGAATCTCAAACGACCTTACTTTCAAAGAAAGACTAGACCCACGTGTACTCAGCAGCCTCAGCGAGGAAGAAATTGTCTTTACTAATTATACAGTAAGCCAGATCAAGGAGATATTAGAAGAACGTATCAGGGCGGCCTTTATCCCTAACACCATAGAACAATCAGCAATAAACCTCTGTGCTGCCATGTCTGGCCAAGAACATGGAGATGCAAGGCGTGCAATTGACCTATTACGCATTGCAGGTGAGATTGCCGAGCGTGAACAATCAGATATGGTAAAAGATGAGCACATCAGACGTGCTGCACAAAAGATGGAAGAGGATAAGGAGACAACTGCTCTAAACTCATATCCATTACATGAAAAGCTCTTGATCTTATCAGTAATGAAGGCAAATGGAAGCACTACCGGAGAGATATACCAATCATACAAGAACCTATGCAAAACAACACGACAAAAAGAACTTACACAGAGACGAGTTACACAGATGCTAAGTGAGATAGAAATGACTGGGTTGATCTCAGGAAAAATAATCCATCAGGGAATGCATGGTAGAACCAAAAAATTTTCTCTTACCCTTAACCCAGAAACTGTAAAAAAAGCATTCAAGGATGATCTGGTATTGGAAGACTTGCTATAATGATAAATTTGAAGACTTATGTATTTGAGAAAAAGAATTGTGTTAATTGAATCTGTTAATTATATTATTAATTGCAGTTTCCATCACATGTAGCATACTATTTTTGTCCGATGCAACTGGACAAGAAAATTACATACCTTCTTGGTTAAAAAATAATGCAAAGTGGTGGTCGCAAGGGCAGATCACTGATTATGAGTTTATCTCAGGTATTCAATATCTAGCCCAAAAAGGGATAATCCAAATACCTATACAAAATCAAACTTTAACAAACACTCAACAAACTCCAGACTGGGTAAACAACACAAAAGAGTGGGCATCAGGAAATATATCAAACAATGATTTTGTAAAAACAATACAATTTTTTGTGCAAAAAGGTACACACTCAAAACCTGTAGATAATTCTATTACAAATTACACGAACAGTCTTGCCACAACCCAAGTATTATTGTCCGACAAAAATCTTCTCACCATGGCCGGCAACAAATATGCAGATGGAAACATACAGCTGGGTGATGGCAAATACGTCACTACGGGCCCACAAAAGGGATTCATCTACCTATGTCACATCCCTCCAATGGGACGAGGTGCCTCAGGAACAGGGCCTTGGATTAATGGTGACACTTGGAACTTTCTACAAAAGCCTTCTGTAAGTGGCTCAGTTTCCTGGCCAAATGCAGTATTCTCTGATACAGTTTTAGGCGATACGAGAATTTTGTCAGGAAATGATTTACCAATTGGTAACACTACGGGCAATTTCCCAATATCTCCAAATGATGCAATTAGCAAGTATGATCAAAATCCAAATTCAATTCTAGTACAATCCTTTACTGACAAACTCCCAGCAAATCCAACATATTCTGATACTCCATATTGCATGGGAGGCGAGGTCGGAATCATGTTATCTGGAGTTCCGCTCTTTGATGGTTTTGATGCAGAACTTAGAGATGCACAGGCACATGAGGGCCAAGATTCATGCAATGGACATCCTCAAGAAAAGGGAATGTATCACTATCATGGTTTGAGTTCCTGTTTTAAAGATCCTAGTGAAAAAACAATTCTTGGTTATGCGCTTGACGGATTTCCAATAACTGGGCCAAAGGTATCAAATGACAAGTATCTAACAACAGATGATCTAGATGAATGCCATGGAATTACAAGTGAAATTATTGAAAACGGTGTCCCGGTAGTAACATATCATTATGTAATGACATATGATTTTCCCTATTCTGCCAGTTGTTTTAGAGGCAAACCTGCAGAGTACATGGTAATTAGCGAACAAAACCAAAACACACCAAACCAAAATACATCAAATCAAAGTACAATACAAGATGGGCAAAATCAAAATAATCCGAGAACCCCACCCCAAGAGGCTATAGATGCATGCAGCAACAAAACAATAGGGAATCAATGTTCATTTACATCACCACATGGTGATGAAATTTCAGGAATATGTCAAACTCCACCAAATAGCCAGCTTGCTTGTGTTCCACATTAAATAAAGAATTTAGCCTGAATTTTCTGTAAAATCTTTTGTAAAAACCTTCATTGTAGCTAGATTTACTATGATTGCTATTCCTGGAGTAGGGCTGATTCCAACACTGGCTTGAAATGGAGTCTGACTTTGCCAAGCTCCGGAATTTACAATTAATGTTCCTTTGTACATATCAAGATCAACAACATGTATGTGTCCGGAATGGTATATGTCAGGAACTTCTGATATTACCATCAAATCCTCAAGTTCTGGTGCAATTGGAGTTCTCTTACCATAGATTGGACTCAAATGTCTTGTTTTGAGCAAAACCCTCATAGCTTTTGCAGGTTGCGCATAACTTAATCCAGGAGTGCTACCAACTACATCATCAAGACTCTGACCATGAAACATCAGTATCTTTACACCGTTTAACTCAATCATTGATGGATTACCTAACATGAAAAAATTCTCTCTATTCCAAAGGTGCATGTTATGTTTCTCTGGAATTGCAGGCTGTGGGAGTGCTCTTCTTCCTGGATCGTGGTTTCCTGGAATGATAAAGACCTTGATGTGTTTTGGGATCTTGTCCAAAAGCTCTGCAGCCTTTGCCATCTGTTTGTCTACGTCTAAAAGCAAAAGTTCCTTGTCTTGATTGGGGAATATGCCTATCCCATCAATAACATCGCCTCCTACCAAAACAAACTTGACTTTTCTTGCTATAGGATCAGGGCTTGAAAGCCAAGAAACAAATTCTGTAAACTCTTTCTCCATGAAAAATTTACTGCCTACATGCAAATCTGAGATAAACACAGCATAGCTCTCAGTCTTGGAACGATTTGATATATGATCAGGTATATCAGGCACAATAATCTCTTTTACAAAGAATCCTCCATTTTTTCCACTTGCAATTGAGACCATGATAAATTGATCAATTAGTAAAGAATTTGCTGTTTCTTGTATCTCTTTATTGAAAATTAACAATTCTATAGAGCCTGAGGGATCATCTATGACTAGTTTGGTAACATCTCTTTCTATTCGTCTATCCATGAGTAAACCTGCAATGTAGATATCATCATCTAACTTGCCGTTTGTCACATTCGAAATAGGAGTTAATTTTTTTGATTGTGATCTCTGCATCATTATTTTAAGTAGTTTTGAATATCTATCCCGAAATAATGCGTGAAAACCCTCTATTCCTTCTGCTGATGTGACCTTGCTTGTAGGGTCAAATAAAATTACATGATTATTCTCTACGCTTTCATCAATCTCTGATTCTACAAACATTTTAAGATCGCTCTGATTAATCAAAAACAAATTCTGTTTAGCTTTCTCCCTAACTATCTGCTTGATTATATTCTGAAGCTCCTTAACATCAATTTTTTCTAATATCTTAAATGCGTCAGGATGAATCTGAAATCCTTTACTTAACGCATAGGTAATTGCAGAGGATACTTCTTCTTTCAACAAGGTCTCATAATATGACTTTTAATTAAATCTGATCCAACCACCAACCTCAAATATAGTTCGTTTGAAAATGGAATTATTGTTCAGCAATAAACGAGCTCTAGTATTTCTGATTTTTATTGGAATTTTCTCTTTATCGTATTTAATTGGAACTCAAAGTAAACTATCTGATGAAGAATCACAAACATTTCTCAAAGAATTTCAAAAAGTTGTTGAGGGAATAGACGCAATTGGGATCTTTGAACACAATGCATCTGTTGCTTTACCTATGTTTATTCCAGGATTTGGCCTAGCATGGGGCTCATTTGCAGCTTGGTCTACAGGTGTTGCATTTGAAGCACTAGTAACCACAACTCCCGCACTAGCAAAAATTCCTCCATTAGCTTTACTCTATCTATCTCCATTTGGAGTTATGGAACTTGTTGCCTATTCTATTGGGATGTCTAGAAGTCTTTTGCTAATACTTGTAATAATAAGAAAAAAACCCCTAAAATCTGAAATTCGCAATACTGCTATAGAAATAGGAATTGTTCTAGCCTTATTGCTTGCAGGAGGATTCATTGAATATTCAATGATTCAACATTTTGGTTCAAGTGTGATTACCCCAAAATCGTAGATTGTTATCCCCCATCAACCGGGAATTGACTAATTGTTTGATAAATTATACCCAGTAATTAAATATGCAATAAAGGATGAGTAATCTAATGAAATACGTATTACTGTTAATGGTAATTACAGGACTTGTTTTGTATTTGCCAAGTGCATATTCTGATTTCTCTACTAATAACAAATACTTGATTGATGCTTCAGGATATCTTTCTGGCTCTAAAACAATTTTTGATTCAACTATAGCGTTGCAGCTAACTATGGGTGCAAAGAGTGGTAGTACTATGCAATCTACACTAGATAATGGTCTTATTACAATAGCAGATGCACATTATCTCAATTCTGGCACCTGGCAAACCTCAATCTTGCGCGATGGAAAGTATTTTGTCATACAAGGAGATGCACAGGATGAAACTGGAAATGTGATACATCTTAATTTGTTTGGAAGAATAATTGACAGTAACCCAGACGGTTCTGTCTATACTATAACTGGAAAGATTACTAGTTCTGAAACACTAAAAGTAAGCTACAGTGCTAAAGTATTAGCTGCAAATACTGCAACCACTCAATCAACTACAACCTCAACTTCAACCACTATTACTCCATCATCACCTAAGGTAAACATCAACATTGTATATGGCGCATCTGATATCAATAATCAAGTACATTATTCTCCATCAAGCTATATTCAGGTATCAAGTGGAACAACAATTGTCTGGACCAACAATGATTCTGTTCCACATAGAATAATGAGTGGTATAGCAAAAGCAATTACAACAAATCAAACCACTCCAGTCTTTACATCTGACGGAAAAATTGACAGTGGAATAATCATGCCAGGTCAATCATTCCAATTTACCATTACAAGCTTTGATACTACCCAGTCTTTAGATCCTAGAATTGCTACACGTTATAGTATTCCACAAAATCAAACAGCTGGAGACATTACATTCTTTGATCCTAATTACCAATTCATGGTAGGAATTATTGCACCACTTTCACAATCAACAACTTCAGCAAAAACCGTTCAAATGAATATTGTTTCAGGAGCATCAAATCTTAACAATGGACAATTCCTTTTACCATCCTCATTACAAATTACTCCTGGAACAACAATTGTCTGGACCAACAATGATTCTGTTCCACATAGAATAATGAGTGGTCAACTACTTACTACAACTCAGGGCGGATCAAAAGGATCAGCACCTCCCAAAGTACCACAGTTTGTATCTGACGGAAAAATTGACAGTGGAAACATAGCTCCTGGACAACATTGGTCAATAACAATAAGTAATACCGGTTCTACACAATTCTTCGATCCTTCCTTTACATGGATAAATGGAATTGTTATATCATCACCTCCAATTACTAGTCAAATCCCTCCAGTACAAATTAGCATAAATGCAGGCTCATCAAATCAAAAGGGAACTGCAACTGCTCAAACGTATAATCAATACAATACCTACTATACACCAGATACGATACAAATTGTTCCAGGTACACCAATTGTCTGGACCAATAATGATTCCATAGCACATACAATTTTTAGTGGTACCAGTACACAAGATAATATCAACCCATTCAAACCTGATGGAAAAATAACAAGTAACCTGATTCCACCAGGTCAAACATTTACTGTTATAGTAAATGACACAGGAATAATCCGATTCTATGATCCTCAATATACTTGGATGAATGGTGTAATTATCTCAATGCCGCCAACTCAGTCATATACGATTGGCGCACCATCTCATAATCCGGGACAGCACTAAATTATTTGAAGTTGATATATGATTCCAACTTTGTCTGATCAAAAACCATTACTGACAAGTCAGAGAATTCTTTTCCTTCCAAATCTCTTACCTTTCCAATGAAATGCGTCTCTTTTTCAGTGGTTAAAAATTCAAAAACATGTACTTTCATGTTTGAGGTATCAAATCCATGTTCTCTCAAGTAAATTGCTATCTCTGACTGCATGAAATGTTTGGAGGGCTCCTTTGGCCAAGGTCTTGGAACAAGTATTACACTAAAACCATCAATGAGTGCCTTTTGAAGCTCTAATTTTTTTTCCTCTATGCTTGTAGAAATATGCATAGTTATGACCTTGCTTTTGTCTGTTGGAACCCTGGCCTTTGACGCTGCTACTTGTGTTGAACTAATGCCTGGAACGATTTGTACGTCTCCAAAAATCTCAATTAATCTGTCCACTACCTCTGATTCGGAAAAATTAACATCACCAGTAAATGGCACTACACAAGTCTTATTTCCTAATATCTTTGATACTTTTTGATATGCCTCTTCTTGGTCTTTCATAGTGATTTCGTATATCTCCTTGTTTTGCAACAAGGTTTCTATCGTTTTTAGTGTGTATTTGTAACCAATTACAATATCTGCACCAAGTACAATCTCTTTTACTATTTCTGTAACATACTTTGGTGAACCTGGCCCTACACCTACAGCAAAGACTTTGCCCATGAATGCAGTCTTACACCGTTCAATATATTTCACTGATGTTAGATTCTATTTTTACCAAACATCATCTACTTCATCAAGTTCTGTAAATTCTTCAATAGGTTTATCACGCATAACTTTCAATCTTGCAATATCTCTATCAAAGAAAAGGTCTATTGTCCAATCAAGAAAAATTCTTATTTTTTTATCAAGACGTGGTATTTTTGAAAGATATATTGTTCTCCAAAGCAACCATGCAAAAAATCCATGTAAATGAATTCCAAATATACTTGCAATAGCACTTCGTTTTCCTATTACGGCCATTTGGCCCTTTGATGTGTAGACAAATTTTTCTTTCTCTTTGTTTGTAATCAAAGCGTATAGATTTTTTGCAACAATTTCTGCTTCTGATTCTGCATTTTGAGCAGTTGGTGGAAGAGGACGTTTTGTATTAGGATCAATCAAATAGCTACAATCACCTACAGCAAAGACTTCTGGAAAGTCTACTGATTGAAGAAATTCATTGACTACAATTCCACCTCGGTTGGTTTTAAAAACAGATTTTTTTATGATATCTACAGGTGTCACACCCGCAGTCCATACTAGAGTTTTTGTCTGTATTGCATTCATTGAATATTGCTTGACTGGATCAGTTTGTGGGCGAGAATCCTCAATCAGTACTTCATCACCTGAAAAATTAGAAAGTTTTGTGTTTACCATTACCTCAATTCCACGTTGATGTAACTTCTCTAATGCAAACTTGGCAAGCTTTTCATTAAATCCAGGAAGTATGGCAGGCATTGCTTCAAGAACTGTAACTCGAATGTCAGTTTTTTGAATATTAGGATAATATTTTCTTGCGTCATGAAGCAAGTCCATTAATTCTCCAGCTGTTTCTATTCCCGCAAATCCTCCACCAACAATTACAAAAGTAAGTAAACTTTTCTTGAGGGCAGGATCAGTTTCATTGTCTGCCTGCTCAAGCATATCAATAGCTCTGTTTCGTAACACTACTGCATCATTGAGAGTTTTCATAGAATATGCAAGCTTTTCCAGATTGTCCATTCCAAAGAAATTTGTCTGGCTGCCAAGGGCCAAGACTAGATAATCATACTGTAAGGAAATTCCACGTTTTTCTTTTGTACCACTTAGGTCTACTATTTTTTTATGAGGATCAATACTCTTAACTCCCGCCTCGTAGAACTTGGTTCTTTTTAGTAATGTTCGAACTGGAATTACAATATGTCTTGTCTCAATTGTTCCAGAAGCTACTTGCGGTAGCATTGGAGTAAATAAGAAAAAGTTGTCTTCACTTACCAGGCTAATCTGAACTTCCTTATTATTTGAAAAATATGCCTCTAGTTTCCTTACGCATTCTATTCCTGCAAATCCCCCTCCTAAAACAAGAATTTTTTTGGCTTCTGGCATTGTACTCAATTAGTGTTATCTTCTGGGATAAAAAAGGTAGTAGTGTTTCTCATTGTACCCTAATGTAACATTTGAGCGAAAGGTAAAATATGCAGACCAGAGAAGTTAGGATATGAAGAAAGAGTACATTGTTGTAAGAATAGACGCATCACCGGATGGTTCTCCATATGTGGTAGTATCACTTTCTACCTCTAAGGATTTCAGAGAACAAAGCACGCCTGCATCTCCATTTGGTGCAGGAGGTGTAATGGGATTCACAAGTATGGATGATATGATGAAAAATCTAAACAAAATGTTGTCTGGGGGTATGGGTCAATCTAATACTGTAACCTCGATTAAACTAGATATGCACGAGTACAAGGAGTTGAATCTTGCAGTAGGAGACAAGGTTTATCTTGAAATAACAAAGGCAGAAGCCACTGGAATTTAAGTATCAGCGAGAAACTTCTCTTCTTAAAATTTGATATGCTCTTGCTGCATCCTCTTCATGAAGAACCACTACTATGTGGTCTTGTCCGAAAAACGCATTAACTAGCTCGATTCCATTATCGTGTAGAATCTCAGATACGTACGAAACTACGTCAGAACTATGTTCGGATTCGGGAATGCTTATGGTTATTTTTGCTAGTCCTGTTTGAAAGAAATTTTTATGTGATGAAAAAGACTCTAGAATTTTTCGTACATCGCTTATATCTTCTGTAAAAAATCTAAAAGAATCAGTAGATCTAAAAAATTCATAATTTGGATCGATTTGCATGAATCTATCCATTAAATCTACAGCGTCTTTCATTTCAAAATCATCTGAAGAAAATCTAATGTCTGCAATTCCATCCCTGAGAGAAAGTCTTGCATTTTTTAATACTGTTTCATTTTGCATATCATCTTTTTTCTCAAAAGAATCTGCATACCTTTTAATTGCAACTACAATTGTATTTGGATTGACTGGTCCTCCTACCTGGGCTTCGACTTCTTTTTGGAGTTTGATTGCAAGTGATGTGTAATTTATCAAACCCATCTTGATGCAGTCATAAATGGATCTATTTCTTGTAATTATCTCTCTGACCGCGTCAGGGACTGAAACACTCGGAGCTCTCATGAGAGTAATTTATATTCATAATTATATTAATTTATGTAATGAAATAGTTAGTTAATCAATAATCTTTATATAATGTCATATGTATTACATAGTATGCATAACTATGACATGAATGAATGGGATGAGTTTGACCAACTCTTCCAGAAAATGATGCGACCCTTCAAGGGTTTGGACAAGATTTGGAATGACATGAAGATGTCTGATGACTTGCAGACATTTGGTCCTTACTACTATGGATATTCCCTAACAGTGGGACCTGATGGAAAACCTGTAGTCAAAGAATATGGTAACGTCAAACCTGGTCTTAGTCAAAAATCAGAAGTACGAGAACCTTTTGTAGACGTCATCGTAGATGAAAAAGAAAAAGTTCTAAAAATTGTTGCAGAGATGCCGGGTGTAGAAAAAAAAGACATCAAGATCGAAGTTGTAGGACGAACAGTAAATCTTGATGCAGAAAATGGTGATAAAAAATATCACACCAAGATCCCGATTAAACAAAAGGTTGACGAAGATTCTGTCAAAGCAACGTACTCTAATGGAATTTTAGAAGTAAAGTTCCAACTTAAAGAGGATCGACCGCAAGGAAGGACGGTAACGGTCGAATAAACTCTATTTTTTGGTGATCAAATTATGAATGAAATTACATTAAAAATTGCAGAAGCCGCACAAAGGCACGTTGGAAAAGGAATTGCCGTAGTGGACCCTAAAATTGTGGAAGAAAATGGATGGGAAACAGGCCAAATTCTCGAACTTGTTGGTAATAGAAAAAGCCATGTAAAACTATGGTCTGGATATGCACCCGATTATGGTACCGGAATTATAAAGATAGATGGAATTACACGTCACAATATCGGTTCAGGCATAGGAGAAAAAATTACAATAAGAAAGGTGGATGCAGCGGAGGCACAACAGGTTGTACTCTCACCTATAGAAAAGCTAAGTGAGGAGGGATTACAAGAATACATGCAGGCATACTATACAGGTCACGTATTGACTGCAGGCGATACATTAATTGTAACTACACAGTTGGGAGGAAAAACACAACTTGTTGTAAGTGGGACTACACCTAGCTCAAAACCAGTCATCATTTCAGAAGAAACCGAGTTCAAACTAGGCTCAATGACCAAGGCAATTGACAACTCTATTCCAAGAATTACATATGATGACTTGGGTGGCCTAAAGAACGAGGTTCAGAAAATACGGGAAATGGTAGAACTTCCTATGAGACATCCTGAATTATTTGAAAAACTTGGGGTAGAAGCACCAAAGGGAGTGTTACTCTATGGACCTCCTGGAACAGGAAAGACATTATTGGCAAAAGCAGTAGCAGGAGAAACAAATTCACATTTCACTTCTATTAGCGGCCCAGAAATTATTGGTAAATTCTATGGAGAAAGTGAAGAAAGACTACGTGAGATATTCAAACAAGCTGAAGAAAATTCTCCAAGTATAATATTCATTGATGAAATTGATTCAATTGCTCCAAAGAGAGAGGAAGTAACAGGCGAAGTAGAAAAAAGAATTGTATCACAACTTCTCACCTTGATGGATGGAATGAAATCAAGAGGCAAGGTAGTTGTAATTGCAGCAACTAACAGGCCAGACTCTATAGATCCAGCATTAAGAAGGCCAGGCAGATTTGATAGAGAAATTGAGATTGGAATTCCAGATCAGGAGGGAAGAACCGAAGTCCTTCACATACATACACGTGGAATGCCAATTGAAGATAAAGTAAACTTGGAACAAATTGCTAAAGTAACTCATGGCTTTGTTGGAGCAGATCTAGAAGTTCTTGCAAAAGAAGCTGCAATGAGATCTCTTAGAAGAATTTTACCTGATCTAGATCTAGAAGCAGAAAAAATTCCCGCTGAAATCCTTCAAAAAATTATCATTACTGAAAATGATTTTAGAGATGCACTAAAAGAAGTACGACCATCTGCATTAAGAGAAGTACTAGTTCAGGTACCAAATGTATCATGGGATGATATAGGTGGACTGGAGTCTCTAAAAGAGGAACTTCATGAGGCAGTAGAATGGCCATTAAAACACCGAGAGGCATTTGAACATACAGATGTTGCAGCTCCTAAAGGAATCTTACTCTATGGACCTCCTGGAACAGGAAAGACATTGATTGCAAAGGCAGTAGCACACACATCAGAGTCTAATTTCATAAGTATCAAGGGCCCTGA
Organism: Candidatus Nitrosotalea sinensis; assembly: GCF_900143675.1. NCBI lineage: Archaea > Thermoproteati > Nitrososphaerota > Nitrososphaeria > Nitrosotaleales > Nitrosotaleaceae > Nitrosotalea > Nitrosotalea sinensis. The sequence goes on from NZ_FRFC01000003.1 coordinate 93,949, forward strand.
ATTGCTTTCAAAATGGGTAGGAGAATCTGAAAAAGGAGTTCGTGAAGTATTTAGAAAAGCACGACAAGCTGCACCATGCATAATATTCCTAGACGAGCTTGATTCGCTAGCTCCAAGTAGAAGCTCTGGAAGCTCTGACTCTAATGTAACAGAGAGAGTAGTATCACAACTTCTAACTGAGATTGATGGTCTTGAGGAATTGCATGATGTGTTGATAATTGGAGCTACCAATAGGGTTGATCTAATTGATAGTGCATTATTGCGTCCTGGTAGATTTGACAAGATCATTGAAGTACCAGTACCAGATGCAAAAGGACGTGAGAACATATTTCAGATACACACAAGAAAGAAACCACTTGCCGAGAAAATTGATTTTGCAAAACTTGTCAAGTTGACTGATGGCTTTAGTGGTGCAGAAATAGAAGGAATATGCAACAGAGCAGCAATGAGAGCCATACGAAGATATGTAGACAAGAAGGAAAAGGACGTCAAACTAATCAAGGTAACTCAAGAAGATTTCGAAAACGCGATAGAAAAAATGCGACCAAACAAATCTAAAAAACAGATAACATCAGCAATTATATGATAAAATAGCTGGTGTACATTGACGACAAAGGAAGCAATTCTATATCAAAAGTTACCTAATGACAAGGTTAGATGTACAGCATGTGCTAGGTATTGCGAAATAGGAAGAGATCAAATTGGTTTATGTGGAATCAGAGCAAACAATAATGGCAAACTTGACCTTCTTGCATACGGCAAAGTGATAACAGGTCATGTGGATCCTATTGAAAAAAAACCAGTAACTCACTATAGGCCTGGAACAAGCATATTTTCTATTGCTACCACTGGTTGTAACTGGCTCTGTAAATATTGCCAAAACTATGACATCAGTCAGAGACGAAAGATAGAAGGAACTGATATGACTCCGCAACAGGTAGTTGACCTAGCCAAACAGTCAGGATCTGATGGCATTGCATATACGTATAATCAACCATCGATATTCATTGAATTTGCACATGATTGTGGAGTAGTTGCAAGAAAAAATGGATTATTCAATATCTTTGTCTCAAACGGTTATGATACTCCAGAAACAGTAAACATGATGAATGAGTTTCTAGATTGCATAACAATTGATTTTAAAGGAAATGCAGAACCTCAATTTTCACGAAGATATATTGGAATTCCTGATCCAGGGCCAATATTTGATACGCTAAAAGAAATTCACAAGAAAACAAAGATCCATGTAGAAATAACTGACTTGATTGTACCGAGAGTTGGTGATAATATAGAATATGCCAAAAGACTTTGCAGGTTCATTTATGATGAATTTGGCCCTGATATGCCAATACATTTTCTTAGATTCCATCCAGATTACAAGATGATGGAATTTGAATCAACACCTATACTCACTCTTGAGAAACACTATGATGTGGCCAAGGAAGTTGGGCTCAATTATGCCTACTTGGGAAATGTTCCAGGTCATCGTCTTGAAAACACATACTGTCCTCAATGCAAAGAAATTGTTGTTAAAAGATATGGATTTGATATCCAAGGGTGGCATCTTGATAACAATAATAATTGTAGCTTCTGTGGTGCTAAAATAGCAATTACGGGCAGTCTATCTAAGAATTACAAACAAAATAGATTTCAATTTGTTATTTAGAGTGTTTTTTCTAAAAATAAAGAAAACACATTTCTCTAATTTTTAATCAAAGGTTAAATATCGTATAACTAGAATTAGAACATGCCAACAACTTACATACTGATTAATTCAGATCTAGGCTCTGATGTTGAAATCATACAAAAAATAAAACAAATTCTTAGCAGTGAAAGCGGTATCAAATATGAGATTCAGGGCGTGTATGGAGTTTATGATATTATAGTCAAAATTAGCGCTGATTCAATGGATCTTTTACGAAGTATTATCACAAATAAAATTAGAAAAATCGACAAGGTTTACTCTACCTTAACTATGATGGTAATTGAAGAACAAGAGAAATTCTAGTTCTTTTTTATAGCATCTATAACCTTGTGAATCTCTGATTCTGTATTGTAAAAATGTGGAGAAGCTCTTACAATCTTTTTGGTAAAAATATCTCTTACAGCAAGAATCATGTTCATTTTTTCAAGCCGTGCAACTAATGTCTTTGAATCTTGATCTTGAATTGAAAATGACACTATGCTAGTACGTTTTTCTGGTTCCTCTGGACCATACAAGGTAGCACCTCTTATTTTTGAAAGCTCATCTCGTAGTAGATTTGCCAGCTTTATGTTACTCTCTCTTATTTTCGATATTCCTATCTTTTTTAGATAAATTATTGATGCCTCCAGACCAGCCACGCCTGACCAATTACGAAAACCAGCCTGAAATCTAGCAGGCATTTCTTTATGCACTATTTTGTTTTCATGAAACAATGCAGATTCTCCACCAACTTGCAACGGTTCAATAAGATCTGCTGAATCTTTTTTACAATAAAAGATACCCATTCCCATTGGTCCACATAGCCATTTTGAACCATTAAATGACATAAAATTACATTTTATTTTATTTACATCAACATCGGTAAGACATCCTACAGTTTGTGCTGCATCAACAAAATAGGGTATGCCTCTCTCTGAAAGTGTTTTACCAATCTCCTCAATCGAAATTATTGCTCCTGTGTTAAACAATGCATGACTGAGAACCACAAGGCCCGTATTCTTATCAATAGTTTTTACAAAGGAATCCGACTCAAAATAACCAGTTTCATCTATGGGTAAATTTCTAAGATCAATTTTTTGTCCCATCCGCACCCATGGATAATGATTAGCAGGATGCTCATGAGTAGAACCACGTATGACTACATTAGAATTTGAATCTAGTTTTAATCCGTTTGCAACAAAATTTATTCCATCCGTTACACTTTGAGTGAGAACTACTTCTTCTGGCCTACATTTTATCAATTCAGAAATTTCTTTACGAAGACTAGCAAGTCTTTCCCTTACGTAACTATCTGAAGCCTCAGAATCTGGTCCAAGCTCGCTATATTTTGTGAGAAAATCACTCATTGCAGTAATACTTGATCTTGGCATTCTGGAAGTAGATGCATTGTTTAGGTAGATCCTTTCTTTGTATGGAAAGTCCTCGGAATAATCTAAATTCATTATTATATTACAATCTACTAGTCTCTATATTGTTTAAAAATCCTAGCGATGGCTTACAATCTGGGTTAAACCTACAAACAATACTGGAACAAAATCTTATCAATTCGATATTTTACTCTGATCCATTCTTAAAAGCTGGATTTATCTCAAAACTGGTTCAAGATACAAAACTCGATGTTCTGTATCTAGACCTTGATTTGCTATACAGTGGATATGTAGTATCTGGGATACTTGGGACACAAAAAAACGTGACTTTGTTTCAACCCACTGATGAGACTCTGAATAAAATACTCAATGAGATACTGGTCAAAGCTAGTCTGTCTCAGACTATGATCATAGTTGATTCCATTAATGGCTTATTCAATATGCTAAACAAAAACAAGAATGTTGGCAAGACCGTCATGTCCATCATCATGCTTCTTGCAAGTATAGCAAAGATGACTAAATCATATTTGGTTGTTGCAAGTATGGTCCGATACAAAAAGGAGGAGGGATGGATCTTATCTCCTACAGGTAAACGTCTTGTTGAAACAAAAAATAACAAGAAAATTCTTCTTGAGCATGGTAAAGATGGAATAATTCTGAATATGCCAAGTGACTCGTGTAAACTTGTTATTCCTTCAAATCTGATCCCACTAGTCTAGTCGTTTTATTATGTGATATCCAAATTGAGTCTTTACAATGTCCGAGACTTGTCCTTTTTGTAAAGCAAAAGCTGCTTTTTCAAATTCTGATACCATTGCACCTCTTGAAAAAAATCCCAAATCTCCGCCCCTTTTTTTTGAAACATCGATTGAAAATTCTTTGGCAAGATTGGCAAAGCTTTCACCTTTTGAAATTCTTGCCTTTAGATCTTGTGCTACACTAAGCTTCTCGACTAAAATATGTGCACAGTGAATTTTACTTCCCATGATCTTTGAATTAATAATAAATTATAAAAAAACATCTCGATCCTGAAGTTGATATTCTAAAGATTTAGAATGAGTCGATCTACAATTAACGGTGTTATAAAATTCCCAAACGCCGTTATAACACGCCATTTTTCAGCAAGTTATATTAAGATCTTTTCTAGAAGTACTCACATGCCAGTTGGAATTATTCCAGATATAGGCGAACAAATGTGCATAGGATGTGCACTCTGTGTAGAGATTTGTACATCACTAGGCCCAGACGTATTAAGAGTAAAACCAGTAGAAGGCTGGAAGAGAGGTAAAGCATTTGTATTTTATCCAGAAAGATGCATTTCAGATGGTGCATGCATAGGTGTATGCCCAACAAAGGCAATCTTCTGGATGAGACCAATGGACTTTACTCCAGGTCAACCAGTACCACTCTACAGAAACTCTGTATTCGTAAAGGGCTGGACTGAGTTAATCGATTAAGTCCGCATAAAATTTCTCTTTTTATTATTTTTAATTCAAAACTTCGTTTTCTACATATATGGTATAACACTATAACACGCCGTGAGTAAACCAGGAAATCTGTGGAGAAAGGTACATGGCAAAATCGCCAAGAAACCTACCAATTTCAGCTGGTTAATTGATGACAAACTTGCTGGAAGTGGAATGCCTACTTCTGTTTCTGAAATTGACTGGATAATAAAACAAGGGGTACGATCTATTGTCACAATGACCGAGGACTCACTTCCTGAACAATGGGTAAAAGATGTAAAATATCTTCATGTTCCAACAGAAGATTTCTCAGCACCTGATATGCAACAAATTGATGAGGCAGTTGAATTTATTCAAACTAGAATTGTTAACAATGAACCTGTGATGGTTCACTGTGCTGCAGGAATAGGAAGAACTGGAACAATTCTTGCTTGTTATCTTGTAAAATATCATAAAATCTCAGCAAAAGATGCTATACAAAAAGTACGAAAAGAAAGACCGGGTTCAATCCAGTCTGAATCTCAAGAGATAGCAATTGGTCTATACTATAAATTCCTAAAAAAGTAATTCTACTCTGGAATTGATGTGGTAACCATCTTGCCGTTTTCTAGTTTGATGAAAAGATACCTGTTGTCTTTGAAAATCAAGGTTATTTCATTTTCTTTCTCTGATTTGTCTTCAACTTCAAGTAATTCTTGTCCTCTAATTCCGTCAAATTTTGCCATACTGATACCCTCATAATTTCCATTTATATCTCTTAAAATACGGATAATTGCTTACAAAAATGAAAAACTTGACTGGCAGACCCTAGTTTCTTGGCAGATCTGACTTGATTGTATTTTCAAATTGAGTTTGTATTGAATTTTCTATGCTTAATGCTTTATTTTGTACTTGTTGAAGTGCTGGATTTTGTTCTACTTTGTGATATCCTGCAAACGCAGCATTAATGGTTCCACTTGTACCTAGACCCAAAAATACTAGAGCTACAAACACAAATGCCAGTAGTTTCAACAGCATTCTATTGTCACCATTTGAGTCTAGAATGGCTCAAGTTGCATTTATACATCAAGTAGAAAAGCTACTTGTTTCATATATGCAACACAAGTTGAAAAACTTGAATTCCTTGATCTCTACTTGGTAACTTCTATCTCAATATCCTTAGAATGTGCAGTTTGATCAAAGGGCTCTGCATAATCATGTTTGAACCAGGAGACATATACCTCTGCCCCAATCTTGTGTTTTCCAACTCCTAATTCTGATGCATTAAATTGTATTTTTTCATCAAAATCAAGAAACATCTGCTGAGCTTCAGATTGACTACTTGGAATCAATGGTTCAAAATTTTTGGATATTTGTACCCAAATTTTCTTCTCGCCCATCTGAGTAAGCTTTGGGTTGCGTGTCCAAAAAAGTGCAACTTTCTTGTATGTGTCTAATGGCTTTCCAACTTCCTTCTTTCTTAGCCCGCTTGTGTGAAGTTTGACACCGTATCTTAGCTTGAAAGTATTGTCGTGATTATTGTAAGCTTTTTCCCAGTTTTTCTCAGTAAAGGCCTCTCTGAGTGCTCCTGTGACAGAAAACTTGACGTTTAGTGTAATACTGTCTTCTATTCTTGGTTTGTCTGAAGATTTCTCAAGAGAAACTTCACTTATTGAATTTTTATCGCTTGTCAATGATTGGGGATGGTTTATATCCTCAATAAGTATTTTTTTGACTAACATGGATGTTCAGCTGAAAAAATCTTCGCCAAAAGAAGTTCAATTGGACATAAGAAAATCCGATATCAGCACTCTCTATATAGTACAATATGAGATGCTCAAGGATCCTACTGTAGAGTTTGCAGGTGTAGTATTGAAACACCCATTGACAAAACAACTGGCAATGAGAGTAAACACCTCAAAAGGCAATCCAGTCAAAGAGATCGAAAAGGCAACAAAGGCTGCCATGGAATACACTGAAGAACTAAAAAAAGCAATTTTTTCTAAAATTAAAGGTGAGTAGATGAAATTCTGTCCCAAGTGTCAGGCTAGATTAAAGATAGATAGTTCTGACTCTGAATTTGTATGTCCAAAGTGTGGGTACAGCGAAAAAGGAAGCAAGACTACTAAGGCAGTAAAAAGTGAAAGTGTTTCAAATATCAATGTCTTAGATGAGGAAGAAAAAAAGGAAGCATTGCCTACAATTAAGATTGATTGTGAAAAATGTGGACATGGAGAAGCTGTGTGGTGGATGCTTCAGACAAGAAGTGCTGATGAACCAACTACACAATTTTACAGATGCATAAAATGCAGCTATACCTGGCGCAATTACGCATAAAGATTTAACTTGGACATTCTTGAGATGTGATTAAGTTTGGTATTTTCTGCAAAGACTGGGGGTTCTGAAGAATGGAAGGCAGTAATATCTGCTATATCTACACTTGTTGAAGAAGCTACATTCGAAGCCACTGGTGAAGGAATTGCTTTTAGAGGAATGGATCCGTCACATGTAGCATTAATTGATATTGCTTGGCCTAACTCTGCATTTGAAAAATATGTTTGTGATGCAGATGTCAAATTCGGAGTAAGAATAGATGAATTTTCAAAACTCATCAAAAGGGCAGATAAAAAAGACAATATAGAAATCAGCATATCTGAAGATAATCTTTTACTTGTTACAATTGGTAAAAATAAAAAATACAAAATGAGATTGATTGAAAGTTCTGCAACTGATACCCCACTTCCAAAAATTACTTACAATGCCAAGGTGGGTGTAACGGCTGCTGAATTTGACAAAATACTTGGAGACGTTCAGGTGGTTTCTGAATATTTGTCCATTAATGCTAGTTCAACAAAGGCAGAGTTTTCAGGAAGAGGTGATTCTGGTGAGGCAACAATAACACTTGAAAAAGGAATGCCTGAGATGCCAGAGATTGATGTAAAAGAAGACAGCAATGCAACATATAGCTTAGAATATCTTAATAGTATTGTAAAGGCAGTTGGCACTGTTGCAGGCACAATAGTCTGTGAATATTCAAGTAAAATGCCTCTTAGACTAGAGTTTAAAGTAGCAAACATAGGGAGAATCCACTTCTATCTTGCTCCTAGAGTGGAGAGCTAGTTCAAATTGCAGAAATACATTGCCAATTTGATATTAACAGAACGTCTGTAGAAAAGCTAAAGTAAATAACAATTCAGAGAATTATTCATGTCGAAAGAGCTTCGGATCAAAAAAGGCGATGTAGAACTTGCCATACATTTCGATACCAAAGACCAGCTAAAAGAACGATTAGAGGATTATGAAGAGATTTCGAAGATTGTTGAAGAAAGATTAGGTGTTTCATTTGAATCTAAGAAAGCAATAAGAAAAGATCTAGAAGGCATATGCGATTTTGAGAATAACCATATCGTGCTCATTAAATCTCCATCTTCGAAAGTAAAGAAGGTGTGTCTAGTTTTACATGCATATGGCCCTTCTGGGGCAACTTTGGAAGAAATTACCCTAAGCAGTGGAGTTACAAACCCCTCAAGAAATGTCATAAACAATACAGCTAATAAAAAATATTTCAGAAGACTAGTGCAAGGAAGATACGCATTAAGTGATAAGGGGATATCCTTTGTTACGGATGAAATTTTACCTGAGTTGAAAGGTGGAAATAATGGCACAAATTAGAATTAAAACAAAAGTTGGAGAAGTTGCAATAGATTTTAGTGATAACAAAGATCTTGAAAATCAATTATCTAAAATTGATTTTAAGGACTTGGAAAATATTGTAGCGAAAAGCGTACCTAACATATTACGTGTAGAAACAACAGTGATTGAAGAATTCAAAGATCTTTACAGATTAGATTCTTCTGGCAATGTTCACCTGAATAAAATTCCGAAGAAAAAAGGCGATGCGATAAAACTGGCTGTCTTCCTTTCTGAAAAAGGTCTTTCAACTAACGAAGTAAAAACTTCTACAGGGATTTCAAACCCAAAGGCTTACATGAATAAAAAAGATTTCATAGAGAATGGAGATTCTTTTACCTTAGAAACAGAAGCTCGAAAAGATGTGCTAGAAAAGATAATTCCAAAATTAAGGCAGAATAATAAATCAGACTAGAAACTTTTTACGTAGTTTGGATTCACCTTTACCTTTTAATCTTAATTCACCTCTCTCAATATGACCATTACCCCTTAATTCCGATAAGCGCGCAGCTAAAACATTCTCTGGTATGCTAAATCCGCTTAACATGAGAGATTGTCTTAATTCATCATCTAATGGAGTCCTGGCACGAGTAACTTGATATCCAAAAATTACAAGCATAATTTGTTCGGTATTTTTCGGTTCTGCTGGAGTTGTTATTCTTACAAGATGTTTTCCTTCTATTTCTACCGGGTCGAATGAAACAGGTTCCTTTAATGACACATTAGTCTTGGCAAGCTCTTTTCTTACGTTATGAACAGATTTCTGCCACTCAGATTCTGTCATCTGTATGTTAAAGAGAATTCTAAACAATTCCTTGGCATCTTTCACATACTCATTGATCACTTTGTCTAGAACTGTTGTAATATCAGCACCATGGTAGAGATTATTTCTCGTATCATGAAATTGTTTTATTCTTTGGCTCAAATCAGAAGGAACTTTTCTATTACCTTCCAAAATTCCCAGAATCTTGTAAAGTGCATCATTTGAGCTTAATTCTTTCTTTTGTAAGAGACTATTAGTTTTAGCATAAAACTTTAAACCGAATTCAACAGCATTATCTATTACAATCAATGCCAATCTATTGCTAGAATCTAAAGTGCTTTCTTTGAGGGCAATTCCAAGAGTAATCTGCTCAATTATTTCTTTAATCCATAAATCCATAATCTAACTACCATTGTTTAGTTTTTTCAATTTTGGAACTACCTCATTGATAATCCATGAAAGGCCAGCCGCATTGAGTTTGTAATAGCCACGTTCAAGTTTATCGAAATATTTTGAATTTCTCATATAATCCTGTGATTGTTTCACACCGCTAAACAGAGTAATGAGATCTGTCTTTAGAGGTTTAGGATCGTATGCATACAAAACTATTCCAATATTTTCAGTTTTAGTTCCTGGTCTTAGTATTGAGATAGAGCCATCATCATTAATTGTGTAAATATCTTCAAAGCCAAATTTTACTTTTGGTTTTTCTTTACCCTTTAGGTGACCAACTTTAGAATTTACAATTTCTATAACTTTATCTATGTTTGCAAGGCCTTTTTCTAAATCTGATACTTCATTGTATGGTATAACAACTTCACCAAATTCTGTTCTTATCCTAACTTCTGACAATTTTGATACCTCCATTATTAATTGAATTCTGGATTAAAAACCAATATCCGAAAAGTTCCATCTCGCGTTTCTCATGATCCTCTAATTTACGCTCTACGATGTGCCAGAAATTGTTTGCATGTTTCTTTTCTATCGATTTTTTACCTTTTTGATCTTTTTTTCCAAACATACTCTCTCATATTATAGAATTCTTTTAAATATTAATGGTTTATAATAAAAATTGGAAAATGCTATTTAGCGAGTTAGTTAGATGGAATTAAAACGATGAATAATTCCATTAACATATCAGTAAGATTGCTAATCTAGAAATCATTTTCAATCAAAAAATGAAATCTTAATGCTTGTAATCTTAAAACTGTATTCAAATACTTGGTCTAATCTTGTCTTCTTTTATTATCTTTGTAATTTTTTCCTTTGCCTTGTCTGAAACCGATATTTTATCAAATAACGTCAACAACCGATTATCTTTCTTATTATCTTTCAGCCATTTGTTAATTACTCCTACAGAAAGATCAACTATTCGTTTTGAAGATTCTCCTAACTTATTATGTATATGCAAAATCTTACAATCAATTTCATATATCAAACGTTCCAGCGCAAGCCTCTCCTGAAAGGATTCTGCCTTGTCTAGTTGTTCACGTAATCTAGTTCTTTGAACTTCCAGTCGCTGCATATTGAAAATTATTACATTTTCAGGATTCAGAATATTACTTTTGTTGTATATTTTAGTATACCAATAATCAATGTAACCGTTTACTGTATTTCTGTTTATTTTCATCAACTCTGAAATTTTTCTTGCAGAATAACCATACTCAAAATGTAGCTTGTATACTTCCTGTCTTCTTTTGTCCCGTTCAAATTTAGAATAAGGTCCACCATTTTTTGATCTTGTTTTAGATACTTGTTTCTTATTTTCTTCAATAAATTCAGCATCAACAACAGGTAATTCCAAATCTTCAGTTGTTATTTGCATTCTTACCTAATAAAATTTATGGTATATTACAGTACTGTACAGTACCTTCGTAAGAAAAATGGCATAGTTTGGCCTAGTCTTGTTATATGATCTAAGAGAAATTAGGCCTAAAGTAAGCCTATAAAAGATTTTAAGGATATCAAGTCGAGGTTATACTGATTTGAAACTCATTTTAAAATTTGGTGGAACATCCGTCTCTTCTCCACAAAACATACGAAATGTGGCAAATTTAATAAAAAAACTAAGCAAGGAACATAAAATTATTCCAGTGTTTTCTGCAATTAGCGGAGTTACTGATGACCTAATCCGAGTTACTAATTTGATTCAAAACAGAAACAAAGATGCCGCAAATTCATTAGCAAAGAAAATTATCAAAATGCATACTGATGTTGCAGATCAATGTATCCAGAACTCCAAAATAAAAAAAGATTTGATGAATAAGATGAAAACAGATCTTGATGAATTCCAAGATCTGTTACATGGGATGTTACTACTTGGAGAAGTTACTCCACGTTCTTCTGATTATATGATTTCTTTTGGAGAAAGACTATCCATCAATTTGGTAGCTTTTACATTAAATGAAATTGGAATAAAGGCAGTTCCACTCACAGGAAAAGATGTTGGAATAGTTACTGATTCTCATTTTGGAGGAGCAAAACCTCTGATGGATACTACTAGATTACATGTATCTCATACAATAGATGATCTACAACAAAAGAAAATCATGGCAATAATTGGAGGATTTGCGGGTGCAGATCAACATGGTAACATAACTACATTTGGAAGGGGCGGATCTGATTATACAGCTACAATTATTGCATCAAGTATCAAGGCAGATGAAGTTTGGTTAATGAGTGATGTAGATGGACTAATGACAACAGATCCGAAAATTGTAAAAAATGCAAAACTGATCAAGGAAGTATCATACATTGAAGCAATGGAGATGGCATTATTTGGTGCCAAGTATATTCATCCAAGAGCACTTGAACCCCTAGTTGCAAAAAAAATTCCTTTACGTATACGAAATACGTTTAATGTTGACAATCCAGGTACCCTAGTAACTGCAACCCCACAACCTGATACTCAAAAGACAGTCAAGTGTGTTAGTACCATAAGACATACTGGATTAATTGATGTAAGAGGAGGAAGTATGGTTGGTGCACCAGGAACTGCTGCCACGATATTTTCCATACTTGCAAAGGAAGGCGTCAATATAATGATGATATCTCAAAGTCCATCAGAGTCTTCTATATCAATAATAGTAAAGAAAAATGATTTAGACAAAGCAGTAAATGCACTTGAAATGAATCTGCTAGGAAAAATCATCAAGAAAGTTGATGTTACTGTAGATGTCTCAATAATTGCTCTTATAGGATCCGGAATGAGAGGAATTGCTGGAGTTGCCTCCAAAGTCTTTACAGCGGTAGCAAAAAAAGGTGTAAATGTTATAATGATTGCGCAAGGTTCTTCTGAACTTAATATTGCATTTGTAGTAAAGGACTCTGACTGTAATGCTGCAGTTCAAGCACTACATGACGAATTTAATCTTGGAAAATAAAACCTGAATTATTTCTAAAAGCATATTTATCTAAATTAGATAATCATATCTTATGAATCGAATTTTACTTTTATCTATTGTTGTTATCATTGGAGGTTTGATCGCTTCAATATCATTATTCAATGATCAACTTGCCAATGCCGGATCTACAAAAAAAATTCAATTCACTAAGACAATAACGTCCTCACAAGATCCAGGAGTTGGACACGGTAATGAACAAATGGCAATAATATTGCCTCCTAACAAAGGTTCTATCTATCATGGTTCCATTACATACAGCTCAAGTATGCCAGTCCAAGTTGTAATTTTACATCAGATTGACAAGACTGACTCTGCAGGTCAACCAACCTGGACTGTAGATGGTAATACACTATATGCTGTTACTACAATTGATCAAAATTCTAGTGGAGGTAGTTTAGATTTTACAGGATCTGCAATTGGACTTCATTCTGTAAACTCTAGTCAATTTACAGTAACTGCAAGTGTAGATGGGTGGATACGAACAACCACTCCTGATGTTATTCCAGTGTCTACCATTATGCCTACCGCAAATAATACTCTCAAGATGGCAGAAAGTACAACTCCAATAAAGATACCGCTTCATGAAGGACTAGTTAATGGTAAAACCATGTATTATGTAATAACTGATTCAAGCAATATTCTTGTGGCAAATAACATTTCAGAGAAACAAAATTGGCAAGTTCAACTATCTCCCACACTTGCACATGTTCCTATAATGTCATTTGGTAATATTTTCATATTTACCAACGGAATCACTGGAAATGGAACACGTGGGTATCAAGATGATGTCTTGTCCTCTATTCCATCTGATAACCAATACAGCCCACTGAATAAAGTAATTGAAGTATCTTGGAATGTAGGACGAGGACCATTTATTTTGAATTCTACAAAGGCAATACTTGATGCAAATACGACTGGAAAAGTAAAACTAACTACAACTGATACAATTCTTAACACTCCTGCAATATCTTGGGATGGAGGTAATCTAGGTATAAGATCCAACAAAATATTGTCAGATCAGGTTGCATATGTTGGAGGACAATTACTTGATGTAAATACAAACAACATGACTGCTACATTTGTAGGGCATAGAGGATGGGGACCAGATGGAAAGACCATCTACTATATTATCACCTCTGGAACTCCACAAGGACCTGCGCAAACGATGAAGATTCCAAATGTGTCTGTGCTCTCTTTTCTTGATTCATATGCAAGAGATGTCTATCATTTTGCCAATGGTATTCAAGGTGCAGGACCATTTGGATACCAAGAGGGAATTTCTAGTACACAACTTGGAGACTCTGATTATAGCCCTCTCTGTAAAATTTCAATAATAACATGGAAAGATCCTAAAACTGCCGAAGTCTTGGAGACCAAAAATGACATTGATTTTGAAAAAGCAAATGGCGCAATTGATATCCAAGAAGCAATAACCTCAGGCAAGAATTACATGCTTGATTGTCCTATTGTAAAAAGTCCATAGAATTATCAAAAGGGATAAATTTACTTTAAAAGCCTTCAAAAATGAATGACCGGCAAGCTGTTTATCGTTGGTGTAGGACCGGGACACCATGATCATATGACTTTTCGAGCAAAACAAGCAATTGAGGAAAGTAATACCATTGTAGGATATGAGACATATGTCAATTTGGTTGAAGATCTAATTGAAGGAAAAGAAGTACATAGGTATGCAATGACACAAGAAGTAGAACGAGCTCATCAATGTATTGATCTTGCCAAATCTGGAAAAATAGTCTCTCTTGTATCAAGTGGGGATCCTGGAATCTATGGAATGGCAGGGCTAATCTATGAAATTTTGGCAGAAGAAGGATGGGATAGAAAAGCTGGTCTAAGTGTAGAAATTGTTCCAGGAGTTTCATCTCTTAATTCATGTGCTGCACTAGTTGGCTCACCGCTTATGACAGATTTTGCAGTAGTTAGCATGAGTGACCTTCTTGTTCCTTGGGAAATTATAACAAAAAGAGTGGAAGCTGCAGCTCAAGGAGATTTTGTTATTGTCATATACAATCCGGCAAGTAAGAAAAGAATACATCAATTACAGGATACTAGAAAACTACTTCTAAAACACAGGTCTCCAAATACTCCAGTTGCAATTGTCAAGGGTGCATTTAGAGAATCTGAAGAAATTGTTCTAACAGATCTTGAGAATATGGAAGAACATAGTGACAAGCTTGGTATGATAACCACTGTGATAGTTGGAAATTCTTCTACTTTCAGATACAAAGACCTAATGATAAACCCACGTGGTTATACATCCAAATACAATATAGCAGAGCCACAGCAGACAAGAAAATAACATGGCATCAGTCCAGATAGGACTTACATTACCACAAGGATGGCTAGATGAGTTTCCTACCACAAATCCTCATGAACAATTCTCATTCTCAAAAAATGTTGCATTGACTGCAGAAAAACTTGGATTTGATGCAGGATATGTATATGATCACTTTGTACCTCATCCAATAGATAACCGTACTGAGACTTTTTTTGAGGCCTATACACTTCTCTCCGCAATATCCACAATAACATCAAAGCTTAGAATAGGTCAGGTAGTTACCTGCAATTCTTATCGACACCCATCATTGCTAGCAAAAATGACTTCTACACTTGACGCAATAAGTAATGGCAGATTAGAATTCGGCATTGGAGCAGGATGGTTTGAATATGAATACAATGCATACGGCTATGATTTTAACGATCCAATTACTAGAATAGAACAACTAGACGAATCCATTACCATAATCAAAACAATGTGGCAAAATCAAAAATCAACCTTCAAAGGCAAACACTATTCAATAAAAAATGCAATTTGCCAACCAAAACCCATGCAGAAACCTCATCCTCCAATCATGATAGGTGGTGCAGGAAAAAGGCTCATGAAAGTTGCAGCAAGGCATGCTACTAGATACAATCATCCTTTTGGCACTCCAGATATTTTAGAAGAAAAAATAAAACTATTACAAGAAAATTGTAAATTGATAAAAAGAAATCCTGCAGAAATAGAGAATTCTGTATTGTTGAGAATATTGATTGGAAAAGACAAAGATGATGTAAAAGATATTGTATCTAAGCTAAAAAAGAAAAACGAATCAATTGCAGAATTTGTTGTACGCTCAAAGGATAGCATTGCATTAGGTACCCCTGATGAAGTTAGCAGCTATCTACATCAATATATGAAAATTGGAATAAATTACTTTATTGTCAATTTTATAGGCGTGTCAAAATCGCTTGAGATGTTGCATCTCTTTTCTAAAAATGTAAGACCGACTCTCAAGTAGTTCTCTTTATTGCCTCTGAAAGCTCTTCTGTTAACACAATTTTCTGCCTGATAGGCCTTATTATGTCCGTGACATATCTGGAAACTGTGGACTTTAGGTCTGATGGATGCAATTTTTTCTGTGCAAAATCACTTTCTAAATCTTGATAGCTTGTATATGTCACATTACCACCAAATTTGGCTGGGCGTTCCACTGTCATCTCATTGAACTCATGAAAAACAATATGTTTTGATATCTCAAGCACAGGGTTCTTCTCTACAATCCCCTCTGGGCACCAAGCTTTTTTGAATTTTGAATTAATCTCTTCATCTGTATCATGTACAAATATTCCCGAGGCAGATTTTGATTTACTCATCTTGCTTGATACTGCATCGGGGTCTGAACCTACAGCTTCTGGTTCTCCAAGGCCTGCAAGTATGTGATGATGAACAGCAACTGGAACCTTCCATTTCATCTTTGGAAAGATCTCTCTTACAAGCATGTGGATCTTTCTCTGATCCATTCCTGCATGAACTATATCCAAATCCATTGTATGAATATCTACAGCTTGCATTGGAGGATAGAAAAGTTGACCCAGATCAATTTTGTCTTTATCAGTACTTCTTCCCATTATTGTAAGTGAACGCATTGTTCTTTCAAGCGACATATTTTTTGAAAACTTGACAAGATCCATCCAATAGTCTTTTTTTGATTCATAAAGTTGTGAACCTTCAATAATCTCAACCCCAGGACAAAACATCTTGAATGCATCAGCATAGTACTTGGACACCATCCTGATTTTTTCCCAGTCTCCTCCTAGTTTGTTGTTAAGATATGTATGCCAATCTGCTAGAAATACAATACAATGTACTCCAGCTTTGATAAAGTCATTTATCTTAAATCCTGTAAGTATAAGACTTCCAAGGTGCATAAAACCAGAAATCTCAAGTCCAATGTAGTGCCTTGGATGAGAATTTGTATTAAATAGATTCAACAATTCTTCTTGGGTTACAACTTCTTCTGTAGGTTCTCTAGTTACCAGTCTGATTTTTTCTGTAACATCCATTCTAGTAAGATTCCAACCTGTATTCCTATAAGTTTAAGCATCAAGCTCTTGAATCGATTTTCTCGGGCGTGTACTGAGATAAAATGCGTGTGCACTTATCAAAAAGGCGGCAAGAAACATCTTTGCAGCAAATACCAAATTCCAGGGTCTGTGTGGATCTGGGTATGCAATTGTAAGCGAGTCAATATCTGGAGTACCTCCGCTGATTAGACCTGCAGTGATTTGTGAGTTTAATAAAATAAAATTGTAAATTGTTTCATAGAGTGTTACTATTGCAAGTCCTAAAAGCATAAGCTGTACAGTGGCAAGCTTCCATTTGGATACTGTAACCGTTCTCTTCCAGCCTATTCGTGAAACACAATACCAACTGATAATTGCCGAGAAAAATAACCATGTTATCAACTTGGCAAAGTGTGGAGTAGGAAATTCCGTTTTAACTAGGACTTCACCCATTACATACGTGCCCTTGGTTAGCCATTCCTGGATCATTGCATAGAATCCAAATATGGTGATAGAGCACATTATGAATGCGCTAACATAGAAAACATACAAGAATATCTTGTAACTTGGATCGCTTTCTTGCAGGTGAATCTTCATTTGATCACCGGTGGAGCACTCTAAAATATAAAAATTGGTTTTGATTCAGGAAGTTTAATTATAGTATAAAATTTTCTATTGTATTATTGAAAATTCCAATAAATGCACCAATCATCGAGAAAGATGAGATAAATGAAGTAAGTTCTGTATTGACTGAAAAATCTCTTACATCTGCAGCAAATGCTGGCGGAAAACGAGTGCAAGAATTTGAAAATCTTTTAGCTTCATATGTCAAGTCAAAGTATGCTATTGCGGTAAATTCAGGAACTGCCGCATTACAAGCTGCACTCTATGCTCTTGATGTAAAGCAGGGAGATGAAGTCTTGATACCATCTTTTACATTTGTAGCAACTGCCAACTCGATTTTATCAGTTGGAGCAAAGCCTGTGTTTGTTGACATCCGGCCAGAAAACTATACCATGGACCCCATTGATCTCAAAAAGAAGATCACAAAAAAATCTAAAGTAATAATGCCAGTACACTTGTACGGAAATTTTTCATACATGGATGAAATTTCTGAAATCGCAGACAAGCATAATCTAGAGATAGTTGAAGATGCATGCCAATCTCTGGGAACCACCTATAAGAAGAAACAATCAGGAACATTTTCAAAAATGGGATGTTTTAGCATGTATGCTGCCAAAGTTATGACTTCTGGAGAAGGAGGTGCAATTGTTACAGATGATAAAAACATCTTTGAAAAATTGCGCAAGATACGAAATCACGGAATGCTTCATGGTTATGACACAAGAATACTTGGATTGAATCTCCGACTGCCTGAAATCTGTGCAGCTATAGCCAAAGTACAGATGAAAAAACTTCCAAAATTCTTAGAAAAGAGAAAAAGAAATGCTACCATTCTCAATGAGCTCTTATCTGATCTTAACATAATTCTGCCTCAAGAGAGAGACAACGTTGAAGTAAATTGGTATCTCTATACAATTGCAACAAAAAATCGTAATAAGCTGATAAAACAACTAAACTCACAAGGAATAGGTGCAACTGCATACTATCCAATACCTGTTCACGAGACTCCCTTTTACAAAAAAGACATCAAACTTCCTCTCACAGAATGGGCTGCCAAATCAGTTCTTAGTCTGCCAGTAAATCCGCTTGTTACAGAAAATAACTTGCATCATATATCTAAGGTGCTACATAAAATCATCAAATGAATCTGATTGAGGAAATTGCAGGAGAAATATGCAAAATTATACTTCCAATAGAGGAAGAAGTATTTTTTGGTAATTCTAAATCTAACATTGCCATTTGTACTCTATCCAGCATCACATTGTTGCAAGACATTTCCAAATCCCCTATCATAAATGATGTTGCAATAGTTGGAAGATTATTATCTGAGAATAAGGGAATTGATGCACTTGTAAGATCTATGTTGTCAAACAAAAAAATTGATACATTGATACTTTATGGCAAAGAAGTACTTGGACACAAATCTGGAGACTCACTTATCTGTCTTCATAAAAATGGTATTGATGAAAATCACAGAATCATGGGTTCATCAAGTCCACATCCAATTTTAACACTTACAAAAAAACAAGTATTAGAATTTCAAAACCAAGTAAAAATTATCAACAAAATAGGTGAAACTAGTATCTCAAAATTGACAGGCATTGTTGAATCCTTAAAGAAAACTCAGTAACCATCTAACTGTCTCTGCTTGTTTATCTGATTCTTTTTTTGATATTCTTTTAAAATATCCTCTGGAGTCATGTTTAGCTCAAGAGATGCTTGAACTACAAAGTGCCAAATATCTATCAGTTCTTCACGTGCTGCTGCCTCATTAAATGGAGTAGGTTTTTTCCACCACTTCCAATTTGTATTCATTTGAAGTTCAACCGCCTCATGAATTATTGCAGTACACAAGGCAGAGATCTTTCCTTGTGTATCTTTTGGATAACGTTCAAGATTCATCATCTTTTCAAGACTTTTCTGCATGCTGAAAATTGTATCTAGCTTGTCATCCATTGACTTGTTTTTTAATTTGGATATCTATAACCTTTGTCAGAAATGCACCATGGTCTTGTATTTATCAAATCTTTTCTTAATGTCTAATCTCTTTAATCCGGTTATTCCGTATACCCCGTATTTTTCTACTGCAAACGAACCCATGATGTTTCCATATACTGCAGCTTCTCTAATAGTCGACATCTTTGTACTGTTTTTACTAGCTAGATATCCTATCATTCCTCCAGCAAAGGAATCTCCTGCACCTGTTGGATCTACAATATCTTCCATTGAAAATGCAGGTGACGGAAATATAACATCATCATAAAATAGCAAAGAACCATGTTCGCCTTTTTTTATTATTACATACCTCGTGCCCCATTCCATGATCTTTTTTGCAGCCTTGATCAGGTTGTGGGTCTTTGTAAGCAATTTTGCTTCCTCATCATTGATAACAACAGAATCTACTGCCCCCATCATTTTGATAACATCGCTTCGCTTACTTGATATCCAAAATTCTATCGTATCACACATAGAGAACTTGGCATTGCCAAATTCCTTCAAGATTTTTGTATTTTGGACTGGATCGTTATTTGCAAGATATACAAACTCTGACTTGCGATATTCTTCTGGAACAGTTGGTTTGAAATCCTTTAACACATTCAGTTCTGTTTTGTTTGTTGTACGTATGCTCAAAGTTGCATCATAGCTTCCGTCATAATGAAAAGTCTTGCCTTTTGCATGAACTACTCCCTTGGTGTCAACAAAATTATTGAGGATTTTTTGATAGTTTTTTGGAAAGTCTTGCCCTACAACTCCGATAAGTCCAGGCTTGACAAAGAAACTTGCAGATATTGCAGCATATGTTGCAGCTCCTCCTAATGCATTTTTGATAACCTTCCTAGGAGTTCTTATTGTATCGTATGCTATTGAACCAAATACTGTAAGCATACTTTGCTGCTTTTAGGAACCGTGTATAAATTCTCTGGCTTCCTGCTCTGTTGGATAGTATGTGAATGGCACATTGACTGATATGATGGATATTCCATATTTGCTTGTTCCACTCAACTTTACTTTTGGAATGACATCATTGTTACTGTATTTATCCAGAACTGTATTGTCTGCAGTAAATGGGGCAGATGAAGAAATCTTTCCCATGGGTGGTATTACAAGTGGCTGCAAGGTTCCTGTACCTAGATTTTCATCATTGACTGATATAACAAAATCTGTCTGTCCAACATTAATGGGTAATAGTGAGGGATTTTGGAACTGAAGTGTCATGTTGTATAACGAATTATTGTCATTTCTTTGTATTACCTTGCTTTCAAGTATGGAAATGCTCAGATGAGTAGCAGACAAGTATTGAGAATAGGCAAATATCCCTATTGCTGCTACCACGCATATTGCAATTATGATTACTTTTGCGCGTCTTTCCACAACAATGACCTGTCAAATTCCCTTTTAGTAGTATGCAGAAAAAAAATCCAAATAAGTTGTGTAATCTTTTTGATCAGTTTTCTAAGCTACTTAGAGCCAACAAAATAAATCAAGACAATCAGATTGAAAGTTACAATGGCTCGAATTAAGGTAAAATATGGTCAAAATGAAATAGAGATAGATTCAAAGGACTTCTATATTGATAATGAAAGTGTAGAACAAGTAATATGCAATCTTGCTTCATTTGTGAAGGATTCTACAAATAATAACGTTCAGTACGAATACTCCTGTGATCAAGTACCACAAACATCTGGAATACTCCATACGCTTGAGGATGTAGAAGTTCATGAACCAGAATTTGTAAAACCCACGTATATCGGAAAAGACCAAATCAAAAGCAAGCTTGAAGTGCTAATTCGAGATGCATTCTTCGACCAACCAAGAACTGTATCTGAAGTTGTTGCACAACTACGAGAATATGGATGGTCTGCAGTACCACTAGATGTATCCAAAGTACTTACAAACATGGCATTTACACATGAGCTCCAAAAGGATTTGAAGGAAAAACGCAGCTACTATTCCGTAGTAAAACTACTTCAAGTCAACTAGATATTAAATCCACATTTTTCACACGAATCAAATACATCGCCCTCTAGGTGGTCAAAATGTGCTTTGCACTTGAGACATGTATGATGCATGTCATAATATCCATCCTTTTCAATCTCTCCAACACGTTTGGATGAAAGTTCCATGCTCCCGCATTTTATACAATGACATCCACATTGCATGTGATTGACTAATTTTTCACTATTAATATTCTAATTTAAAAACTAGGTTCTAGGTTCTGACTTTCTTGCCTTTTTTCTTGTAATTACAAGCCATGCTATTCCAGCTGCAATAATTCCTCCAATTGCAAGGTAAACCATGGTGCTGTCGTATGTGTTAGGCTGTGTAGGGCCTGATATTACAGCAGAACTGCCTGAATTGGATTCTGAGCTTTGTCCTGGTGCAGCACCTTTAATCTGAATGGTTCCACTCTTGCTAGGCTTGAATCCTATCCATGCATGTGTTGCATTGTTGTGGAACTCTTGGTGCAAAGTTGCGTTACCATTTATTGTAACAGTGTATGGACCAGATAACAAGTCCAATGGCATTATTACGGTAACTGGCATATTTGCCTTGTCTACATCAAATGAATACGTATTCAAGGACTGATCAAATACATAATTTCCAAGTCCTGAAAGAGTTCTTACACCTACTGCATAGTCCTTTCCTGCAACTTGAACACTTTGAGTAGTTGTTGGTTCATTTATGACATATTCTAATGTAAATCCATTTCCATGTTGGCCAAGTCCACGTTCTCCTAGATATACTGGTCTATCATTTGCCCAAATTGTATCAACACCACTTGGGAAATAAAATGCAGTAAAATCGGTATCCTGTGGCTCATAATAGTTCCATTTCCAAACACCATCAGTATTTGTAACTACATTGGCAAGATCATATTTTATCACGGTCATATTTCTCTGAGATGCATTCAAAATAATTGATAATGGTGATTTTTGGATTGAAGCATATTCCACAGATTTGCCGCTGCCATCTGTGACAGTAAGATTTGCCATATTGCCATCTACTAGATCAACCTGAACTGGTGTAAAACCGGTCACAGT
This sequence comes from Candidatus Nitrosotalea sinensis, assembly GCF_900143675.1. Lineage (NCBI taxonomy): Archaea > Thermoproteati > Nitrososphaerota > Nitrososphaeria > Nitrosotaleales > Nitrosotaleaceae > Nitrosotalea > Nitrosotalea sinensis. The sequence continues at coordinate 116,333 of NZ_FRFC01000003.1, forward strand.
GTTATTTACTATGTGTGTGACATGCGCACTACCGTTTTCATCAATGTTTACTTTAATCATTTCATGTGGTGCTGTGCCCATTGACACTTGACCAAATGCTTGCGATCCTGAGAGAACTAATAATATCGGTATGACAAGAAGGCTAAGTAAAATCTTCAATTCTTTTCCTACTCTGATACACTTATGCGAATAATCTTTGCTTCCTGATGTGGACAGTCATTTTTGTCCCTTGGGAGATTGACAATCTTATCTGCCACATCCATTCCTTGTAGGACTTGGCCAAAAACTGTGTATTGTTTGTCTAGGAAGGTGCTATCTGTTGTTACTATGAAAAACTGTGAACCTGCACTATTTGGGTCCATTGCTCTTGCCATGGACACTATACCTCTTAAATGAGAACGAGAATTAAATTCCGCCTTTATGGTATATCCTGGTCCACCCATGCCCCAATTACTCTTGTCTGATTTCTTTGTATTTGGGTCCCCTCCTTGAATCATAAAACCAGGAATTACACGATGAAACAATGTTCCATCATAAAAGTTACTTTTTGCTAATTTTGAGAAATTTCTCACAGTTTCTGGGGCAATATTTGGAAATAATTCTAAGACCATATTACCAAAATTTGTCTCTATAGTTGCCTTTGGCACCTTTTGACAACTGATTTTTAATCATAAGAACTTTTCTCCACTATACTCCATGCATAATGAATTACAATTCTGCAATATTTGATAGTCAGTAAAATAAAAACATTAAACAATAATTTTTCATTTGTAAATTTTTGTTAAATCAATAATCTTGTGATACAAACATGTAATCTTGTTTTTGTGTTACAAGTTATTTTTCAAATATCAAAAATTATTACCAAAAACATAGTAACAGTCTTATATAGAACATCTGGAGATTAAAATTCGTGAATCGTACTACTCAAAGCACAAGCATTAAACAAGCAATCAATGAATTGCTTGACAAAGGCTTTACAGATAAACAAGATATCTACTCTAAAGTAGTAGAAGAACTTGGGGTTCCAAGACCGACAGTAAGACGAGTAGCTAGAGACCTTCGCAACGAACTTCTGCAAAAAATAAAGATCCTACAATCTGAAGTTCCAGAAATGGAGATTGCTCAAGGTAAGACTACTCAAAGCGCAGAATAGCTTTTCCCCTTTTCATTTTTACAAAGTCCTTTTTTATCCTGACAATCTGCATTACTATTTATATTCAACTACCAGTGAGGTAAATTCATGGAACGTCAATATGACATACCAACAATCATGACAACCTGCCTTGCAGTTGCGATGTCTATCATGTATTTCATAATGCCAGCGGCTACACAGCAGATATTCATAGTATTTGCGGCTATCTCATGGTTCCTAGTAGCAATATGCTGGTTGGCCCTTAAGAGTACTCAGTATATGCACAGACTCGAAGGCCACGGCCACGAAGAAAAAAAAAAGCTAACTAGCCATAGTGGCAGTCAGACATTACAAATGACATCAAACCAAATTAGTCAGGCCAAGTCTGAGCTAAATGCAGAACTAGATTCACTGAAAAGCTCCCTTAAGAATAAGGACGAAGAGATTGAAAACCTCAAGTCTGAGATATCTAATCTACATACACTTGTAGAGATTGAAAAATTAAAGGTAGACCTTGCTAACCTGAAGACTTTGGCAGCAAAAGAAAGTGCTAAAAAGAAAAAGTAACTACTTGCAGTGTGGGCAAGAATGTTTACCATGATTTTCTTTACATGATGGACAGCTTATTGCTCCACCATAATGGCAATTACATCTGCATCCATCATTTAGTTTTTCTTCCGATATCAATTGATGTGAATAGATGATGCGTCAACTTAATATTTAACAATACGCAATTTTTGACATGAAGCTGCTAGTTGGTGCAATATTTGGATTCTTCTTACTTTTGCTTCCAAGCGTTACAATTCCTGCATCACAGGGTGCCGAATGGGACCAAAAGCTAGTACCTGAAGATAATGTTGTACTACAAAAGAATGTGATCTCAATGCATATTCCAAATGATAGCAAGTTACCATTTGCTGCAGTATGGGGAACAGTACAAAATCCTGCACCAGGATATCCTGTTGTAATTCAGATATACAAAGATGGAAAACCAGTTTACTTTGCACAAACTGATGTAAAAAGTGATGGTTCTTATGAAAAATATTTCAGAGTGCTATCTATTGACAATGGCAAAGCCATCCACATCTTCCAAGGCGATTATACCGTAGACATCTACAAAGCTGTGTTAAAGTCTACTACTGGATCAACATCAACGTAATTCTCGTTTTCAAATAGAACCGGGCTCGGAGGGCTTCGATCCCTCGACCTGTAACTTAGGAGGCTACCGCGCTATCCATGTTTCGCGTCTATAAGACTCTGCGCCACGAGCCCAAAAAATCCACACCTGGTATGCATTTAAGCGTAATCTAGATTTGAGATGATCATTTGCCGAATCTGTTGCCAGTTAGGATCATTAGAATTATTCCACTTTTCATAAAACACAACATCTTTCAAACCAAGCCTAGGCAACCAACCAGCACTTTCCAAATCTGGCTTGTCTGCAAAATTCGAAACATGTCCAAGACAAAGGTATGCTACAGGAACTACATGTTCAGGAATCTCAAGAATTTTCTTGAGATCATCATTTGAAAGTATGCTAACCCAACCAACTCCTATTCCTTCTGTTCTTGCTGCAAGCCAAAGATTTTGTATTGCACAACAAACGCTATAGATCCCAGTCTCTGGAATACTAGATCGTCCTATTACAAATGGACCAAATTTTGTAGGATCATATGTAACGCATATGTTTACATCGCAATCCAAAATTCCTTGAAGCCTAAGTGACAAATATTTTGATCTCTTTGGATCTTCAACAAGAGTTGAGGAGCGAGTTCGCTCCCTATCAAATGAATCTTTAACTTGTTTTCGTGTCTCATTGTTTCTTACTAGGATGAAATTCCATGGTTGCGAAAACCCGACAGATGGTGCATGATGAGCAGCATTGAGTATCTTTGTAAGTATTTTCTCATCAATAGGATCTGAAGTAAAATGAGATCTAACATCTCTTCTTGAAAATACTGCCTTGTAAAAGCCATCCTTCTCCTCTGGTGAAAAATCACCAATCATATGATAATCCTCTGTTGCATTGCATATTATTCTTGTTTTCCACTATTACTGTTATGGTTATTGCCATAAAATGCAAGCATCTATTTTCTTAAACGTTAATAACGTCTAAAGTAAGCCCGAATCCTATCGGGCCGGTAGTCTAGTCTGGTTAGGATACCTCCCTGACACGGAGGTGGTCGAGAGTTCAAATCTCTCCCGGCCCATTCTTTTTATTTAATGCCGTTGAGTGGAATCTATGATAAAATTTACCATAAAAGAATCAGAATTTCTAAAAGAAAATGAAGGATGCAGAATAGCTACATGTGCAAATGATGTACCACACATAGCTCCAGTCTCATATTATTTTGAAGATGGATTTTTCTATTTTGCAACTGATTATGACACAAAAAAATATGCAAATCTAAAAAAGAATAACAAAATTGCGATCACTGTAGATCACTACTTGCCGGGAAAACACAAGGCCGTAGTTGTGCAAGGAACAGCCACACTAATTGATAATGGACCGCAATTCAAACGTCTGTATGAAATATTTTTCAAAAAATTTGCCTGGGTCAGAGAAAATCCATGGAAAGAAGATGAAGCACCATTTGTAAAGATTAGTCCTAAAACCAAAACAAGTTGGGGACTAGGCTAGCCGAAATTCAAATCAAAGTCTTTGATGACTGCTGTCAAGAATGATTCAATAGTTATCTGTCCTTTGACTTCATATTTTACAGGTTGATTGGTTGTAATATCTGAATATTGTTTAGCAATCTGTCCACTATTTACAAGATCAAATGTTGTGGGCAATGTCAAGGTACTATTTGCAAAAAGTGCAGGTCTTCCAGCCTCTGGTATGTCTTCTGTAGTAAAGTGACCTTCTCCTATGTTAACACCATTTGCGTATAGCTGATAATTGATCGTTGATACAGTTAATACAATTGTTGTGGGATTTTGTAGATTGAATCTAACATCAAGATGTGCACGTTTGTCCAGCTTGTTTTCATCAAGTACTGTGATACTATCAATGCTTACTATTACTTTGTTAAGGTCACCCTGGAAAGAATTTGCATAAACATAGAAAAATAACATCATTGCTCCAAGGCCTGCAAAGCATGCTATTATGACTAGTCTTCCCTTGCTTATCAAATCTAAAAGCTACCTGGCCTTTTGAATTAAAAAACCTTCGTCATATGAAAATAGTATTATTTGTTGATATTCCAACCAGTGTAATGCTAATTGCTGACGCACTCATAATGTGGGCTCATCTTCTAGCTGCATCAATTTGGGTTGGTGGTTCAATATTCATTGGCATAGTTCTTGCACCTCTTCTAAAGACAATTTCCGATTCTGTGGAGGGAAGACTGTCTATAATGATCCGGGTTGGGCGCAAATTTAACAAAATCGGTGTCCCGTCCCTTATAGTACTGATAGTGACTGGAATTTACAATTCTGCTGGAGTAATTACCAAGCCATCCATGATACTTGATACTAACTACGGGATAGTCCTTCTCATCAAGGTACTACTTGTAATTGCATTGATAATCATATTTGCAATACATGTACGACTTATTCGAGGTGAGGTAGAACGAAAAATAGAATCAAAAGAACTTTCAGGCGATGCCCTTCAAAAATTACGCTCAAAAATTATAACACTAGGAAGACTTACAGTAATAATTTCAATTCTGATATTATTGATGGCTGCACTTTTACATGCAGGTGTCTGAGATCCCTGCAATTCTAACTTCAAAGCCATTATCAAGTTTCCCTATTCCATATTTGCAACCAGTCATTTTTGACGCAACAAACAGATTTGTTTCCAAATGTTTTGTAATGCTTCTAACTCTGTACACTGAAGTATCTTTTACAAGTGAAAGTGGAACAACTAGCATGTCTGAAAGAAATCTGTCAACCCCTAAATTTTCTTCCACAAATTTTTCCGCAACAAATTTACCAAGACCATTCAAACTCTTTTGATATATTCCATCATAACCCGTAACAGAATCTGCATCATGGGAAAATATCAAAATTGAACATCCTTTGTCTTGAGCATTTTCTTCTCTTATTGTAAATTCACAATCAAATCCATTTGCAACAAGAACATCTTTTGCATCCTGTACTTGGTTTTCTATTTCTTGCCTTGGTATATGTGAGTAAGTGCACAAAAGACTAGCATTTCTGGTCTTCCTGTGAAGAAGTGATGTAGAATGTAAAGCAGTGCATGGATGTATCTGCACTTTAACCAGCCCGCCTCCTTTTGGATAATACCCTCTTCTTTTTACCTCAAGATCAAAATTAATCCCAACTCTTGACATGGCATTACCAAAAACATGTTTTGTGTAATCCATGGTAGGACTAAAGGGAACATCGGTGCCTCCAATAATTGATAATTTCAGACTTTTTCTCATAAGAGAAACTGCAGGAATCAAAACTTGCAAGATAAGCGAGATGCTTCCAGCAGTACCAACATCTTCCTGCAGATCCAGATCTAATCCATGTGAAGGAGAAAATTTCAATGAAGTTGAATTTACCTGAAGGCCTTCCACCTTGGCTTGACAAATCTTTGACAAAATTTTCACACCAAGAAGATGTTGTGGTCTTAGACCTGGAACTTTTCTGTTTTTTCTAATATTTTCTATCTCAACTGGTTTTCCTGTGACTGCGGACAAGGTAACTGCACTTCGGATTATCTGTCCGCCTCCTTCGCCAAATCCTCCGTCTATTCTTATTGGTTCCATGACTAGTTGCTTTATTGTAGAATCTAATTAACTATGGTTATGTAATTCATAAATATTCAAGATGTGTTAAAAGACAAATCTTGTCAGATAAAACATCAGTTCATACAGCATCTATAATAGATCAATTTACAAAGCAAGCAAACCCATTTGCTAAAAAACAGGGACACTCCGATGAAAGAGCATTCAAGCTCATGTATGATCTTACCCAAGTTACTAACACTGATTCTGTATTGGATGTAGCATGTGGCCCAGGTCTTGTATCATGCGCATTTGCTAAAATTGCAAAGCATGTTACTGGAATAGACATTACACCAGCAATGATAGAGAAAGCAAAACTTCTACAACATGAAAGACTGTTGAATAATTTGACATGGAATATTGGAAACGCTTCTCCACTTGTTTTTCCAGATGAATTATTTTCTCTAGTAATTACAAGATATAGTTTTCATCATTTTCTAGAACCGGAGAAAGTTTTGTCAGAAATGATACGAGTATGCAAGCGTGGGGGTAGGATAGCGGTAATTGATGTTACTCCCAGACCTGAAAAGGCACTTGCATATGATCACATTGAAAAACTTCGTGATCCCTCTCATGTGAGAGCTATACCATTTGATGAATTACTAGACATGGTAAAAAAATTTGGATTGACAAATATCTCAGCTGCATTTTATCGTCTTGAATCTGAACTTGAAGAACAACTTGCTGCATCATTTCCAAATCCTGGAGATGATCAAAAGATTCGTAATCTTATCCAAAATGATCTTGGAATTGATAAGATGGATCTCAAATGTTATACAAAAGATGAAATGACATACTTTTCTTATCCTACATCCATCATTGTAGCCTACAAACCCTAAAGAATAATGTCTAAATCTTTAGTTTCATTTTTCTCATCAATAATTGTACCATCAATTTAGGATGAAACAAAACCAGAGGTGATCTTGTCATTTGCATCATTTCCTGAAATGATTTTGCAGCAAGCTTGCTGTGTGGTGAAAGGTACAATATGCTGTCTGCGTACGCTTGCATCATCCTTGCAGGTGCACTTGGTCTCTGGCCCTTGGTAGTTGGCCATCGAAAATCTTCTCCTGTAGAAAGAAGCCAGGGATGTGAATTTCTCTTGTACAACTCTTTTTGAAACTCTAAAGGCAATTTTTTTTGGTTTGATTCTGACAAATTTTTCTTCAAAAATTCATCTAAAAGTTTGCATCCAAGTACCGCTATTGTCATTCCCTGGCCGTAAAACGGATTGAATGTACATACTGCATCTCCAATTACAATATAATTTTCAGGCCACACCTTGGCTCTTTCATAATGTATTACTCTGCTCCCTCTTACTCTATACCCGTGAATCTCTGATTCTGGCTCTGCATTTTTTATCATGTCGTAAACTCTTTGATCTGCAAGTGTTCTTGAAAATTCCAAAAATTCTTTTTCATCTGTAGTTGGCAAGTCCTTTCCTATGCTGTACATGGTGACTTTCCATCTTTTTCCTTCTATAGGCAAGATTCCACCCATCTTTGGTTGGTGTGGAGGGTGATTGAGAATGACAATGAATTCTTTTAGATTTTGATATTCTTTGGGAATTTTATAACATCTAGTAGCATATCCTATGTTGGAATCAACATGAGTCTCTTCTGGTTTTGCGTATCCTATATCTTGTAACCACTCCGAAGTCTTTGAATTTCTACCACTTGCATCTACAACAATATCTCCATGAAGAATTTGTTCTGACGAGAAATCTTTTCCAGATTTTATTTTTACAGATACATGTTTGTTATTGTCTGTTACAAGACCTGTAACAAGACCATTCATGAATTGTATCTTGTTATTTTTTTCCACTTGTTTTCTGATTGTGAATTCAAATAGTGTCCTACTTGAAAAATAACTGTCAAGACCTGATGAAAATCTCGGTGTCCAATAACCATCTATAAAATATTGACCATTTAGTATGTAATCAAGTCCTAACGCACCAGATTCCATCATCTCTTTTTCTAATTCTGGAAAAATTTCTGAAAGAACTTGTTTGCCTTTTACAAGTAGTGTGTGGATGTGATTTGCTTGTGGTGTACCATTTCGCACATCTGATGATTTTATGTCATCTTTCTCAATTATTGTTACAATCTCAAAATATTTTGCAAGTATCTGAGCAGAAACCAGCCCAGAAATACTTCCACCTATTACTAGCGCATGTTTTCTTTCCATGATGGGTCCCATTTTGTGTTCAATTAAACAGTTTACACTATTGTTAAAACAGTAGCAGAAATATCTACAAGAAATACGCCACTTTTTTATTTCCAAAGTGGATCCCATTTGCAGTACATTTACCATATAGGTATTAATAATATCAGCAAAATTCCACCTTGCTTAATGATTATGTTGACAATTTGTAATATTGATGATAAATACTGCCAAAACTGTTTTTTTCATTGGAAGGGATACATTTGGATAGAAAAATCTTTGTTTTCATATTTGTATTATCAGGATTATCTCTGATTTCTTGTAGTAGTGCAGTTTCGGTCATGTATAATGCTCATTATGTGAATTACAATTACTTTAACACATTTAATTTCAAAAATCCTAAGACTAATGACAAATCCTCTATAGTAAATACTGATGAAGTCATAACTAAAAAACTAAAAAGAACTAGATTAGAACAAATATCAAATTATAACGCACAAAATACTAACGATAAATTTCTAGATACTACTGGCGTAATCGCAAAAAAAATAAAACGAAATAGATTTGATGATAGTCTTAATTTTAATAATTTACATCAATCATTGGACAAATCCACCATATCATATATACAACAATTTTTTGACAATACAGTTCTAGGTCAACAACAAAATGATATAACAAAATCATTATATGAATTAAATATCTTTACCAAAAAAATTGAAAACAATGTATATCTATATGTTACTTCAATCTCATCTTCAAAAGATACAAATCTAACCACAATCGTTCTACTTCAACTTGCACATGAAATAGAAAACAACCAATATCTTCTATTGGTATGCTTTATACCTCTGTCAATCTATGTTTTTATACGATCTAAATCAGAAAAAATAAATTCTAAACATTTTCTTTCATTTTTCTTCATTGTTATTTTGATATCGTCATCAACAGTAACTCCATTTTCTACATTTGGAAATTATGAATGGATGGCATTTGGGGAATCAAATCCTTCAGACAAAAATACTGGACCATCTCATTTTTCGTCAAACTCAAATTCCACAATCTCATTCCAATTCTCTAATGCCACTAACTATATCCCATCAAATCATTCTTCCACAATCTCATTCCAATTCTCTAATGCTACAAAATTGATACCCCAACAATCCAATTCCACAATCTCATTCCAATTCTCTAATGCCACTAACTATATCCCATCAAATCATTCTTCCACAATCTCATTCCAATTCTCTAATGCCACAACGTCTATTATAAAAAATAACTCGCATAACAATACAACCTTCCCAATTCCTACTCAATCTTGGAATTTCACATCTTCTATCTTGAAGACGTTATCTGTTGGGAAAACAAGAATTGATAATTCTACAAATACAACATCATTACAACTGAATGGTAATGGTTATCTAAAACAAAATGTAATCTCTACAAAAAACCTCTCTGCTCTAACCTTATCTGCATGGGTAAAACCTGATTACAGTCATGGTTCGTCTCAATTTACTGTAATTAGTAAAGAAAATACTTTCATTTTAGCTATAAACAATGACATACCACCCTCAAAGAAAGCCATCTTTTCTATATTTGATGGAATAAAATGGAATACTGTTACATCAAACAGCACTATTCCGGAAGACTGGACTAATCTTGTAGCCACTTATGATAATTCTTCTATCGGCATATACGTCAATGGTCTTCAAGAATCAAAGATACCACTTACTGGAATACCCACAATTTCCATAACTGGTAAGATTGAAAATCGAACCGGAATTATTTTATCGTCTAATTCAGACGTTGCAATTGGTGCATATCTCAACTCCTTACGTTCTCAGAGCGATAACCTATTTTCTGGTTCAATTCGAGATGTAACTCTGTATACTTCTACTCTTAGCGCATCACAAATAAACAAGATCTATTTACAAAATGCGTTTATTTTTAATCCCTCATACTCTACTAGTAATGCAACAACCATCAATACTCCTGTGATAATCAATTCACAATTAAATCACACATACATTGAGATCAATAAACCAGTAACTTGGACCCAAAATGTTACACTTTCTCAAACTGCTAATTTAGCTATACAAATTCCATCAGATGCAAAGATACTAGATGTGAATGCAACCAAGATGGAATATACTACAGACATCTCAAAATTGCAAATACTTAATCAGACTTCTAATGCAAACACAACAATAATCTCAAACAAAGTTGTACCTATTGCATCATTAAACCCTCAAATGATTGAATCAAACAAAACATCCAAACTTCTTGTCATAAACTATACTGCAGAACAATACCAACTCAAATTCCAGACTCCTGCACCATATACCTTAGAAACTAATGAATCTTCATCAAATCAATTTAGTAAACAAATACGAGTGTTAAACAATTCGACCCTGCATTATACTGATGTTAAATCATACACTAATTTACCCAGAGATCTGGTCATGAAAGGGATACATTTTAAATTATTTTGGATGATAAATGGCACAAAGACTGATGTTACAAATGATCCTAGATTCCATGTTCAGTTTGTAGATACAGATAGAGATGGAATAGTAGACCAAATGCAATGGATAGTACCACATCTATCTGAACAAGATTTCCAAGTAGAAGAAGATGATAATGGAAATGATAATGGAAATGATGGCAACAATAATTGCAACAATGACGGTGAACATAATGGAAACAACAATGACGGTGAACATAATGGAAACAACAATGACGGTGAACATAATGGAAACAACAATGACGGTGAACATAATGGAAACAACAATGACGGTGAACATAATGGAAACAACAATGACAACCATGATTGTGGCAGCCAACAATTTTCAATACAATTATCTGAAAACATAGGATTATCAGATACTGCATCTACATCTTCAATTCACAATATCGTACTACAAGAACAGCTAGGATTATCAGATACTGCATCTACATCTTCAATTCACAATATCGTACTACAAGAACAGCTAGGATTATCAGATACTGCATCTACATCTTCAATTCACAATATCGTACTACAAGAACAGCTAGGATTATCAGATACTGAGCCATTTCTATTGCCTCTTGCAGCAAATCAACAATTAGTAAATACACAAAAAGAAATCATAATCAATTCTACAAAGACTGATCTAGTCATAACAAGTCCAAATGTTAATCTAACTACTATCATAGTTCCTCAAACTACTGTAGCTACTACACTGAATTATTCTAGCATAGTACAAACAAATTCTACATCAAGCACAGTATCAATCACTAATGGCCTGACAATCTTACAAAATACTACTAGTGCTATTCCAACAATTCAAGTAACGTTACCACCCGCACTTACAATAACTGGTAATGCTTCATGGAATGGAGTACTTAATCTACCACATGTAATATCTGCGCCATCAATACCCGTAGAAGCAAATACTGTAAACACAGTTACAAATAGTATAGAAATTGGATCCGACACTGTATCCCTCACCTTTAACAAAGCTGTACGATTAGTATTTACAGGTCAGGCGGGGCAACGCATTGGTTATTTTAATTCTATAACGCCATTTACAGAAATTACAGCAACATGCAATGACGATACACAAACAACAAACAATAACCTTCCATCCAATGGAGCATGTAAAACTAATGTGGGTCCTGATTTGGTAGTTTGGACAAAACACTTTACTGGTTTTGCAACTTGGAGTTCAAATACCTCATCTTCTGTCTCTACCACAGGATCTGTAAGTAGTGTAGGTGGTGGAGGAGGTACTGGAACAGGATTCGGAGTGGGAACATATGGTGCACCATCAAGCAATGGAGGAGGAGCAGGTCCTTATCTTAAGATAGAAAAGATATCTTATGAAACATGTGATAACCAGACTGCAATAATCCAGGTTGCAACAGATGTAAGTGATGTAGACCCAATGGTAATTGTCCGTACATCTGTAACTGGTGTAGTAAGTGCACAACTATTAGCAAATCAACCATATGCACAAGAAAACTCCAACTCTACTATACGTCATCTAGTATACCAGGCATCACTTTCTCCAAAAGAGACATCATTTGAGGTAGTTGCACTAGAATCCATCAACCATAACATATTCTCAGTAGGAAAGACAGTAATTGTCAATGGATGTGGTGAAAACCTAGACTATACACAAACTGAAATCACAATCTCACCCGTACAAGTTGATCTTTCTGCACCAAAGATATTTGATGTAAAATACCAAATTGGAAATGGTACAAAGATTTTAGCAGACAACCCATCCCAATATGTTGACAACAAGCCAATTACGGTTTATTCCATAGTGGATAGCAAGATACCAATAACACATACTTATCTACGATCTATCAAATTTGGTCAAAATGAATCAAAATATGATCAAATTGACATGACTGCATCTCCACTCTTAATATCAAATTCAACCTATCTAGTCTCTGGAACAATTCCTACAGACATGATATCTGCCCCTGCAATAAAATACTGGATACATGTAGAAAATCAAGATGGACAAATTGATTCACCTGAATATGATCTTGCCATAAAACCACAATACTCTATAAATGGTAAATTAGATCTATATGTTGTATCAGATAGGGCAGAGGGCACAGTAGCCACACCAGCTGCATTTCTTACCAACAACTCTACAGGCCCAGTTTATGGTACTATTATCCTCGTTGTAGATGGAAATCCAGTATATGTATCACCTATGCACATTTTTGGTCCAGGACTCACCAAAATAAATCTGCAATGGGATACTCTTTCAACAGGTAAAATGTTATCTCACCATCTAACTGCACAAGCTAAATTCTATGACAAAATAATCTCTAGTCCGGAATCAACCATAAACACATTCCCATCAGTAAAAACTATTCCAATCTCAAATACAATCAATATACAATCTATGATTGATGATAAAGGAAATGTCATTGCAACTCCTGACATTCTATATTCATCACATCCACATGAAACAGGTATGTCATACAGAGTTACTGCACCAGACGGTACATGTATTATAGGAAATAATTGCCTTGTCAACAAATCTACATATGACTTGCAAGATCAAGTCATGAAAATCAATATGGGAAACCAACTTTATAATGTTCGATATTCCGGATCTGAAAGTTTACTTGAGAGATTTACCATATCTTCAGTTGATCCAATATTAGGCCATTGGAGTGTTGATCTTGAATCAAATGAAAATCTAATACCTCAAGCTCAGGCAATGGAAAAAATACCATTAAAGATACAGTACCATACAGCAGATACATCTGGTCTTCAATGACTAAAAAGCTAACCCTTTCTTACAAAATATGAAAATCAAGATCAACTAGGTTTTTTAAAAAGCATAAACAAGATTTTGCAATGGATGGATTACTAATTGGCAGATTTCAACCGTTTCACAAAGGACACCTAGAGGCAGTACACATTGGACTGTCCCAAGTTGACAACCTGTGGATAGGAATAGGAAGCTCAAACAAGAGCTATGAAAAAAGAAACCCATTTACCGCAGAAGAGCGAAAGGAGATGATTCTCTCATCATTAGATCCTAAAACACTAGAACGCGTCAAGATATTTTTTGTACCAGATACAGGAGATCATGAAAAGTGGACATACCACGTTGATTCCATTGTTCCTCCATATGATGTAGTTTTTTCAAATGATGAATTCACCATCACGTTGTACAAGAAACGCAACAAGAATGTGATCGAGGTTCCCCTACTAAGACGAGATACCATCTCTGGAACAAATATTCGAGAAATGATCGCAAGCGGGAAAGACTGGTCTGATCTTGTTCCTGAAGGTACAAGAAAGGTGCTTTTGAAAATAGATGCAAAGAATAGGCTGCTCAAAATTCTGTAATTATAAATAGCGGTTAACTTGCTTGCAAGTTGGAGATTTATTTGGAATATCTAGTAATGTTGCCAGGACCAACAAATGTTCCGGAGAGAGTAACACGTTCAATGTTTACTCATATGATAAATCACAGAAGTAAAGATTTTGTAAAATTATACGTTGACACCATAGAAAAAAGCCAGAAAATCTTTGACACTACAAGCGATGTAGTGGCACTGAGTGCATCTGGAACCGGCGCAGTTGAAGCTTCTGTTGTCAACATGGTAAAAAAAGGCGACAAGGTCATAATACCAGTCAACGGTGAATTTAGCAGCAGACTCTCTACAATGTTAGAGTGGGCTGGCGCAAATGTTATACGACTTACAACTCCATTTGGCCAAAATGCAACATTTGATCAAGTAAAGGAAGCATTTGACAACAACAAAGATGTCAAGGCATTCTATGTTGTATGGAACGAGACCTCCACTGGTACAATGGTCAAATATCTCGATAAAATCAAGGATCTTACAGCAAGAAATGACTCCTTCTATGTTGTAGATGGAGTCTCAATACTTGGTGGAGAAGAATTCCACATGGACAAGTGGGGGGTAGATGTTTGTGTCACAGGAGCACAAAAGGCACTTGCAGCACCTCCAGGAATATCTCCAATTGCAGTAAGCCAGAAAGCAAAAAAACACATGATTGCAAATCCACCGCCAACATTCTACTTTAACATGGCAAGATACTTCAAGTACTATGACGATACAAAAGAAACTCCATTTACTCCAGCAATACCATTACTTTATGCATACAGAGAAGCACTAGATATCATTCTAGAAGAAGGAATTGAAAACAGAATACGAAGACACAGAGTTTGCTCTGATGCATTGTACAGTGGACTAAGTACAATGGGCCTTTCTCCATTTGCAAAAGAAGATGCACGCTCTACAGTTGTAATTGCACTAAACTATTTGCAGGGACTTGATGACAAAACATTCCGAGGAACACTATCTGAAAAATTCCGAGTTCTAGTTGCAGGTGGATTTGGTGAACTCAAAGGCAAAGTATTCCGAGTTGGATGCATGGGAGAAGTACACAAGTATCATGTAATGAGAACAATCTCTGCAATTGCATCAACACTTGATATGATGGGTTACAAGACAAACCCAGATGCAATCAAGGTAGCAGAAGACAAACTCAGGGCACTGTAGATCTAAAAATACTGCCCTGAAATAGTCCTTTTAGCTTTAACTTAATATTAGGAAGTTAAAGGATCGATCACGTTGACTTTCCAAAAAGGAACTCTGATACTGGTAGATTATACTGCCAAGGTCAAGGATTCAAATGAAGTATTTGAAACAACAAGAGAAGCTGACGCTAAATCAAGTTCTATTCATGATCCAAATGTAAAATATCAACCAAGATTAATCTCCGTAGGAGAATCTTGGGTTCTAAAGGGACTCGATGATGCACTTGCAAATACCAAACCAGGAGACAAACTCACAGTAGAGGTTCCGCCCGAGAAAGGATTTGGAACAAGAGACTCTGGCAAAGTTCGCATGATCCCTCTCCGCAAACTTGGTGAAGATGCAGAAAAAATTTCAGTTGGCGATACAATTGAAATGGATGAAAGAACAGGAATTGTAAGATTTATCGGATCAGGCAGAGTGCAAATTGACTTTAACCACAGATTTGCAGGAAAGACAATTGTTTATGATGTAAATGTTCTAAAATCACTAGATACCGATCAGGACAAAGTCATGGGATTGCTAAAAAGAAGATTCCCAATTGACGAATCAAAGATAAAGTTTGAGATCAAGGCAACTGCAGTAGATGTCACAATCCCAGAAGAGGCAATGATGATGGACGGCCTCCAGATTGTCAAGCGTGCAATTGCAAATGAGATATTCAAGTTTGTTCCAAAACTTGAGAAAGTAAACTTTGTTGATTCATACAACAAACCAAAACAAGACAAACCAGCAGAGAAACCAGCTGCTGCCAAGCCTGCACAACAAAAGACAGCCTAAAACTACAACACACCAGTACTTTTAGCAAGTTCTATTGCTTTTTGCTCATTCATGATTTTCTTGCTAAGTATCGTATATCTCTCAGGTCGCAATGACTGGGCAATAGTCAGTGCTTTTGCAAGAACACTTGGTTCTAATCCAATCTCCTTTGCCTTGGTTGGCGCACCAACATTTTTTAGCATTTGAATTATCTTTTTCCAATCTTGTCCCTGCATCTTTGCAACAAGGATTGCACCAATGCCACACTTTTCACCATGAAGACCAATACCTGGTTTTAGATGATCAACTGCATGAGAAAACAAATGCTCTGCACCAGAACATGGTCTACTGCTTCCCGCAATGCATGCTGCAACACCAGAGCTTATCAAAGCCTCTACAATCATGCGAACGTCTGGCTTTTTCTTGAAATCTTTAGAATTGTCAATTACAATCTTTGCGCTCATTGATGCCAAGTTTGCAGCATATGTACCAAAATATTCTCCAACATTGTCTCTTGCAAGCTCCCAATCTCGCACTGCTGTAACTTTTGCCATCAAGTCTCCACAACCGCTTGCCAAAAGTCTCCTTGGCGCCTTTTTCAGTATGGCAATGTCTACAAAGACTCCAAGCGGTGCAGTAGCTATAATGGAATATGGCTTGTCGCCTCGCAATGAAACAAACGGACTTGCTATTCCATCATGTGATGCAGAGGTTGGTATGCTTACAAATGACTTTTTGAGTGTAAATGCTATCATCTTTGCAATATCTACTGATCTTCCGCCCCCAATTCCAATGATTAGATCGCTCTTGTCCTTTCTGATATCCTCTAGTGTCTTTTTTGCAGAATCTACATCATTGCTTGTGCTGCGATGCCAAACATACTTTATCTTGGAATCTGAAAGAGATGATGATATTTTCTTGTCTGTTATCTTTCGTACCTTGTCACCTGAAACAAGTGAAACCCTCTCTGGGGCAGAAAGGCCTACGAGGAAATCCCCAATGTCAGAAATGTTGTTCTCACCTATGAGTATCTTCCTTGGTAGCTCCATTATGTGAGAAGCCATGGTTTTCACTTGAAAGTTGGTTATTTATCAATATGTCATATAATACAAAGTTATTTAAGCGGGTTATATCCCACACGAAGTATCTCAAGTTAGGAGTAAGTTATTTGTCAGACTATATTGAACAACACACATACCATGGAACCACTACAGTAGGGATAACCTGTACCGATGGTGTTGTCTTGTGCGCAGATATGAGAGCAAGCGCAGGATATTTCATAGCAAATAACAATACAATGAAGATCCAAAAAATAGATAATCATGCAGGAATGACAATCGCAGGTGGTGTCGCAGACGCACAAAACGTCACAGACATGCTCCGCTATCATTCAAACATACATAGAATTGAAAAACAAGAGTATCTACCAATCAAGTCGCTTGCAAGACTTGCATCTTTGATATTTTTCCAAAATAGATACTATCCATTCATTGCAGACATCCTTGTAGGGGGATATGACCAACAAGGTCCAGCATTGTACAACATTGACATGTTTGGATCACTTGACAAAAAAACATACGTAACAACAGGAAGCGGTTCTCCAGTAGCATATGGTCTATTGGAAAGTGAATACCGCGATGGCCTTACCGTCGAAGAGGGCAAAGTAGTTGCCCTAAGAGCAGTAAAAGCTGCAATTACAAGAAACATTGGAACAGGTGACGGAATCAATGTCGCTATAATCGACAAGCAAGGGTACAGACTCTTGACCAAAGAACAGAAGAAGGCCATAATTACGCTTTAGTGATTTAATGCAAAGAAAACAAGCACAACGCGAAGTATCTCCAGCCCAAAACATAATGGCAACCATACTGCAAAGTATTCCAAAAGAAGCAGATGTTACCAAGATAGACTATGAGGGTCCAAGAATTGCAATCTACACCAAGAATCCAAAATATCTCATGGAGCACAACGAAGTAATCTCTAACATGGTAAATGTAATCAAGAAAAGAATTGTAGTAAGAACTGAAGAGTCAATCCGCAAAAATGAAGAAGAATCAAGACAAATTCTTACACAGATGCTTCCAAAGGAAGCAGAACTTGGTGGAACATTCTTTGATACTGCAACTGGAGAGATGACAGTAGATGTCAAGCGCCCATGGCTTCTTAACAACACTGACGCCTTTAACATGCCAGAGCTTGTATCAAAGACAGGCTGGAGGGTACGAATCAGAAAGGCAACTGCAAGCCAGTCTGCAACCATTCAAACTATCAACTATAACCTAAAGATATCATCATCTGAGAGAAGCAAACACCTGCGACAAGTAGGTGAGCAGATATTCCGACCAAAACTATCTGAAGATGCCGAGGTGTCATTGATGACACTTGGTGGCTTTAGCCAGGTAGGAAGATCATGCATGTTGCTTACAACACATGAGAGCAAAGTCCTAATTGACTGTGGCCTCAATCCCGGTGCCAAAAACCCAATAGAGGCATACCCAAGACTTGACTGGCCAAACATCACTCTAGATGAGATAGATGCCGTAGTAATCAGTCACGCACACCTTGACCACACTGGATTTTTGCCTGTCCTTAACAAATATGGCTACAAGGGCCCCATATACTGCACAGAACCTACTTTACCAATGATGAACCTAATCCAACTTGATGCCATAAAGGTGGCAGCAGCACAGGGACGGGTTCCACTATATTCTGAGCGTGACGTCAAGCAGGTCATGAAACAGACCATTCCTCTATCATATGGCACTGTAACAGATATCTCACCTGACATTAAACTGGTATTCTCAAACGCAGGCCACATCTTGGGCTCTGCAAGCTGCCACTTTCACATTGGAAACGGCAACCACAACTTTGTCTATACTGGCGATCTAAAATATGGTAAATCAATGCTATTTGAAAGCGCTTCCTGGAACTTTCCAAGAGTAGAGACCCTACTCATTGAAAGTACCTACGGTGCAAAAGAAGACATCCAAGCATCAAGAGAAGAAGTCGAGTCCATCTTCATAAAATCTGTAAATGAGACACTACGAAACGGCGGAAAGGTACTCATTCCAATTCCTGCAGTCGGTCGTGCACAGGAACTCATGATGGTAATCGATCAATACATGAAGATGGGACAATTGATGGAAGCTCCAGTATTTACAGAAGGAATGATATCTGAAGCTACTGCAATACACGAATCATATCCTGAATATCTAGCACGAGATCTAAGACAAAAGATACTAGAAACTGATGACAATCCATTTGCTTCTGAATATTTCACAAACATAGAGCATGCAGATGCACGAGAAGAGCCATTGCGTGAAGGTCCTGCAATAATCATGGCAACATCCGGTATGCTAGAGGGTGGTCCAGTACTTGAATATTTCAAAAACATTGCACCAGTACAAAAGAACAAAATCTTGTTTGTATCATACCAAGTGAACGGTACACTTGGCAGAAGAGTCCTTGACGGATCAAGACAAGTGTCCGTTGTTGGAAAGGATGGAAAAATTGAAGTAATCAACATAAACTGCTCCACTGAAAAACTAGATGGGTTTAGTGGACACAGTGACTATAACCAACTAATGTCTTACATCCACAGATTAAGACCGAAACTACGACGTGTCATTGTAAACCACGGTGAACGACGCAAATCCGAAAACTTGGCAAGCTCTGTTCACAGAATGTTTAGAATTCCGACAATTTGTCCTAACGTACAAGAAGGAATAAGACTACTTTAGATCGTACTCGGCTCTCCAGATCTTTACTCCGGACGGAGTGACAATTATTCTCTCTTCTCCAAGCCTTGCAATGTCAGCATCTGCATTTTTTGCAATGCTGTAAATTTCTTCTACTGCCTTTCTTAGCTCATCCACATTTTTCTGTGCAAGCGGGGTTACCCTAAGTACCAGGATCATTCCCTTTTTGATGTCCTCTTTTACCCCATGTATGTCACTATAATCCCTCAAAGTAATTGCCTTAAGGTAAGTGGGAGCCTTTTGCGTCTGCATACTCTGTAAGCGATCAACTCCCTCAAAAAGTCTTTGCAGTCAAATGCAATTCACCGTTTAGCTTGTATGACTAAATTCTATATTGGAGATATTCTTGCTCTGGCACAAAGCCAGCAGGAATCTCTGATTTTACTTCATTTTTTTCTACAATGACAATATTCTGTGCATCTTTTGGTGCATCCGAATATCGCAAAGTTATAGATGCAGCTAGTTTCTGATTTTTCTCAGAATCATCGCCGCGCAAAATTGATACCGGACCCACATGATCCTTTGCCTCAAATAGTGTATCTCCCGGCAACGCAAGCGCCTTTATCATTTCATTTTCATCCTTGTGTCTACCAACTATTAGTTTTGTATTTTTGTCAAATCTAAAATGTCTTCCAATTTTTAACAAATCAATATCATTTGTGCTTGGTGTCTCTACATGCTGGAAGAGATCTTTTGCCCTCAATGCAAATTTTGGATCCGTAAGAAGGCATCCTCCTCCCGCATTTGGCGGATTGTCAAAACCAAATTCCTTTGCCATCTTGAGCTGCTCTTTTCTTGATCTACCTCTTATCATTCCAAGATTTTCTCTTTTGATTATTCCGTCCATCTCTGGTTTGGTCGGCGGTAACAATCCGGCAGACAACGGCCTTACAATAATTCCTTCCATGCCAGATTCTTTTTCTATTGTCTTGAGTGCAGGTGCAAACTGACTCATTGGTCTTTGACCCAGCACCTCACCTGATATGATAAACTCAGCACCAATGTCATCCATCACTTTTTTTCCTGCCTTGAACATCATGGAACGACAGTCAATGCATGGATTCATCCCGGAACCAAATCCGTGCTTTGGATGCTTTAACATCTCGATATAATCATCACCTAGGTATACAGTTTTGAGATCCACTCCAAGAGAATCTGCAGTCTCCCTTATTTCAAAACCGCAACCTCTACCGCAATCAAAATCACAAAACGGAGTCTTGATGGCAACAGCCGTAACATCAAATCCTTGATTCTGCATCATCTTGACAGCTAGTCTACTATCAAGTCCACCTGACAATAATGCTACAATTTTCTTCTTCTCTTCCACAAAACCAAAGGGACTGTTTCCAATATCTAAACGTTCCAGCAAATGTAAAATAGCAAAGGACTCTCAAGTTATTTTGTTGAATCAAAGAAGAAAGAATCTTCTAAAATATTGCAATAATATGGGATGTGACACACTAGTCGCATTTGAGCCTGAAAATCTATTTTACATGACCGGGTTCTGGGGTGAAGCAGTAGGCATATTGGACAAAAATGGCTGTACCATAGTCTCTCCGGAACTTGAGATGGGCAGAGCCAAGGACGAATCTGTCGGTTGTGAAGTGGTAAAATCTGAGCGCGGCAAGGGCTCTCTTGCAACACTTTCTAAGATGCTCAAGGGCCAAGTCTGCACAGACAGTGACAGTTACAATATAGTTGAAAGCCTAAAGAGGTCTGTTCCTGGAATAAAATCCTCAACAGATCCGTTTTACCGTGCAAGGGAAGTAAAAGATGCACAAGAAATCTCTGTACTCAAAAAAGCATCCTCTATACTTGATGAAATGTACGAGATGTGCGTTGATGTAATGATGATAGGCCAGACAGAGGCACAGCTACAAACTATACTGATGCAGTATGCAATGGAGCGCGGCATGTTTGCAACTGGATACAAGTCAACTCTAAATCCATTGATTATAGCTGGCGGTCCAAACGGCTCTTTGCCGCATGCCCAAGTAACTGACAGGAAATTCAAAAATGGAGACATGGTTGTAGTGGATTTGACATTACGGTACAAGGGATATGTGTCTGATGCCACACGAACATTTGGTCTTGGATCTGTTTCATCAGAAGCAAAAAAAGTCTATGAAATTGTACGGGAATCACAAGAAGCTGGACTAGAAGCAGTAAAACCAAATGTTTCCTGCAAGTCTGTTGATGATGCATGCAGAAAAGTAATTGACAAGAAAAAATACGGAAAATACTTTATCCACTCAACAGGCCACGGCATAGGTCTTGAGGTGCATGAGTTGCCAAACCTTGGTCCGTCAAGTACTACTGCACTATCAAAGAACATGGCAGTAACAGTAGAGCCTGGAATATACATTCCAAACAAGTTTGGAGTGCGCATTGAAGATTCAGTCATAGTTGGCAACAAGGTTGACGTAATGCACAAGTTTACAAAAGAACTGGTTGTAATCTAAATTATGGGAAATAAAACAATCTCTTACCGTACATTTGCTACAATCTACTTTCTATCTGTTCTCTGATAAATCTAACAACCTGCTCTTTGCTTTTCCATCCAGATTCTCTTACAGTCTTTGAATCAACAGCTATGACATTATTATAATCTGGATTTTCTCTGTATCTTTTGGTACCAATGTCATTTGCAATTACAAGATCGCAGCTTGCCTGCACTAATTTTTCCCGTGCCCTTTCCACCAATTCTTTCTTGGATACTCCAGTCTCTGCCTTGAATCCAACAAGAAACACCCCACTCTGCATCTTTTTCACACTGTTTATCATCTTTGGAACTCTTTTTAGCTTCAAAGATACCCTAAGCAAGTCACTGTGAATCTTTGTCTTGCTTGGATTCTCAGGCGTATAGTCTGAGGCAGCCGCTGCAAGAATTACAATATCGTATTTACTTTTGAGCTCCTTTTGCAACGCCTGGCTCATCTCAGAGCTTGTTTTGATGCGTATCACCTTGGCACCCTTTGGAGGAATCTCAGACCCTGGACCGTAAATCATAGTAACTTTGGACCCTGCAGAGACAAGCTCTGAACCAAGCAATACTCCAGTCTTGCCTGTACTCTGATTTGTTATGACCCTCACAGGATCAATATACTCTATGGTAGGCCCTGCAGTAATAAGCACCCTTTTGCCCTTGAGTGCAGGTGATGAGCCAAACCTGTCAAGTACCAGATCCAGTATCTCTTCAGGCTCTGCAGCCTTTGCTTTGCCCTCTATGAATTTTGGAGATACAAACTCTACCTTTTTTTCCAAAAATTCAATATTTTTGACAACTGCAGGATTCTCATACATTGCCTGATGCATTGCAAGTGCTATCACAATTGGAATCTTGGAACCAAGCCCCACACTTAGCACCGTAGAGATTGGAGTATCATCAATCCCATTTGCAAGCTTGCCCAAGGTATTTGCAGTGCACGGATACACAACAATCAAGTCTGATTGCCTATAGTCTGCAACCTTGATGTGCTCAAGGTTTCCAGTAAGTTTTGTTATCACCTCATTTCCTGTTGCCCACTTGAAGTAGCTCGGCTTTATCAAATCCGTTGCCGCCTTGCTTGCAACACATGTAACATTTCCACCATGTCGCATAAACAACCTTGCCAACTCAATTGCCTTGTATGCAGCAACGCTTCCTGATATGCACAACACAATTTTTTTTCCAGCAAGTTCTGTGCCATCTGAATTTACTATATCCAAAGAGGGGTGCTTGTCAATCAACTTCTTTTTTCAACCTTTCAAGTTCAGATTTATCCATGGAAAAACAATGTTCTGTCCCAGGAAACTTGCCTGACACAACATCATTTCTGTATGATTCCACGGCATGTATAATATCAGAAGACAATTCCAGATACCTCTTTGCAAATTTCGGCTTTATTTTTTCATACAAACCAAGCATGTCATGTACCACAAGCACCTGTCCATCACAGTCAGGTCCTGAGCCAATCCCAATTGTCGGAATTGATATCGATTCTGAAATTATCTTTGATGCTTCTCTTGTAACCATCTCAAGCACAATGCTAAATGCACCTGCATCCTCAAGCGATTTTGCAGATTCAACAAGTCTTAGGGCCGAGTCCTTGGTCTTTGCCTGCACCTTGTAGCCCTCTTGGAGAGTTGTAGTCTGGGGCTGAAACCCAATGTGGCCCATTACAGGTATGCCAATCTCAACTATTCCATGTATAGTATCTCTAATCTCAGTACCACCCTCTAGTTTTACAGCATCAGCCCCTGCCTTTACCAATCTCCCAGCATTTTCAATTGCCTGGGACCTGCTTGCCTGGTACGACATGAACGGCATATCTGCAACAACCAGCGCATTTTGCCTACCTCTTGCAACAGCTTCGGTAAACATACACATCTGATCCATTGTCACTGGAATCGTATTGTCATATCCTAACATGACCATACCTGCACTATCTCCAACCAATAGCATGTCCACTCCTGCCTTGTCACAAAGCTGTGATGTGGTATAGTCATATGCAGTAATTACAGTAATTTTTTTCGAATTTTTCATGGAAAGAATATCTCGTACTGATTTAGGCATTTGACATTCTCCTGAGATTTTCCTTTATGGTTTGAATTGACTTTGCCAAGTTTTTCTTGTTGTCAAATTTCTTCTTTGATATTTTTTTCCCTGAAATTTTCCTACATACATCAATTAAAATCGGCATTCCCCGAATTACATTGTCCACAATTGTAATATCCGCAGTCTGAGCAGTGCGAGACATTGGATTTAAATCAAATGTTATGACATTTTTTCCAAATTTTTTCAATGCAATTGTCCTGTCCCCATCTTCTAGCGGCACAAGAACTACATCTGCAGAAAATATTCCCCGCTTGTCCACAATCCTTCTTGCACTGTCAAGCTTTGGAATCCTTGTTGCAAATTTAGAATCTACTCCAAGTATCTCTTTTGCACCATGTCTTTTGAGCTCATTTGCAATGGCCTTTTTGCGCTTTTCGCTTGCATAAAACAAATTTACCTCAATTTTTGCGCCAGTAACCTCTGACAGCTTGACAATCTCTTTTGGGCACAATGCTGCAAAGTTGCCATTTACAGATATGACTGGATATTTTGCATGCACCATCTCCCAGGCCGCAGCCCTTATTGCCTCATGGGATACCTTGCTGGTCTTTTCCCCTAGTAGATAATCAAACATCTCACCTCTCCCATGCGCCAAAAGGCCCTCTTCTACCACAAGTCCCTCCCTAAATCCTCCCACCAATTTCTCCCTGATGTACAACGATACTGCCCGAGGATGTGATTTTGGGATCAAGGTCTAGGAAACTCTAGCTCCGCTCTTGTCTATCTCTGTCTTGATTACCATAGCGTTGTATTTTTCCAAAATCCTAACAACCTGAGATTCTTTAGATTTTGGAACAAGTGTAAATATTGTCTCCCCAAACATTGCAACTCCTGATTTGAATCCATGATGTGCCAAATCATCAATTACCTGCTGCATCTTTGGGGTGATTACATGCACATATTTTGCAAATTCTAGTGACATGTCTAAAAATTCCATTTGGTCCCTTGATTCTAGCAATCTAGTAACCATCTTTCCACCCAATCCATTTATTTTTGAAAGTTCACTCTTGATGAACTGCTTTGTAGATATCGGTGAAAAGCAAATCACTATGGCAGAATAGTCTGTATGAATTTTTTGCAAACTTCCAATTCCAGGGGCCCCATGCTTTGTTCTTATCTCAAATCCTCCATGATATGATGATAATACAGTACCAAGTCCTGTCTTGCAATGAATCTCTGCATTGTGTGCAATCTGTCCTATCTTTGTCCTGGACAAGTTGGTTCCAAGTGCCTTATTTAGGGCAAACGCCAAACTCAATGCAACAGCTCCACTGGAACCCAATCCATATCCAACCGGTATGGTGGTCTTGTGTTCAATGTCCAAAAAATAATTCTCCTTTACAATCTTGAAAAATTCCCTTACTACAAATTCGGAAACCTGAGTATTGTCTGATTTGTACCCTGATACTGTTATCTTGAATTCAGGCCTGTCAGAACTAGTTATTTTTACCTTCGTGGTAACCCCTTCCTTAATGCAAAATCCTGCACCAATTGACCCCTTGTGCTCTGGATCTTTTGGGCCCACTTCTGCCTTGAAAAATCCTGTTATGTGTCCTGGCGCAAAGGCTACTGCCTGCATATTTAGCTTAAATTTGCCAGAAAATATAAAAATGATCATTAAATAATATAAATTGATTTAAATTGACTAAATTTATTCGACGCCTGCAGAGAATAGGAAGCAGCATCTTGGTATCACTTCCAATAGAGTGGGTAGAGGCAAACAAGCTTGAAAAAAGTGACGAGGTAGAAATTGAGACCGGTGCTAACAGCATTTCAATTACACCAACAGGCGGAAGCAAGCCCCCAAATGAAATTGTAATAGAATATCCAGTATCAAAGCAAGAAAACATTAGTGCCTATGTTACAGGTGCATATCTTCTTGGATATGACGTCATCAAGATAAAGGGACGATCCACAATATCTGGAGAAGACAGAGAAAAAATTCGCGGACTGATGCGAAGACTTGTCGGCATGGAAATTGTGGAAGAGGATTCATCAAATGTCAATGTTCAGTTCCTGCTTGATGCAACGACACTAAGCCCTGATAAAATACTAAAAAGAATGAGCTCCATTGTTCACGGAATGTTTCGCGATACAATATCTTGTCTTGCATCTGATGACAAGTCCGTATTGCAAACAATGTCCAGCAGAGATGACGAAATAGACAGACAATATTTCTTGCTTGTGCGATTGATTCGAAGCGCAATGGTAGACAAGAAGCTTGCAACTGCACTAAACTTAGGAAACATTGACATCCTAGATTACAGGGTTGCAGCAAACTTGCTCGAGTCTGCAGGTGATGTCATTACCGATCTTGCTCATTCCATATCTGATCTTTTGATATCAAAGTCTGATGCAAAAAAACTATACGATATTGCATCCGAGATTGAAGATGTACACGAAAAATCAATTACCTCCTTTATTGAAAACAATAGAAAACTTGCAATAGAGGCAATTACACTGCACCGAAACTATCAAAAAAAGATCTCAGGACTGGGCTCTTTGCTTGACCCAAAAAAACAAGGCTCTGTCCAGTTGTTAAATTTGGTATTTACATTTGAAAAGCTGTCAAGATGCTGGGCAGACGTGGCAGACCTAGTCAAGCCAGTATACACCGAGTCGTAGGATTCATTCCACATACTTTTAAGGCGTGGTCATGTCATCACGAGTAAAATGAAATACGTTGCAATTGCTGCACTCGCACTAATACTTGGAGCTTGGCTTCCAAACGCATTCTCTGATGACACTGGCAAAATCCAGTATACGTTGGGCTCTAGCACAGCAATAGCCACTTCACAAGGACTAGTAATTCAACTTGAAAATGTAACTGATTCTAGGTGCCCAAGTGATGTTGCATGCATCTGGGCAGGACAAGTAAATGTAACACTTACAATCCAAAGCCCAACATCAAAGGGTGCCATCTCACTTGTCAAGTCTGCCGGACAAAACTCTACCACACCATTTGATAACTATGTATTACAACTAGTAGATGTCAAACCCTATCCAAAGAGCGGACAGTCAATATCACTTTCAGATTATATTGTTACCTTGAATGTATCTCAAGCATCTGAACAAAAAATACGTCTAGTCTCTGACAGTAAACTCTGCCTTGCCGGAGTTGATACATGTGTCATGGCAAAAAAACTTCATCTTGCACCGCTAAAACAAATTCGCGTAGGACTAGGAGCACTTGATGTCTCCTGCAAGGATGGATATCAACTAGTGCTAAAATCAACAAACAATATGCCATCATGTGTAAAACCATCTACTGCCGATGAGCTTGTAAAAAGAGGATGGGCACTAGCATCTGATGAAATCACAAAACTGCGCTCCCTGTACGAATCTGCAAGTTAGATTATTTTCTTGATTTTGTCTTGTATGCAAGAACTGCACAAATTGTCTTGGAATCTGTAATTTTTCCTGACAAAATTAGCTTTACAACTTTGGCAAAATCCATCTTTACAACTGACATTATCTCATCATGATCAAGCTGAAGGTCCCCTGCTTTTTTCAATCCCGATGCCAAATAGCAATGAATAATCTCTGTGTTGTACCCAATAGACGGATAGTACTTTATCAGCGGAACCATCTTTTTTGCAGTATGTCCTGTCTCTTCGCGAAGTTCCCTGTGTGCACACTTTAACGGCTTTTCACCCTTTTCCAGCGTACCTGCTGGTATCTCAAGCACATACCCGTGAGGAAACCTATGCTGTCTTACAAGCAAAACCTTGCCATCTTCTATAGCAAGAATTGCAGCAGCACCAGGGTGCTCTATTACTTCACGCGTAACTTTACGCTTGTTTACAGGTATTGTATACAAGCTAAGTGACAACACTCGACCCTTGAAGATATTTTTACGCATTTGAAAAAATTTCTCTAGTTATTTTTATGAATGTATCTCAGGTGCTAAGTGCAACCTCTTTGATTTTTTAGCCTGTATTATTGCATCATGGACCCACTTGTGTAAAAATGTGGCCTTTTTTGGTATGAACAAGTCTATCGAATCTATGCCATCTATATCGCTTACACGGTCTGATGTATCATCCATCTTGTAGATATTGTCTGTATGCATAAACAATACAATCTGGTTCATGTGCACAAACGGATTTTGCAAAAATGATCCAGAAAATTCCTTGTCAAGCCTTGCTAATGTTCTTTTTACATCTCCTCTTACCCCAACAAGTATTGCAAATGGAATAACATCTCCCATCTCTTTTGGATTGTATATTGCAGTAAACTGGATTGCTTCATCATTTTGCAGTTTTTCAAGTGACCTTGCAACAGTCTTTGTAGAAAATCCAGACTGTCTTGCAATCTCTTCAATTTTCTGGCGAGGATCTTTTAATAAAATATCAATTATCTCAATGTCTGTCTTTGTCAAGTCAGATCGTATCTCCGGATTTTTTGCTTCAAATATGCTCAACACCCTAACATCACGCAACAAGTTTTTTGCATGCTCCATCTTTTTTGAAGGATCTTCTTTTACAACTATGCTGCATACAGTTATTCCACCCACACATGGAACAACAAAAAACGGCTCTCCTACCAATCTAATTTTATCAAGTATGTCATCAGAGTCTTTTCCTGTAACAACAAAGTACAGTACACTATATCCCAAAACATGGGGCTCTATCTTTAACGCAAATTCCTGGATTATTTTTTTATCAATCATCTTTTGAATTCTTGACTTTACCGCAACACCTGAAATGCCAATCTCCGAGCCAATCTGCCTATCAGGTTTTCTGCAGTTGTTAAGAAGCTGTGATAAAATCTGTATGTCTAATTTGTCCACGATATCTGCACCCCATGTAGGGAACCATCCATACTATATATAATTGTCTGATATGCTAATTATAATCTAAAAAAACATTAAATATCAGACTAATTCTTGATCGTCTGTGGATTATCGGGCTCAGATTGGTATTAGGTTTATCACAAGAAGAAAGGGAAGCCTCATTGCAGCAAGCCTTGCTGTTGCAATTGCAATACTTGTGGTTCAGGTAAATTCTGTAATATTCCAAGGTCTCTATGACGCAATTGTACGCGACCAGATAAACTATCGATTTGGTCATGTCTACATTACAAGGGAAGAAGACTTTATCACAAAATCTGATTTTGTCTTGGTAAACTGGCTTGAAAGAATTCCATATGTCCAGGCAGCAGCACCCAGAATTGACTCGTCTGCATCAATTAATGCAACAATTGACGGAAAAATAATTCGGGATTATGCAGTCCCAGTAATAGGAGTCGATCCAGTGCTTGACAGGGAGGCATCAACGATGGCCCAGACAGTAGGAGATGGAGAATATGTGTCATATAGAAATTCCGTAGTCCTTGGAGCAATTGTTGACAGGGATCTTGGAGGACCACAAGTAGGTGACACCATCAAGTTAAAGTTCAAGGATCAGCACGGAAATGATGTACTGCGAAGACTTACAGTAGTTGGAATAACATCCACTGCAGGATCTGTAGGATTGGATAATTCTGTCATAATGAACATTGATACATTGCGTGAAATAATTGACAGACCTCATCAAACACAATCAATAATTGTCCGATTAAATGATCCCACAAAAGACAAGGATGTAAAGGACTTGTTCCTAGCTGCATTTCCATCAAATGCCGACAAATTCAAGGCCCAGACAATAGAAGAGTCCGCAGAGACAACACTGCGTGGATTCAGGTCTGGTATTGCACTAATTAATCTAGTAGGGTATTTTGGAATGATGTCCTCTGCTTTTGCAGTTGTAACTATACAAATGATGCAAGTTACAAGCAAGACTCGTGACATTGGAGTAATGAGAGCAATTGGCTCCAAGAGAAAGGATGTTCTGCTTGTGTTTATATTCCAAGGCATGGTAATTGGCGCAATAGGGGCAGGGCTTGGAACTGCGATGGGCGTTGCATATACCGCATATGCCAAGGAGACTCACATGACATTCCAGGGAAGCTTACCACTTGAGGTAAAATACAATTGGACAAGCATAATCCAGACTGATATCATGGCATTTGTACTTGCAATTGTTGCATCCATTTATCCTGCATACAAGGCAACCAAGCTTGAACCTGTGGAGGCAATGAGAGTTGGCTGATTACGTACTTGAGGTCAAAAACGTGGACAAGGTCTACGGTCATGGAGAAACAGAGGTATACGCTCTGAGAAACCTCTCATTTAGCGTCAAGCGGGGCGAGTTTATGTTAATTGTAGGAAGTTCAGGGTCTGGCAAATCTACACTGCTTAACATGATTGGCTTACTAGACAGACCAACACACGGCAAGATAATAATTGATGGAGTAGACACATCAGAGCTAAACGACAATCAACTTTCCACCTTTAGAAACTCTAAACTAGGATTCATCTTCCAATTCTCTAATCTCTTATCTGATCTTACAGTTCTTGAAAATGTAACACTACCAAGAAAGATCCAGGGTACGGTTCACAATTCTTCAGAGGAGGCAAAAACACTTCTCAAAACAGTAGGACTTGAGACACAAATGAACAAGTTTGCAAACCAAATATCTGGTGGACAAGCCCAGAGAGTAGCAATCACAAGGGCACTTATCAACAAGCCGTCAGTTGTTCTTGCAGATGAACCAACTGGAAACCTTGATTCCATATCTGCAGAGACTACAGTACAGCTACTCAAGTCACTAAACCGTAAATTGTATCAGACTTTTATTATAGTCACACACGATAGACACCAGTTTGGAGATGTGGACAAAGTGGTAACAATAAAAGATGGAAGAATTCTCAAAGAAGAAGTGGAGGCAAAGATGCAATGATTAACGCAAGACTAGTCCTATCTGTTGCACTAATTGTAGTGCTGGTTGTATCACCAGATGTGATATCATCAAGCTATGCCCAAACTCCAGAAATTCTGACGCCAAGCCAGTCACCATTTGAGCACGGATTCAATGATGTTAAATTCCTAGACGCCTATTTTGGACCCGCTGGGCAGAAAATTGAGGTAGAGCCAGGCGATAAGAACATTCCATTTACAGTGGTGTTATCAAACGTAGGAACTGAGGATATCACAGGAATTCAAGGAACACTCAGCTTACCAACTGGATTTTCAGGAGCAGTTACAGGAAATGGATTAATCCAGGCAGATAACACACAGACTGCTACTGCAGGCCAGTCATTTACACTGACATTTTTTATAAATGTGGACAAGTCGATAAACATCCATGATTACTCAGGAACCATCAAGGTATCGTATTCCAGAGTAAGAGAAAATGGTGAGCGTACGGCTTATCTTGACTTCAACTTTAAGGTGACAGGCAAGGGAGTGGTAAACTTGAAGGCACAAAACCCCTTCCTAAATCCTGCATCCAACAATGACATTACAATACAAATCTCTGATGCTGGAACTGCACCACTTAATGATGTTGATGTTGTAATACAAAGAGATCAGAGTACAAGTACAACAGGTACAACAAACAGTCTTCAGGGAATAGTACTTGACCAAAACCACTGGAAAGTAGGAACTGTACATCCTGATTCATCAAACACATTTGCAATACATGCCTTTATTCCACAAAATGTAGCAGGTCAGACAATACATGCACCATTTACAGTAACATATTTTGACGGTCAAGGAAACCAAGTAACAACAACAAGAACTGTAGACTTTATTGTAGGTCCAACAAGTACTGTTTCCATAATAAAACTCTCATCGCCACCCTATATCATGACAGGAATCATGCAAAATCTCACACTTGGAATTGAAAACTTGTCTCCCTCACAAATATCTGATATCTCAATATCAATCACACCAAATTCAAGCAACTTGAAGATACTACAAGACAACAAGTGGTTTGTTCAAGACATAGGACCTCTTGAAAAAACTGACCTTGTAATTCCAGTCTTTGCAGATTCAAGCATCGAGGGCCAGGCAGTAGACTATGAAGTTGATATCCAATACACAAAAGATGGCGCAACTGTAATTGAAAAACAAAACTTTGCTACATATCTTAGAGGAGTAATTGATATCTCAGTTCATGACATTGGAGTAACACAGATTGCAGGAAAACAAATGATAATTGGAAACGTGTTAAACCAAGGAAATGTCAAGGCAGTCTTTGGACAGGTAACTGTACTTCCAGTTGATAATTCTGTAATTAAAAAGTCAACCCAGTATATTGGAGATATAGACATTGATGCACCAGTACCATTTAACATTCCGATAAATTCAGACAGTCCTCCAACAGGCGACCAAAAAATCCAGGTGACACTCACTTGGAAGGATACACTACTGCAGCAGCACACTCTAACAGAAGTTGATACTGTGTCGTTTGGAACACCTGCAGTCCAGTCAAGTTCAAACCCAAGCTTTAACCAGTTACAAGTTGTAATACTTGTTGCAATTGCAGCAGGAATAGGCGGAATTGTATTCAAGGCAAGAAAGAAGAAAGTTGTACTGGAAAAGAAAGTGGAACAATCAAGCTAAGGGTATATTTACTGTAAAGGCGCTTTTCTAGGCATGATATGGGATGAAATTGAGATCCCAAAAGAAATTCGCCAGTTTATGCCTGATGGTGCAGAAGAGACAGCATTGGGGCAAAAAAATGGCGCAAAAAAACAATATCGCTATGGTAATCTGCACATACGAGAATATGACGACAAATATCTTGTGCATATGGATAAGGTAGATCCAAGAAAAGATCCTCTAGGCCATCTTGTACAGGATGCACCGGAATTTCTAGTTGGCATAACAAGTGCAGTGATTGCAGGAAATAAAGTTTCATCAGGTCTTTACAAGTTACAAAAAAATGTACCTTTTGCAAAGAGCACATCCATCTTTGCGGGTCTTGTGGTTTCTGCTGTTGCAGGGTATGCAGTATATGCAATTACAAAAAAACTCAAAGATCTCTAGGAGAGAGTGAAGAACCATTTCTAAAACTAGAACTATTCAAACCTTCATCAAATTAGTGCCTCTTGTTATTGCATTACGAAAAGACAGAAGGGAATGGGTCAAAAAGCAGGGAAAAAATGTAGATATACCAAGATACAAAAAAAATGCACAAAAGGCACTCAAAACATTTCTTTCTCTTGGTCCGGTTTACATCAAACTTGGTCAGTGGCTCTCATCAAGAGCTGACATATTGCCACAGCCATATCTTGAAGAGCTCGCAAAACTCCAGGATGAAGTACCAGCAGAATCATTTGACAAGGTACGACCAATAATAGAACAAGACCTAGGTCCAATGGAAAAAAGTTTTGACTTTATTGATACTAACGTAATATCCGGTGCATCACTTGGTCAAGTCTACAAGGCACGATTGCGCGGTCAGGATGTGATAGTCAAGGTAAAAAGGCCTGGAATTGAACAGGTTGTTGAAGAAGATATTCGTGTATTGAAAAGAATAATTCCATTTGCAATGAGATTTGTTGATTCGAATCTCCGATATTCTGCAGAGGCAATGCTATCACAATTTATTGAAACCATGAATGAAGAGATGGACTATCGAATAGAATCACAAAATCTCAAGGCAATAAAACATAACATGCAGAACTACAAAAAACTGATAATTCCTTCTGTTATTGACGACAGGTCAAGCAAGAATATACTTACCATGGAATATCTTCCTGGAATAAAAATAACAAATGTCAAAGCACTTGACGAGGCAGGAATTGACAGAGAACAGCTTGTAGTACGTGCCCATCGCGTGTTTTTTACAATGTTACTCAAGCATGATTTGTTTCACGCAGATCCTCATCCTGGAAATATCTCTGTCACAAAGGATGGTTCGCTTATACTGTATGACTTTGGAATGGTGGGAAGACTAGATAACAAGACTCGACTAAAATTAATCAGATTGTATCTTTCTCTTGTTGAAAGAGACCCAACAAGAACTGTCTCTGCAATGGATGACCTTGGAATGCTAATGCCAGGATATGACAGATCAATTATAGAAAAAGGTTTGGCATTATCCATTCAAGCATTTCATGGCACAAAGGTGGACAGGATGGAAGTACGAGCACTTATGGATCTTGCAAACAAGACAATGAGTAGATTTCCATTCAAGCTTCCAAAACATCTTGCGCTATACATGAGAATGGCATCAATACTTGAAGGAGTCTATCTTACACACAAGGTAAATTTCCGATTCATCAATGTATTGCAAACCATACTTGAAGAAGAAAATATTGTACGTGATGCCTATGTTGAGGAAATAAAACTATCATTTGGAAGATTTGTAAAATCAATAGATTCTGCAATTGCAGTGGTGCCAGAGATTAGACAATTTATAGAACAAAGCAAAAATATGCAACTTAACAAACCAAAACCAAGAAACATACTTCTTTCCGGTACCATTCTTGCAGCTGCAGTCTTTGTAGGTTCTACCATTTTGTATTCCAGCAATGGTGTGATAGGTGAAATTGGGATGGCAGGATCTGCTGTTATAATGGCGCTTGCTATGTTGTTAA
The DNA here is from genome assembly GCF_900143675.1 of Candidatus Nitrosotalea sinensis. Classification (NCBI taxonomy): domain Archaea; kingdom Thermoproteati; phylum Nitrososphaerota; class Nitrososphaeria; order Nitrosotaleales; family Nitrosotaleaceae; genus Nitrosotalea; species Nitrosotalea sinensis. Next base: position 151,002 of record NZ_FRFC01000003.1, read on the forward strand.
AGGAAAAATAGTTCTATTCTACTGTGATATTCTTTCCAGTCTTTGCCGGTATAGTAAATGTAAGAACACCATCACGGTATTTTGCAGATGCTGCAGGATTTTCATCATCTTTTACTGCAATTGGCAATCTGATTTTCTTGTCAATAGAGCGTGGTCTTTGTCTCCATATTGCAGTACCTTCTGTCTCTTCTTCTCTTGTCGCATTGATTGAAAGTATGTTGCCGTTTAATCGCAGTTTGATATCTTTCTTGTCAAAACCAGGCATGTCTATTGTTACTATTAGGCTGTCATTTTGTAGAACCATGTCTACAGGAGGAAGAATAAACTCGTAAAATTCACGTGACTTGTTGCCTATCTCTCGCATGACTTCTTTTGCCATATAGTGACCTATACCCATTTGATATCATTTAGCACTTTTTTGATTATTAAACCTTAGTCAGATTCACAATTTATCTACTGCTCTATTCAATAGGATTTCAATGATTATTGTTATAGAGGGATTTGACCAGGCAGGAAAAAAAACCCAGTCGCAGATGCTATCAGATTTTCTAAAAACTAGACACAGAAAATCAGTGATATTTAGTTTTCCTGATTATGATACTCCTATAGGAAAGGAGATCAAAGGTTTTCTTGGAGGGAAGCGCAAGTTTGCCCCGCAAGTAATACATTGCCTTCTTGCAGCAAACAGGTGGGAAAAGGCAAATGAAATCAAGGCTACACTTGACAAAAATTATGTTGTAATAATGAACCGATATTATCAGTCAAATCTGGTATATGGAACAGTAAATGGACTTGATCTTAAATGGCTTGAAAATCTAGATAAGGGATTACCAAAAGAAAATGTTGTCATATTGCTTGATGTTAAAGTATCTGATTCATTTTCAAGAAAAAAACAAAGACGTGACAGGTTTGAAAAAAATAAGGCATTTGCACTAGAAATTGCATCCACATACAGAAAGCTTGGAAAGAAATATGGCTGGCACATTGTTAACGCATCTCAAGAAAGATCCCAAGTACATGAGCAAATAAAAAAAATTGTACAAAAATATATCAGATGAAAGACACATGGCAAAAAAATACGTCCAAATTGTAGACCCGATTCATGATTTTATTACTGTATATTCTCATGAACTTGGGCTTGTCGATTCTCCAATATTTCAAAGGTTAAGGAGGATACGCCAACTTGCAGGTGCACATCTTGTATATCCTGGTGCACAACACTCTAGGTTTGAGCATTCGCTTGGAACAATGCATGTTGCAGGCCAAGCAGCATCTATACTAAAAGAAAAAGGATACCTAAGCTCTGATGATTATGAAAACATCAGAATGGCTGCACTTCTCCATGATATAGGCCATGGTCCATTCTCACATCTATTCGAAGAGGTATTGCAAAAAAATAAAACAATATCGCATGAAGAGATTGGAAAAAAAATAATACTTGAATCTGAGATTGGGGATATAATTAACAAGTCAGGATTTGACAAGAAATTTCTTAGCAACCTGGCATTTGGAAATTCCAAATACCAATTCATGAATGAAATCATCTCTGGCGGTCTTAGTGCAGATATGATGGATTATCTCTTGCGTGATGGATACTTTACAGGTGCAGAGCATGCAAAAATAGACTTTATGAGAATAATCCACTCACTTGATGTGCACGAAAAAAAACTCTCCCTTGCCAAATCTGCATTATACTCATTTGAATCAATGATGATATCACGATACCAAATGTTCAAGGCAGTCTATTTCCACAAGACTGTGCGCTCTGCGGAAGTCATGCTTATTCAATCAATGCTTCTTGCCGATAAGGAACTTGAGCTGGCTACAGATGACATCAAAAAATATGTCCAGATGACAGATGAATTTGTAATCTCAAAACTTGTATCCCTTGAACCAAAGGATGCAGATTTGAAAAGAGCTCGTCAGCTTGCAATAGAATACCAAGAAAGAAAACTTCTCAAGTGTGTATATGAAAAAATATTTACTCGCCCTAGAATGAATCAAGTAAATACAGATGAATTACAAAACAGGATTGCAAAAAAAGCACAAGTAAACAAGTGTGAGGTCTTTATAGACATATCAAAGACTCCATCAATTCCACTCTCACCTTCCAAGACAGAATCCAAATCAATCATACTTGCAACAAAAAAAGGAGAAGGCCCAAAGGAATCTTATGAGCTTCCAATATCTGAAATTCCATTGGTATCGGCAATATCTGGCTTTATGGATATGCTTAGGGTCTATACCAGACAGCAGTTTAGAAAAAAGGTTGAAATTGCAGCAAACGTCATTCTTGGTGAAAATATATGAAAAAAAGAATTGTGGTAAAATTATCTGGAAGTCTTTTTGGATTTGAAGATACCAAGACATTAAAACAATATGCAGAATTTTTTGTCAAAATGAGTAAGATCTGCCAACCAATTATAATTGCAGGAGGTGGAAAAATTGCAAGACACTATATCTCTCATGCAAGATCATCTGGTGCTGATGAATCAACACTTGATGAGCTTGGAATTGAGGTCTCTCGCCTTAATGCAAAACTTTTGATCTATGCACTACAGGACAAAGCGTATCCTCATCCTCCTGTCAACCTAAAAGAAGTTGCAACTGCTGCAGACTCTGGCCTGATTGTAGTTACTGGCGGTCTGCACCCTGGACAGAGTACAAATGCAACTGCTGCACTCATTGCAGAGAAGGTAAGAGCTAGTGCATTTTTCAACGCAACAGATGTGGATGGGGTCTATGATTCTGATCCCAACAAGAACAAGAATGCAAGCAAATTCAAGAAGATTCCAATAAAACAACTTCGTTCAATGCTTGTACACCAAGACGCTGTTGCAGGGGGTTATGATTTGATGGACATAGTAGCTTTAAAGGTGATAGAGCGCTCCAAGTTAAAGACAAGAATACTCAAGTCTGATCCAAAGGTACTAGAAAAAGCAATCAAAGGAAGCCCTGAGGGTACTGAAATTATACTAACCTGACTTGGCCCAAATATTGGGGTATTCCTGCACTTGTAGCTTTGTTTAGAATTTCTTTTGCATCATTTTCTGCAAGGACTTTGGATTGGGATTTTGCATACCCTTCTTCATCAACTATTACAACAAGCCAACCTTCTCCTGGCTTTTCAGCCATTGCAACAAGCTCTTGTTCTCCAACAGGGACAAATACTCCTTGTGATTTTTTTACAGTCAACGTAAGCATGGCAAAACCTGCATGAGAGAATAAGGTCATCTGTGATTTTCTTGATCTTTCTTGACCTATTCTTACTGCCTGATGATATTGCATAAATGCATTTTTCCAACTTTTACTATAAGCGTTTTCAACTCAACGTTTAAGAATTGAACAAATAGTAAAAACATCCTTGGAAAAGAAAATTCTTGTTTATGTCGCAATAGGAGCAATTATAGCAATGCTTGGAGTTGTTGTGGTTCTTCCAAATTCGGGAATTCTCAAAAACCATTTTACTCCAAACGCAAACACACCTTCTGCTCTAACATCTGTGTTGACTGAGGTAAAACCAGTTGACATACAATACAATGGATCGTCTATCTTATCAGTAGGAGATAGAGATGCAACAATAGAGACAAAACTTGTTCTAACAAATCCCAACGATAACACCTTGATAATAGAAATGGTAGGGTATGACATCTATGCAGACGGAGTAATGATTGGCCATGGACAATATGGTCAACGATATGATGGAACCTGGGAGAGTTCATACTATTTACCGTTAACACAACACAACAATGAAACAATCACAGTTGACGCAAAGATAACAAATGATGGAAACAATCCTCAAGTCTGGTCCGCATTACAAAATCATACTGCAAAACTCAAGTTTGCAGGAACTGCATACTATTCAACACACTCTGCATTCTCTGGTCAGAGTTATTCAAAAGATTTTGAATTTTCGCAATAAATCTAATGCTTGGCAGGATTGTATCTTGATCTGATGAACTTTATCAGATACACAAATCCAAGTATTATCCATGTTAATATCATTGTTCCAAATGTCAAAGTAACAATTCTTGGTATCGTAAGGTTGAGCTGATATACATAGTTGAGATATTCTGCTGGAATTATTTTGTCAAGCATATACATAGGTAAAAGATATGGATTTACATCCTGAATGTTGATTATGGATTTTTTGGCAAGCAGTGTTATGATTGAATGCCATCCGAAGAAAAATGTCACAAAGAAAAATGCTGCTTTTCTTCCCACTGGTTTTCTATAACCTCGTTTTTCAAATTTCTCTAATCTCTCCTTAACTTGGGATAGCTCTGACCTTAACTCTTCTACGGACTTGTGATCACCTGATCTCTTTTTTGTACCAATGTATGTCTCTATGAGCGAATCAAGATACTTTTTATCAGAATTGTATAGTGTCTTACCATCCTGAAGGGCACCTAGAATATAGTTAAGCCTGCCTGCATCTCCCTTCTTTGTATCTATCAAATGAACAACATAATCGATTAACTCGTCTGCCATTATTCGTATACCATGCCTGAGTTGCCAAAAGTGGCTTTAGATAACATTATCAACATTATCAAGCTCTTTTGGGAAGGGATTTTAATTATCTATAAGGAATTTAGCCTATTTTTTTGAAGAGATTGATGACAGGTTCCTTGTCTGAATTTGATAGGGATGAAAAACCCTCTAAAAGTTCCCTCTGAACATGTAGAGTATCATCAAGAGCCTTTCTGATATATTCTGAATTAAGCGGTACAAGTTTATCGATTATTCCATTACTGTATGATTCGATATATCTTCTCAATAATAGCATGACAAAATTTGGCGCAACATCAAGTAGTAGTATGATTGCTCTCTTGAGATCTTTTTCTTTCACATTGGTCTCTTTTTCAAAAAATGCATTCATTATTCTAGTCCTGTCTTTTTGAGTATCTAACACTGATGCAGCAACAAGTAGACCACTGTCTGTCAAATTATAATATGGAACACCTTGTTCTTGGAGAGCTTTTGGACCTCGCTTTATTGGAAGTCTTCCTGCCTCCTTTACAAGTTCCAGGGGAAGTAGAATTTCATCTAAATCTCTGAAAATTCCAGAGTAGATATTCTGCCAAGTAGTTCCATTTTGTTCTGCAAGTTTGTGTGCTATGGCAGTACGAGTTTTTCTTGTGGGAAGAGTTTCAGTTGAAAGGTGAATTATGATTCCGCGTTGACGCATTGCTTCTCCTGTAAACTCTTTTCCTTTTGTCTTAAATGTTTGAAAAACTGATAACTTTGGAGTCTGTTTTTTTGATTTCATGTTTACTCACAAAATGATGATTCTTGTTTTGTAAAATATTCTACTTTTATAGTTTGATAACCTAAAATATTCATTTTATGATATTATCATATTTTCTCTATGATATAAGAATTTATGAATAATTTATTTTTCTTTAAAGTGTCACCGCATTTTTCAAAATCTAGTATGCATTACATCTAATTGTAATAAAATGGATTTACATTACCCTCCAGTACAATGATAACATATGCTAATTTCACATGATGATCTTTTGAAAAAAATTGACACTGCAGATCTCCTACTTGTTGATTGCAGATCATACAAGGACTATCTGGAAGGACATATTCCTGGAGCAATTAATTTTGATTTTTTCTATTATCATTGGTCTGATACTTCCAAAGATGGAATAGAGGCATTTGAGAAGCAAACACAAAATCTCCTGTCTTTTCTTGGCGTAACAAACGAAAAAACAGTTGTTTTCTATGATGATGTATCTGGTATGAGTGCAGCAAGAGGAGTTTGGACATTGATGTACTTTTCTCACAAAAATGTATTCATGTTAGATGGGGGATTCAAAAAGTGGAAGAGTCTTGGGCTTGTAATGGAAACAACTACCAATGGATTCAAACCCACAAAATTTTCAGGCAAGATAAACAAGGAAATACTGGCAGGATACGAATACGTCAACAAAAAAATTGGTACAGCAAAACTGCTTGATGCAAGAAGCAAAGATGAGTATGATGGAATCACAATACGAGCAGCAAGAAGAGGTCATATTCCAACTGCTGTAAATATTGATTGGGCATTAAATGTAAATGATGACGGTACAATGAAATCAAACAATGATCTTGATAAAATGTATAATTTCTCAAAAGATGATGAAATTATAACATATTGTCAAGGAGGATATCGGGCAGCAAATTCTTTTTTAGCACTCAAAATATTGGGTTTCAAAAATGTAAAGGTCTACATTGGTTCGTGGGGAGAATGGGGAAATAAACTAGAATTACCAGTTACTCTGGAAAAAAACTAGAAATCTTTTGCAATACAACAATGTGTACGATGATCGCATGTTGTTGTTTCTAAAAATTGAAAATACATTTGCAAGAATTAGATTAATATAGCCTCTTTAAATGAGCCTTTGATGATGGTGCTTAACAAGCGTTCAAAATTATCGCTTTTAGTTATCGCTGCAGGATTGACAATCGCACTATCTACATTTGTGTCAACAACTCCTGCTTTTGCAGCAGAAAGTTCTGCTACTAGCAGCGGATTAACAAAACCACTTTTGGCTATTGCAGCAGCAATTGCAATCGCTGGTGGTCTTATTGGTACTGGTAATGCACAGCAAGGTATTGGTGCAGCTGGTATGGGTATTATTGCAGAGAAGCCAGAGAAGTTTGGTCAAGTGCTATTCTTCTTTGTGATTCCAGAAACTCTATGGATCATTGGATTCGTGTTAGGAATCATATTGCTACTGGGCATACTATAGTGGTTTTCGGTAATGAGCATTGAAACGTTCATTCAAGAAATAGAGTCTAGAAAGAGAAAGGAGATTGCAACTCTTGAAAAGGATCTTCAAGAGAGCAAATCTAGGCTTGACGCAGAGATGAATCACACATTAAAGGAGATTCAAGAACGTTTCTCAACTGAAGCTAAAATTAAGTCTGAAAGAGAACAAGCAAGAATAATTGAAGCCTCAAAACTACAAGCAAAGAAGATAATATTTGATGCAGTAAATGCTAACATGCAGTCTGCTTTTGCAGTAATCTACAAAGAGATTGAAACTTACACAAAGAGTCCACAATACAAGAAATCTCTTGAAACCATGGTTAACAATGCCAAAAAGAAACTTGGTCAAAATATTATAGTTCATTGCCGAGAAGAAGACAAATCAATTCTCAAAGAACTTGGTGTATCCACAGACAAGTCAATTAAGACTCTAGGTGGAATTGTAGCGGAAAACAAAGAAGGAACAAGGGAATTGGACCTTACCTTTGAAGAATTACTTAGAACTAATGAAGACCAAGTAAAGAGCTTCCTCTCGGAGAAAATGTAATGCCAACATCACAATATGCATCATCATTTGGAAGACTTCAGGCAATCTCGCTCAATCTTTTATCAAAAGAACAAATGCAAAACCTGATGAAAGCAAAAGATGAAACTGAGATGATAAAAACACTTGGATCTACATGGTATCAGCCAGAAATTGAAAAAGCCGCATCGCTCTTTAAAGAATCAGAACTACTTGAAGTAGCGTTAAACAGACATCTTGTATATATTAATAAAATTGCACTGGAAGCAACGCCGTTTAATGGCAAATCAGCTGTCAGAGCATATCTTTCAAAGTGGGATATTTACAATATTGAACTAATTCTTTCTGCAAAGAGTATGGGCAGACCAATTTCAGAGACAGAATCATTTCTTGTCTCAAGTAGAAATGTTCCAGCAGGAATATCTGCAGGAAATATCTCGCACGATGAAATGAAAATAATCCTGTCACAAACTGGAGTTGATGGTGTTGTAAATCAACTGGTAAAATACAATTATGGCCCAATTCTCATGCAACACCTTGAGACATACCAGAAGACAGGAGATCTGGGGCCAATGATGTCTGCACTTCAAACATTCTATTATCATAATTTGTTCGAGTCACTCAAATTCTTCCAAGGCGATGAGGGACTCATTAGAGATTACATACGAGCAGAGATTGACAAGAAAAATGTACTAAGTATTCTCAAAGCAAAGGAATCTAATCTTGATAAAGATCTAGTAGCCAAGCATATAATCGAAGGTGGTAAGATGACCAAAAATGAACTACTTGACGTCTATAATGCAAAAGATGTGCCAGAAATTGTAGGTAGAATAGAGAATAGATTCATGCTAGTTAATGCACTAGCACAATACAAAAAATCAAACAGCCTTATTGACTTTGAGGTAGCTTTGGATAAATTCATAAATTCCGAATATGTGAAAAAATTGAAAAATATTGCACTCTCTATTGGTACCATATTCTACTTTATCATTAACACAGAACATGAGCGTGAAAACATCAAAAGAATTGCTTATGGTAAACGCTATAACCTCTCTGCAGACTACATCAACTCGTTATTGTTAATAGAATAGATATGTCACAACAAAAATCCACCACTGGAAAAATAGCGGTAGTAGGAGAGCGTGAGCTAGCCATAGGGTATAATCTATTAGGAATAGAAGATACCTTCATTACAAGTGGAGAAGAGGCAAGCAAGACGATACAGGATCTATTTTCATCAGGTAGCTATAGCCTAATTATAATAAGTGACGCAGTAAGAGCAAGCCTTCCTGCAATATTTCGAAAGAAGATCGAGGCTTCCATCGAACCTCTAGTCATATTTATGCCTGCTTTAGAAGGAAATATTCAAGAAGAGTCTATATCTGTTCTAGCAAAGAGAGTGTTAGGAATAAGTATCCCCTCGAGTTGATGATGATAAATGGCTGATGGAATAATTTCAAGAGTTTCGGGTCCTGTAGTGATCGCAAGTGGTCTAGAGGGCGCTCAAATGTTCGATGTAGTCCGTATTGGTGATATGGGACTAGTAGGAGAAATAATTCGTCTTGAAGGCAACAAGGCAACAGTTCAAGTTTATGAAGATACAACAGGTCTCCGACCAGGTGAGAAGGTTATCAATACAAAACGACCTCTCTCAATGCAACTTGGTCCTGGTTTGTTGACATCAATTTATGATGGTATTCAAAGACCACTGGATGTTCTACGTGAACAAAGTGGTGACTTTATTAGCAGAGGAAAAGTCATTCCTGCACTTGATCAAACCAAAAAATGGGAATTTGTTCCATTAAAGAAAAAAGGAGATCAAGTTTCTCCTGGAGAAATAATTGGTGAAGTTCAAGAAACTCCGCTCATTATGCACAAGATAATGGTCCCTCATAACGTCAAGGGTACTCTTACTGATATCTCAGAAGGTAAGTACACAGTTAATGATATTGTAGCTTCAGTACAAAATGGAACCAAAGCAGACATTGGATTATCAAGCTGGTGGACTGTTAGAACTCCAAGACCAGTTCTTCGCAAATTAGCACCAGAAGAACCATTACTTACCGGACAAAGAGTACTGGATACATTCTTCCCAGTTGCAAAGGGAGGCACAGCTGCAATTCCAGGTCCATTTGGAAGTGGAAAGACAGTAACTCAGCAGCAACTTGCCAAGTGGGCAGACAGTAATGTGATTGTCTATGTAGGTTGTGGAGAACGAGGAAATGAAATGACCGAAGTCCTTACAACATTCCCAAAACTAGAAGATCCCAAATCAAAGAGACCATTGATGGAACGTACAATTCTTGTTGCTAATACATCTAACATGCCAGTAGCTGCTCGTGAAGCAAGTATCTATACTGGTATCACAATGGGTGAATACTATCGTGATATGGGATATGGTGTTGCATTGATGGCAGACAGTACGTCAAGATGGGCAGAGGCATTAAGAGAAATTTCTGGTAGACTTGAAGAAATGCCAGGTGAAGAAGGTTATCCAGCTTATCTTGGAAGAAGACTAGCAGAATTCTATGAAAGAGGAGGCAAAGCAGTTGTTATATCTCCTGAAGAACGTGTAGGATCTCTTACTCTAGTAGGTGCAGTATCACCACCCGGAGGTGACTTTTCAGAACCAGTATCACAAAACACACTAAGAGTTACTAGAGTCTTCTGGGCACTTGATGCAAGCTTGGCATCAAGAAGACACTTCCCATCAATTAACTGGCTTACAAGTTATTCATTATATGCTGATGGTATGGGAGATTGGTATAAGAACAACGTAGCAACATCTTGGATTGCAGCCAGAAAAGAGGCACTTGAAATTTTACAGAAAGAATCTGAGTTACAAGAAATTGTTCAGCTTGTAGGATATGATGCACTTCCAGAACCGGAAAAAGGTGTACTGGACACTGCAAGATCAATCAGAGAAGATTATCTACAACAGAGCGCATATGATGATGTTGATACATATACTTCCATCAGAAAGCAATTCTTGATGCTTTCAACAATACTTGAATTTGGTAAGATGGAAGCAGACGCAATTAAGAAAGGAATTACATCTGTCAAGATAGGACAATTAGAGTCAAGAAAGATGATATCAAAAATTAAATGGACAAAAGAAGACCAAGTAGAACAATTGGTAAAGGATACAAAAAGCAAAATGCAACAAGAATTTACAACTCTAATGACGGAGGCATCAAGATAATGTCAGGAATATCATACAAGACACTTTCAAAGATTGCGGGACCTCTAATGTTTGTAGAGGGAGTAGAAAATGCTGCATACGGTGAAATGGTTGAGATCAAGCTACAAAATGGCGAAAGAAGACAAGGTCAAGTCCTTGATACAAGACAAGGTCTTGCAGTTGTTCAAGTCTTTGGTGCAACATTAGGTCTTAACATTGGTAGTACATCTACAAAATTCCTAGGTGAAACTGCACAGCTTGCAGTGTCTGATGAAATGTTAGGGCGTGTCTTTGACGGCCTTGGTAATCCGAGAGATAATGGTCCAAAAATTGTATCAAAAACAAAGGTTGACTTGGTAGGTTCTGGTATAAATCCATATTCAAGAGAAGAACCGTCTGAATTTATTCAAACTGGAATGTCAAACATTGATGGAATGAATACTCTAGTCAGAGGTCAGAAACTTCCAATATTCTCAGGCGCAGGTCTTCCACATAACTTACTTGCAGCACAAATTGCAAGACAAGCAAAAGTACTTGGAGGATCAGAAAACTTTTCAGTAGTATTTGCAGCAATGGGAATTACAAGTGAAGAAGCAAACTTCTTTGTAAAACAATTTGAAGAAAGTGGTGCATTGGGAAGAACTGCTTTGTTCCTCAACCTTTCATCTGATCCTTCTATGGAGCGTTTACTTACTCCAAGACTTGCATTAACCACTGCAGAATATCTTGCATATGAACGAGACATGCATGTGCTTGTAATCATGACTGATATGACTAACTACTGTGAAGCATTAAGAGAAATTTCTGCTGCAAGAGAAGAAGTACCGGGAAGAAGAGGTTATCCTGGTTACATGTATACTGACTTGTCATCATTATATGAAAGAGCAGGAAAAATAAAGGGACGAAACGGTTCTGTAACACAGATTCCAATTCTAACCATGCCTGCAGATGATATTACTCACCCAATTCCAGACCTTACTGGTTATATCACAGAAGGACAGATTGTCATGAGTAGAGATCTGCACAGAGCAGACATACACCCACCAGTAGATGTGCTTACTAGTCTTTCACGTTTGATGAATCAAGGTATCGGTAAAGGCAGTACAAGAGAAGATCATAGAAGCCTTGCAGACCAACTATACTCATCTTATGCACAAGGTAAGGATGCAAGATCACTTGCTGCAATAGTGGGTGAAGAAGCACTCAGCGACCTTGATAGAAAATTCATGAAAGTAGCAAATGACTTTGAAAGAAAGTTTGTCAATCAAGGAATGGATGAGAATCGCTCTATAGAACAGACCTTAAACATTGGTTGGGAATTATTAAGCGAATTATCAGACTCTGAACTTAATCGTATCAAGCCAGAATTTATCGAGAAATACAGAAAGAGATCTGGTACAGGTGCATAAGATTGCCATCAGTAATTAATATCAGACCAACTCGTCTTGAATACATCCGTACTAAACGAAGAATCATCGTTGCAAAAAAAGGTCTAAAATTACTAAAATTAAAAAGACAAGCATTAATTCTAGAATTTTTTAATGCAAGCAAAACTGTTGCATCACTTAGAAGTGGTCTTCAAGCAGAACTTGTAAAAGGATACCAAGCAATTCGAATGGCAGAAATGCTTGCAGGTGCAATGAGACTAGAAAACGAGGCAATGAAGATTCCACAACTAAACAAATTGCAGATAACTCCAAAAAATGTTATGGGTGTGCGAATTCCAAAGATAGAAGGCGGTAAAAACGATCAAGCTCTTACAGAACACCTCTTAGAATTACCACCCTCAATCAACGAAGCAATCAAAGCATTTCATAATGTACACAAGATGGTACTTGATGTTGCAGAAAAAGAAACAACACTTCGTAAATTATTACTTGAAATTGAAAAAACAAAAAGAAAGTCCAATGCAATTGAAAATGTATTCATTCCACGACTACAAGCCGCAATCAAATTTATTATATTTAGACTCGATGAAATGGAGCGAGATACTTTCATGATGCTCAAAACTGTAAAACGAAAGATGGGAGAAAGAGAACAGGAATCCCTAAAACAAAAGGAGCGAGAATTAGTTGCCTAACTTTGTTAATCAAGAACAAAAGAGGTTCTTTATGATAGTTCGTGCATTTAAGCTTGGAAACATACTTGCCACTGTAGCCTTGGCACTGTATGCAGGCAAACACTTTTTCGGAGTTTAAAATGTCTGCAGAAAAATACGTACATTCACTCAAGCAAATAAAAGAAGCTGAAGAGAGATCACAAAAAGAGATAGACGAACAAAAGAAAAAAGTCGCAGAAGAACTTCGAAACTTTGAGTCTAATGCTAAACAATCTATTACCGCAGCAAAAGCAGATGGAGAAAAACTAGTCGAGTCTTCTATAGATCAGGCAAGAAAGAAAGCAAATGCTGAAACTACAAAGATTATAGAAGAAGCAAATAACAAGGCCAAGACAATTTCCTCAAGAATTGACTCACAAACAGTCAAAGAAATAATCGATATCTTACTCAAAGAGGTATAGATCTTTGGTTCTCAAACCAGTACCAATGGGAAAAATTGCAGTGCTTGGGCTGAGAAATGAAAGACAAACAGTAGTATCGATTCTACACGACCTTAATGTAGTACAATTAGAACCATTGTCAAAAGATATTGCATCTCTTGTACGAAATGAACGGGACGGAGAAATGTTCAGACAAGTATCTGATCAGCTTCTTAGGATGAAAGCCTTCAAAACTGTTCTTCCACCAACTGAGGTTACACAATGTCAAAGATTTACTTCTATAGACCAAATAATGAGTGCTGCCAAGAACATTAACGTAGATGACAAGGTTAGTGCATTAGAAAAAGAAAAAGAACATCTTTTGACACAGCTAAAAGAGACTGAAAATCACATAAAATTAGTTGAAGATTTTTCTTTCTTCCCAGAAGACTTTAACGTTCTCCAATTAAAAATGGCACATTCTTACTTTGGTAAGGTAGATTCTAAGAATTATCCTGCCTTCAAAAAAGCACTTGATGTAAACAGCCAGGATGTCTTCCTTTATCCAAAGGAAGGAAAAGAATCAACAAATCTGGTTCTTGTTACATTTCCAAACTTCCCGCCACATGCACTTGCAACCGTGGTTCAAGAATATGACGTAAAATTAGAAGCTGTTCCAAAACTAGAGGGTAAGGCAGATCAATTATTACAAAATCTCAAATCAAAACAGACCGATATATCACACAAGTTACAAGAAATTGATAGGCAATTAAGTGATATCTCAAAAACTCATTATGTAAACATTGTATGCATAGAAGAACAGCTTGAGATTGAAAATAAAAAACTCGAAGTAATTGATAATCTTGGAGTTACTTCTGATTCCTTTGCACTGGAAGGATGGATTCCAAAATCAAAGATAGGTCAACTACGTGGCATATTTGAAAAAAATACCAAAGGTACCATGTTATTTGAGCTTGAAACTCATGAGAACCCTCCTACACAGTTTGACAACCCCAAGAGATTCAAATTGTTTGAAGCCTTTATCAGGTTCTATTCTTTACCAGAAGGCAAAGAATTCGATCCAACACTAATCTTCGGTATCTTTTTCCCCATATTCTATGGTATGATGGTTGGAGATGCAGGATATGGACTATTCATACTTCTAGTATGTCGATGGGTTATTCGAAGAATTGAGGGTGGAAAGAGAGACATTAACATCATGCCTAGTATGTTGAGTAAATTTGCATTGAATATACTAAAGAGACGACAGATGGTAAAACTTGCAAAATCAATGACACCCGGTGCTATCATTGCAATAGGATTGGGATTTGTGTTTAACCTCTATTTTGGATTCCATCTTAACGGTTATCTATTTGGTTTTCTTAATACTAATCTGGGTTTACATCTACCTGCAGATGGAACAATATTCAGTCCAATTACTAGTCTAAGAAAACTATTGCTAATAGCTGGATACATTGGCCTTGGAATGGTAACATTTGGTCTAATCCTTGGTATCTTGAATAGTATGCGTGAGGGTCTCAAAAAACATGCTATTGGCAAAATGGGTTGGTTGCTCTTTGGTTGGGGTGTAGTACTCTTTGGACTTGCACTAATGCATCACCAACACGTCAACCCGGTTCATAGTACAACAGGTGCTGCTTACATAGGCTTGATGATTGGTGGAATTGGCTTGATGTTTGTAGGAGAAGGCCCAAGGGCGATCATGGAGTTGCCGTCCATTGTTAGCCATATATTGTCATACACCAGACTCATTGGAATTCTTTTGGCATCCGTTATTTTGGCTGATGTGATTGACTTTATCTTTTTCAAAACATTACATCATGGAATTCCTTTTATTGTTCTTGGAACGATGATACTCTTCATAGGTCACATATTCAATATTATAATTGGTGTCTTTGAGCCAGGAATTCAGGGAGCAAGATTAATCTATGTTGAATTCTTTTCAAAGTTCTATCACGGCAATGGTAGAGCCTTTAGACCATTTGGTACTACGAGAAAATATACCTATGACCAATATGAGCTACAGGCAGAAAAGAAATAGAATCTAATAATATTTTAGTTCATTAACATCTAAAATTCTTGTACAATATCTGCATCTTAATACAAGACCTGTTTTATCAACTACATCCATGATTGGTTGTATCTCTTCTCCACTGTTTGTTATGCAATCTGGGTTTGAGCATCGAAAAATTCTTTCAATTTGATTTGGTAAAGCAACACGTCTCTTTTCAACTAGTTTGTAATCCTGAATTATATTGACAGTAGCTTTTGGGG
The DNA here is from genome assembly GCF_900143675.1 of Candidatus Nitrosotalea sinensis. Classification (NCBI taxonomy): domain Archaea; kingdom Thermoproteati; phylum Nitrososphaerota; class Nitrososphaeria; order Nitrosotaleales; family Nitrosotaleaceae; genus Nitrosotalea; species Nitrosotalea sinensis. The sequence goes on from NZ_FRFC01000003.1 coordinate 166,239, forward strand.
CGATGAGTGCAAGCTTGTTAGTATCTGTATCTTGTAAAAACTTGTTTTCAACTTTTATGATATCTTTTTTTGCAACTTTTGAACTGGGAACATTTAATGCAATTGTGATAACATTTCCATCTCTTCCGTCTATTCCCAATGCATTTAGAACCTTCAAGCCCTTTCCAGATTCTATATGATCTATCACTGTTCCATTCTTTATTCTTCGTACAATAAGATCAGACTCTGACATTGGAATAGTTTGTATACTACTCATATATAATAGTGAATTGCTAATGAGCAATTCTTTTTTCCAAAAAGATATTGTCTCAGTGCGAGATTTTGATAAACAAAAGTTTGAGACTGTTTTTCAGGCCACTGATAAAATAATTGGAATGAATCAAAATGAGAGAAGAGAGATTGTGCGAGGAAAGACTCTTGGATATCTGTTCTTTGAACCTAGCACCAGAACTAGATTAAGCTTTGAGGCTGCTATGGCCTCAATAGGTGGTACTTCTCTTGGTATAGCAGATGCCTCATCCTCGTCTGCAAGAAAAGGTGAAAGTCTTGCGGACACTGTAAAAATCATGTCCCTTTACTCTGACGTGCTGGTTCTTAGACACCAACTTGATGGCTCTAGTAGGTTTGCAGCAGAAATATCTGAAAAACCATTGATAAATGCTGGTAGTGGAACCGAGGAGCATCCAACACAGGCAATACTTGATCTCTATACTATACGAAAAGAAAAAAAGAAGATAGACGGCCTCAAAATAGGAATTGTAGGAGACCTCAAGTACGGACGAACTGTGTATTCACTTCTATATGCTCTTAGCAACTATAATGTTGATGTAAAATTAATATCTCCACCTTCGCTCAAAATAAGATCTGATTCAACATATGAAATAAGAAAAAAACTCCAATATTCAGAAACTAGTGATTTGGAAGAAAACCTAGATGATCTCGATGTAATCTATGTTACAAGAATACAAAAGGAAAGATTTGCTGACCTTGAAGAATATGTAAAAGTTAAGGGAAGCTACAAGATTGGTCCAGAATTAGTAAAGAAGATGAAAGATGATGCTATCATAATGCATCCATTGCCACGTCTTGATGAGATCTCACATGAGATTGATTCTACAAAACAAGCCAAATACTTTAAACAAGCACAATATGGAAAAGATACGCGTGCAGCACTTCTTGCATTGATTCTAAATGAAAATGGAATATGATATATAGAAAATTATTTACATTGTTACTAATTTTACATTATCCATTTTCTTGTTTGTCTGAAAGTCTCGTGTCATGACACTTATCTTTTCAGCATCTCCGTGTAACAAGAAAAGTTCCATACACTTGTTTCCATCCACTTTACTGTGAAGATGTGTTCCAATTAGATCCTCGTAATTATGTTTAATTCCTGTCACAACTTGTTCTGATTCTTCATCATGAACAATCATCAAAATTGCATGAATCAATCCTGATAACATGCTCTGCTGTTTTTCTTCAGCTACCAAATTTCTTATTCCTGCGCGAATAATTTCGGATCTGCCAGTAAACCCCATTGTTTTCTGTATTCTATCTAATTCTAAAAGTATCTCATCATTGAGTGATATGGAAATTATTGGCATGATTCCATTATTATTAACTATCTTATAAGTTTAGCAATAATAATTATTAATATTTTGTAAATTTATTAATAACATAAAAATAGATTGGATGTTGAATATTGGTGTCAAGACTGCAATATTGTCTATTATTGTTGTTATACCTCTATCAGGGTATGTATTGTGGTTATCTGAACAAAACAGGGAAAACATTCAACAAGTCTCAGAACATCATGAAATTTTAGTTACATTTTATCCCATTTACAAATTTACCAAAGCCGTGGGTGGAGACAAAGTTGATGTCTCAGTAATAATACCGTCCGGAGTAGAGCCACATGATTGGGAACCAACAGTACAAGATATTGAACACCTCAAAAAAGCAAACATGATAATCATAAATGGTGCTGGACTTGAACCATGGATATCTAAACTTGTTTCTGAAAACCCAAATATCACTATAATTGATTCTAGTAAAAATATTCATCTGTTAGAAAACAATGAAAATACGAATATGATAGATCCTCACATATGGCTTGATCCAATACTTGCCAAGATACAGGTACAAAATATCGCAGATGGTTTAATCAACATTGATCCAACAAATGCAGATTATTACCAACAAAATGCAAATCAATACAAAGCAAAACTAGATTTACTTGACAATCAAATTAGGACAGAACTTGGAACTTGTAATAAAAAAGACTTTCTTGCGTTTCATGATGCATTTTCTTACTTTTCTAAAGAATATGGATTAAATCAAAATACAATTGTTGGTGGACTGAATCCTGAAGCAGAACCAACTGCACAAACACTTCAAGAGATAGTCAATAAGGCACATGATCTTGGAATTCATGTGATCTTTACAGAAGAAGCAGTTAATCCACAAATATCTAAAGTAATAGCTGACGAAATACATGGTAAAGTTCTAGTTCTCAGCCCACTTGAAGTTACCAATACCCATGATGACTATGTGGAAAAAATGCAAGATAATCTATCAAATCTCAAAGAGGCACTTTGTTCATGAAACTGGTAGAGATTGACAATCTAACAGTTTCATATGAAGGAGTATCAGCACTTCATAACGTTACATTTTCAGTAGAAGAGAAAGATTTTCTTGGCATTATAGGACCAAATGGTGCAGGCAAAACTACTCTTTTCAGTTGTATGCTTGGGTTAATTACTAATTATCAAGGTACGATCAAATTTTTTGGTAAAGATATACGAAAATCCGTACAGCATTTAAAAAAAATAGGTTATGTACCACAAAAACCTGTATTTGAAAAAAACTTTCCTGCTACCGTAGAGGAAATAGTAGGAATGAGTCTTGACACTGACGATACTGATAAGGTAAGCAAATCTCTTCAAAAGGTATGGCTTCATGAACTTGGTAAACGCAGAATTGGTGATTTATCAGGTGGACAACAACAACGAGTCTTTATTGCAAAAGCTCTGGTAAATGATCCTCAAATATTAATTCTCGACGAACCTGTCACGGGAATTGATTCACAGAGCATGGATTTTTTTTATCATATTCTGACTGATCTAAATAAAAAAGAAGGAATTACAATTATCTGGTCTTCTCATGATCTTGATGCAGTAGCACGACTTGCGACAAAAGTTGCATGTCTTAACAGAACTTTGGCTTTTCATGGTGTATCTGAGGAATTTTTCCATAATGCAGATTTGTTGAAAATGTATTCTGAATCATCAATGCAGTTGCATATGCATAAACACGAGGATTAAAATGAATTTTGAAATATTCTCATATGCATTTATGCAAAGAGCTCTGGTATCAGGAATAGCAATTTCTTTGATGTGTTCTGTAATTGGATTATTTCTGGTTTTACGAAAACAATCTCTTTTTGGTGATGCACTTGCTCATGCAGCATTTGGAGGGATTGCAGCCGGACTTTATCTTAATATCTATCCATTATGGGCAGCATTTACGGTATCTGTCTCAAGTGCACTAGCTCTCGCAAAAATAAAACAAAAATTTCAGATCTCAAGTGATGCAACTGTTGCAATATTGCTGTCATCTGGTCTTGCAATGGGAGTAATTTTGATAAGTTTGGCAAAAGGATTCACTGTTGATATTTTCAGCTTTCTTTTTGGCAGTATACTTCTTGTAAGTTTACAAAATACTCTCCTTATTTTAGGGCTGTGTGGCACAATACTTATAATAATTTTATTACTGTACAAAAAATTTGTATATGTTACATTTAGTGAAGAGCAAGCAAAGGTAAGTGGGATACCTGTAGAGAAACTTAATTATCTATTTGTTACAATTACAGCCATTGTTGTAGTAAGCTCTATGCAACTTGTTGGCATATTACTTACATCATCTCTTATAGTGGTGCCAAATGTTACAGCCATACTATTCTCTAAGGGTTTTAAACAAACAGCAATAATTTCTATGAGTTTTTCAGTATTTTCATCCATATCTGGCATACTGCTTTCATATGTATTCAATGTGGCTCCCGGTGGAATGATAGTTTTAATCTCTATTATCATATTTGGCATTTCACTTGGAATAAAATCATTGAGAACCAGTAACAAATTCATCAGAAAGGCAGTAAATATAAGTAATAATGTGTCAAACTAGGCTAGTTACATAAAATGATATTTTATAACACAATAACTGCTAAACTAGATCATATTTTTATAAGATCTAAGGTACACACAAAACAATGAAGTCAAAACCATTTGGCGCACTATTTGGTCTTTTGGCTCTAGTTGCTATCTTAGGTGTAGCACCAGCATTTGGACAAACAGCAAATGAAATTGATATTGCAAAAGGTGCAGGCGGCAGCGCACAAGCAGCCTGTGTATCAACAAACAACTGCTTTAATCCAAATCCATTGACTGTTGCACCAGGAACAACGGTAACTTGGAAGAACACTGATACAACAATGCATGTAATATGCAGCGGTAAAGTCACAGATGATGAATGTGGCAAAGTGTTCGAAGATGACACTCTAAAACCAGGAACAACATTCCAATTTACCTTTGCAAATGCAGGTACATTTGATTACTTTTGCTCTGTGCATCCATGGATGACAGGTCAAGTAATTGTAGGAGCAGGTAGTACAACAAATACGAATTCTACTAATACATCCAGTACAATGAATGGAATGACAATACTAACAGCAAAGGCATCTGACGGTACAACTGTAACAATAAATACTTCTGGTCCTGTTAGTGGACAACCTTTGTCATTATCTATCTCGTTTACAGATGCAAGTGGAAACAAAGTACATCATCAGAACTATGCAATCACTGCTGTACAAGATGGTAATACTATATTGTCAAACTCAGCTGGACATACGCACACAGGCGATGACACACAAACAACTGCTGCAAATCTGTCATCTGCCGATCCAGTAGACATACAAGTAACTCTCAATGGTATTGGATTACCTACAGTGGATCCATCTACGTGGACAGGTGTTAAAGGTGAAGTACTAAGCTTTACACATGTTGTACCAGAATTTGGTCCAGTAGCATCAATAGTTCTTGCAATTGCTGTAATGAGCATGGTAGTATTTGTAGCAAAGACTAGAGGAATTCCAAAATTCTAAACTCTAACTTTCTCTTTTTTATTGTAAATAGATCTTATCGAATCCCAGACTGTGTGCATCGAACATATTTAGGAGAACCATCTGAGAGATTTTTATAGTAGCACTATATCACACAAAACAATGAAGTCAAAACCATTTGGCGCACTATTTGGTCTTTTGGCTCTAGTTGCTATCTTAGGTGTAGCACCAGCATTTGGACAAACAGCAAATGAAATTGATATTGCAAAAGGTGCAGGCGGCAGCGCACAAGCAGCCTGTGTATCAACAAACAACTGCTTTAATCCAAATCCATTGACTGTTGCACCAGGAACAACGGTAACTTGGAAGAACACTGATACAACAATGCATGTAATATGCAGCGGTAAAGTCACAGATGATGAATGTGGCAAAGTGTTCGAAGATGACACTCTAAAACCAGGAACAACATTCCAATTTACCTTTGCAAATGCAGGTACATTTGATTACTTTTGCTCTGTGCATCCATGGATGACAGGTCAAGTAATTGTAGGAGCAGGTAGCGGTACACCAAGTACAACAACTACTCCAGCAAATGTAACAACTACAACAACTACTCCCGCAACAACACCAAATGCAACAACTACACAGGATAATACAACTGCTGTACCAGAATTTGGTCCAGTAGCATCAATAGTTCTTGCAATTGCTGTAATGAGCATGGTAGTATTTGTAGCAAAGACTAGAGGAATTCCAAAATTCTAAACTCTAACTTTCTCTTTTTTATTATTTTTCTAAGACCCTAACTGTGGGTTTATTGTAGATAATGAAATAGCATGATCATCATGTAATACTCCTACTCCTATTGAAACATCTTTTATTCTGATTACAATTTTTGCCAAATCTTCATCTGAAAGAGAATATTGTTTGGCAAGAGCATCTTTGACTTTCTTTTCAGTGTCTGATATTTGATTTAATCCAGATGGGATGGATATATCAAGAGTTTTTCTAAACATACTTACTGGAATCTTTCCACTGTCATCTTGTATTATGTAAAATGAAATCTTGTCTACAATTACTTCGTGGGGTAGAGTGTCTAATGCATTTGCAGTATAAAATGCCTGAACATTTAATACGTTAATATCATTTGATGGTTGATCTGTCATAGTCATTCCTCCACCAAATGTGGAGTCTAAAGGTACAGTGATTATGGTGAATCCCTCTATGAAATTTTCATTATTATTTCCAAGTGAAGTTCTGATGTCTTGGCATGTTATACTTTTTGATGTTTCAGAGTCCATTTTGAATAAAACTGCATTTGAACTGGGGCCATTGTTTACTACTGCATTCCAAAAAACTTGTGTTTGAAAACTCTGTTTATTAAACAGACTAATGTCAGTATCATAGTGTCCTGGTCTTAGTGGGCCTTCTCCTGCGTATATTGAACCACATTCAAACTTGGTTGTATATGTAATACTTCTTGAGGACGAGGATGATGATTGTACTGGAGAATTACTAGGTATGTTTGTAAAAGTAACAACAGTTTGAGAATTATTTACTTGCGTGGTTTTTTGAATCTGATCAACATTGTATCCAGATACCGTATTTGTCTGAATTATGACATAATTTCCATTCTTAATTCCTGACAAAGTAATAACTCCATCCTTGTCTTTGTCAGTATCGTCTGAAGAATTATCTTTTATTGTATAATTTCCCGTTCCAGTAAATGGATTTGGTGATATTGAAAATTGGCTTCCTCCAATGAGTTTGTTGTCACTTGAGAGTGAAATTATAGTAAGTGACGAGCTTTGAGCAAATACTGGATTTTGATGTGTTCCCAAACCTGATATTATGAGCATAATTGATGCAACTAATATAACAAAAACCAATAGAAGTATCTTTGATTCTTTTTTCATTTTCTAGTTCTATGCTGTCTTGTTAATAATTTTATGTTAAGCACCAATGATGCTCAAGAATTAAATAGGTTGCAAGGTTTTTTTTAATTTATGCGACTTTACGCCAAGAGTATATTATCACTTGTTTTTGCCTTGATAATTTTATCCTCATCAGTTCCATTCATTCCTCAAAAAGCATACGGCGATGGTTTTACTCAAGAAAATGTTCAAGCAAACATTGGAAATCGAGTGATCACAGCTTTTATCAAATTAAACCCCCCGATAATAACTTCAGATAGTTCTGAAGACAAATATTTACAGTTTAGATTTTTTGATGCAAATACCAATACTACGATAAACAATGTCTCATTTTTCATTAATGCTACAAAAGGCGACAAAGTCTTAATGCATGAATTATTTTATACCCATTCTGGATATCTTACCATAAAGTTCCAACCTGGTGGTAGCGATGGAACATACACTGTATACGGTGATACTGATCCTGTTCTGGGTGGATGGATGTCACAAACAGATGAAGTGACAGTTGCAGGACCAATACTTTCTGAAGGAGGCCTTTATCATTTTCATATGGAACTATTAGCTCTTGACTATGCTAATACAATAATAGATAGATCAAATCCTCCAACCTTTGACTCTTATCTTAGTGTAGGAGATGTATCTACACAAGATGTAACATATCAAAATAATCAATATAACACAACTTTGATATCTTACTACGATAAGACATCAGACTTCAACTTTGATCAATCAACTAAACAATTTTCATGGAAAATGCCATTCAACTGGGATGTAAGCAGATTCCAAGATAGACCAATATTTATCCATGAAGAGTTACGAGTACCAAAATCTTTAACTGCATTTTCAGATACGCCAACATATTCTGCAAGTGCTGAAGGGTATGGTCTTACTGGAAGAAGAATAATTGTTGATCCATATACAATTGGTGACTACATGATAGTACATTTGTTCCTTAACAAAGCTGACTTGGTAAATATGGCAAAGACGGTACCTAGTGGAGCTAATGGTATTGATTTCACAGTGGCACCGGAAAAACCAAACGTACAATCATCAGCTTCTTTGCTAACAGACTTTGGTGGTTGGCACATAAAACTAGGATGGAATCCAACTACTTTATCCGCAAATTCACAAAATAAACTAAACATTAGTTTCTATGATTCATTTACAGAAAATCAAGTAAACGGTGATGTACATTATGATATACAACTACTTGATAAAGATCAAAGTGTATTATGGTCAAAGAATGATGCCGTTGCACAAAATGGTGTTGATACTCAAACAATAAACTTACCCAGTAATGGTATCTACAGTATTACTGTAAAAGTAAACTCGATTGTCAGTAATGGTGTTCCTGACACAACCAGAATTGGATTGGGTAGAGGAAACGTCGTGATACCTTCTACTGTAACAGAAAGTGATTCCCTGACACAAACAACCACTACATCTGATAACCAAACTCAATCAACTACATCTGATAACCAAACCCAGACTTCAAATGATACTGGAATTGTAATTCCAAAATGGATTAAAAATACTGCAGACTGGTGGTCCACTGATAAAATTGATGATCAAACTTTCATATCTGCAATTCAGTATCTTGTAAAGAATGGGATAATTCATCTTCCACCTACAACTGCAGCTAATACTCAAAGTTCTGTAATACCATCATGGGTCAAAAAGAATGCCGGATTCTGGGCTGCTGGTCAGATTGATGACAAAACATTTGCATCAGGAATCCAATATCTGATCAGCATTGGAATAATTACAGTATAATTCACAAAATGCTATTATAGAAATTACAAAGTGAATTCAATATTCAATGTTACCTATAAGAGACGAGAACCCAAAACCCGTAGGGTATAGGCCATATGTTACATACACATTAATCGCAATTAATATTCTAGTCTTTTTTTGGGAAATATCTGTAACACATCAATTCTGGGAATTTACAAATCAACATGCAGAGAATATGTTATTGAGTTACGGTACAATCCCAAGTAATATTGTAAATGTATTGGAAAATCACAACTATACTGCATTTACTTCTGTCTTTAGTTCCATGTTTCTTCATGCAGGTATAATACACATTGGAGGCAACATGCTATTTCTCTGGATATTTGGAGATAATGTGGAATACAAATTTGGAAGAGGTAAATACCTCATACTTTATCTTTTTTGGGGTGTAATTGCAGATTTTTTCCATATATTATCAGATCCATCTAGTACAGTTCCTGCACTAGGCGCATCAGGTGCGATATCTGGAGTATTAGGTGCATACCTTATCATGTTTCCAAATGCAAAAGTAGTGACACTGTTACTATTTGGTTTTTTCACTAGGTTGCAACGTATATCTGCGAAATGGTATTTACCATTCTGGTTTATTTTTCAAAATGTATTTCCTGCCTTAATTGGTTCAAGTGGTTCTGGGGTTGCATTTTTTGCTCATATTGGAGGATTTCTAGTAGGATTGTTTATTGGATTTATTTACAAAAAAACTCATGGCTCGGAATATATGTATGGTACACGATATGGGTGGAAAGGCGGTGGTACCAATTGGGGAAGGTAAATTCCATTCTCAAATCATACTTGGAATTCAAATCAGGACATTATTAAGAAATAAATTCTATGTGTTTGTCATTTGAGCATGCCTATAATAACAATCTCCATGTATCCAGGCAGAACTGAAAAACAGAAAGAGGAATTTGCGAAAGCCATAACAAAATCAGCAGTAGATATTCTCAAAACAAAAGAAAGTCATGTCATTGTAGTCTTTGAGGAAAATCCTAAAGAAAACTGGTATATGGCTGGCAGTCCTCTCTAAACACATTTTTATTTTATTCTAATTGATGAACCTCGTGACAAAAATTGCTCTAATTCAAATGCGAGCTGAAACTAGTAAAAATCAAAATTTAAAAAAAATTTTGCGTTATATATCACAAGCAACACATAGGGGTTCCAAACTTTGTGCATTTCCAGAATTCATGATGTGTTACACTCCATCATCACAATCTCCATCTGAACTTTCTACAATTGCTGAACAAATAAACGGAGAGTTTGTTTCATCGATTGCTGAAGCAGCAAAACAAAATTCAATGCAAGTTGTCGGTACCATGTATGAAAAAAGCCCACAGCCAAATAGAGTATATGACACATCATTTCTTATAGATAATAAAGGAAAAGTAATTTCAAAATATAGAAAAATCCATCTCTATGATGCACTTGGCTTTAAAGAGTCTGCAAAACTTTACCCTGGCTCAGCAATAACAAAACCAATCAAAACAATTGCAGGAAAAATGGGGATGATGATTTGTTATGATCTAAGATTTCCAGAAATGTCGCGAATCCTAGCATCATCAGGATCTGAGATTCTTGTAGTGCCATCAGCCTGGGTGCAAGGAAAAATGAAAGAAGAACATTGGATCACTATAAACAAGACAAGAGCTATTGAGAATGGATGTTACGTTGTATCACCAGATCAAGTAGGCAACATCTATTGTGGAAGAAGTTTGGTAGTTGATCCATATGGAAAAATACTTCTTGATATGAAAAAAAGAGAGGGTATTGGAATTGTTGATATCTCATTAGATGAGGTAAAACAAGTAAGAAAAAAGCTTCCACTTTTACAAAATAGGCGTACTGATATCTACACTAATCTCAAGATCTGATCCTGCTCGTGCATTTGATGTTAGCACATTGTCTAGTCCATTTTTGTTTTCTGGAATATCTCTGCAAAATAATTGGCCAAAAACAAATCTCACATGAGATTTTTGTTGCACAAATCATTCCTCTTTGAACAAGCGGTGATGATGCTCTACATCCATTGTAATAATTTGAACAACCGATGAATCGTTTTTTTGTCTGACGAGATCTAATTACTAGAAGTTTTCCTATGTGACAAACTGGGCATTCCACAAGACCATTAACAGGCACATTTGTACCAAGTATGACATATTTCCTTTTTTTCTCCGACCATGAAAGGTATCCGTTTTTATCATAATATTGCCTAATCTCACTTTGAATCTTACCGATCTTTTTCTTTGTTATCCTAACAGAATTTCTGGAATCTGGATGTCTTCTAACTATAACCTGAGTAACCCGATCTTTCAATGATTTCATAATGTATGTTCCACTAAAGAAACTACTGAAGAATTTTTATATGGAATCCAGTCAGCGAGATTTGTGGAAAAAGTCTGTCTTATTGGTGCTGGTAGTACAAAATATGGCAAATTGGAAGATAGTATTACAGATATTGCACTTCAGGCATCTGTAGATGCCATAGAAAGCGCAGGAATAAGTCCTAAGGAAATACAGGCCGGATACATCTCAAACGTGTTTGGTATAGCCGATAAACAAGTGCACTTGGGTCCTGTTATAATGAGTAATTTGGGTATACCGGAAGTTCCTTCACTATCTATAGAATCTGCATGCGGTAGTGGATCAGTTTCATTTAGAGAAGCATATGCAAATGTTGCTGCAGGCTTTTATGATGTTATCTTAGCAACAGGTGTGGAAAAAGTAACTCACACAGGTACTGAATGGACTACAACATATTTCTCATATTGCTCTGATTTCTTTTATGAAGGTGGAGCAGGTGCATCATTTCCTGGATTATTTGCATCCATGGCACGAGCATATCTTTCTGAATTCAAAGCAACTGAAGAAGATCTTGCAAAAGTTGCAGTAAAAAATCATGATAATGGTCTCTTAAATCCAAAAGCACATCTTAGAAAAAAAATATCTGTAGACGATGTTTTAAAATCAGCTGTAGTCGCAAGTCCTCTAAAATTGTATGACTGTTGTCCTTTCTCCGATGGAGCAAGTGCAGTAATACTATGCAGTGAAAAATTTGCAAAAGCTCACACTAAAAATTATGTTGAAGTCATTGGTTCAGGCAGGGGTGGATCACCTGCTGCACTGCAAGGAAGAGATCACATTACTACTATACCAAGCACAAAAATTGCGGCACAAGCTGCTTACAAGATGGCAGGAATAACAGCAAAAGATGTTGATTTTGCTGAAGTTCATGATTGCTTCACAATTGCAGAACTGGTTGATACTGAAGACCTAGGATTCTTCGAGAAAGGAAAAGCTGTAGAAGCTGTAAGAGAAGGACGAACAAAACTCAACGGAGATATCTCAATCAATCCTTCTGGAGGTCTAAAATCAAAAGGTCATCCAATAGGTGCTACTGGAATAGGTCAAGTGGCAGAAGTATTTGATCAATTAACAGGAAAAGCAGGTGAAAGAACTGTAAAAGATGCCAAAATAGGATTAACACATAATTTTGGTGCCACAGGCGCCAGTTGTGCCGTACATATATTCAGAAGTGTATAGACTTGCTTACAAAAGAAGAATTTGCTATAAATGCCAAATCTGGCAAAATTATGACCAGGAAATGCACCAAATGTGGTCATCATCATCTTGTAACAACATATTTCTGCCAAAATTGTGGGAATAAGGGGTTTGTAAATGATATAGTGGAGGGGAAGGGTTCTATTGTGACTTATACTATAATTACTGTACCTCCAGATGGCTATGAAGAATATGTGCCATATGCGTGGGTGGTCATGAAAATAGACAATTCTGAATTGCGAATTTCTGGTTTTATGGCAGGTATTAAATCCCCTGCAGATCTTCCACTTGGAACAAGAGCTCGAGTTACTGGTTATGATCAACGTGGAATCATAATTGAAAAACAGTAAACCAAATTTATTAAACTGATTAAAAAAATTCAAAAAATCTTTTTTATAATATTCTAATTAATGGTTGATTATAATGTCTGTTGATGTTGTTTGCGGAAGATGCGGAGCTAGAATTGCAAATATGAGAATGCTGAAATCAATAAAGGATGTGATGCGACCATATAACAGTAAATGTCCATCCTGCGGTCAGACATTGTCTCAATCTGAATTTAGTGTAGACGTACAGAAAAACTGATCTAAAAAGCTTACTTTTACGATCAAATCAGTCAAAAATCTTAATTACTGATGCACTCTAGACATCCCATGGAACTAAGCGAAGACTTTGGAGATCCAAAACGTGGTGGAATTCTACAATCTGCATCAAAACGTGTAAGAATGATCTTCTCTGTTATGGCAAGTCCAAACAGAATAGATATTTTGCGTATACTAAATTCAAAAGGACCTCTTACCTATTCTGAACTCAAATCACTTGCTGGTTTCAAGTCAAAAAAAGAAAGTGGTAAATTTGCATATCATTTGAGAAAATTACTTAGACAATCTCTTGTAGCACTTAACAAATCTGAAAGAAGATACACCATTACTAACTTGGGAAAACTCGTCCTAAGTCTTGCTAGGCAGATTGAGGAAAGATCTATTATTGAAAGTGGTAAGATGTACGTCAGGACTTCTCATGAGTCAATAGAAGAATTCAATTCTCATAAGATTATTCAATCTCTTGTTCGTGAAGGTAGCCTTCCACTAGAACTGGCTCAAAAAATAACTGAAGAAGTAGAAAACCGAATATACAAATTCCAAACATCGTATCTTACATCCTCGCTTATACGTGAAATGGTTAACTCTGTTCTTTTGGAACAAGGTCATGAAGATTACAGGCACAAACTAGCTAGATTTGGACTTCCTGGCTATGATATACGTGAAATGTTAACTAATGTAGATGGGATTCATAATGGAGTAGAAGGCCTAATATCTAAAACAGGCCAAAGCGTATTTGGAGAATATCTTGTACTGAATACTCTACCAAAAGATGTTGCTGATTCTCATCTCTCCGGTGATCTTCATATAACTAATGCTGGTTTATGGTCACTTTTACCTGATACTGTATTTGTAAACATAAAGGAACTCATTGAAGAAGGCGTTGACCTGAGAGGAAAATTCTTAAGTGTAACTAGAACTCCTTCTCCAAATTCATTGGATAGTCTATTTACTTCCCTGTCTATACTGACATCTCTACTCATCAAAGAAGCATCTCAAGAAGTAGTAATGGATGGTTTAGTTACTGTATTACAAAAATATGCCAAGAATTTGCCTGAGATTGAAGAAAAGCTTGCAAGCTGTTTTGCAAAAATATCTACAGGATCAAAATATGGAAAGAATGGAACTCTTGCTTCATTTAGAATTTCAATAAACACAGAACCAAAACTAGTTGGAACAATCCTTCAAGCATACAAAAAATATGTCAAAGTAACACCTCTTCCTTCAATAGGATTGATTGTTGATTATGAAAAAGCCAAGATAAGTGACTATTCTGAAGTATTGTCTGACATTATCGCATTAGGAGGACATATTATGTTCTCTAGAGGATTGGTGTCTAACAAGGGACTCTCACGTGGAGATACAAAAAATATTGGAACAACCTCAATCAATTTAGAATCATTGTCTATTAACATGCCACGACTTGCCTTTGAATCTAATAAAGATGAAACCTATTTCAGAGCACGACTTGCACTATTGATGAAACCAGCACTAGCAGCTATGTCTTTAAGAAAGAAAGAGATCTCTGATCTAACAAGACGAGGCCTAAACCCTATCCTTGCAAACAATACGCAATACATGCAAAAAGGTTCAGTTACGCTAGTTGTTAATCTGATTGGACTCAAAGAAGCAGTATATGGTATATTGGGATATGAAAATAATAAGACTGGGCATGAAATAATATCCAAAGTAATAAACACTGCCATAGAAGTAGCTGCCAAGAAAGGAAAGGAAATGGGAGATAATGTCATAGTTACCATGACTGAGAGTGATGCAGCCAGCCGTTTCTCGTCCCTTGATGGTGAAAAATATGGTAAGATGTCAATTAGTCATCATGTAGTAGGAGAATCATATTCCGAGGGAGTAATTCTTGATGCTGCTGAAATGGCAGAAATGAGTCCAAAAAATGAAAAAATTATAGAATCAAACTACTTTTCAAAAGTACTCAATGGTGGTTTATTGGTACAGTTAAAGATCCCTGACACGATGGATTCTTCAGAAATAAAGAAGGCTATAGAAAAAGCAGGAGATCTACTAGTGTCATTCAGACCGATCAAAAAAGTGCCTATTTGTAGTAACTGTGGTCTCAAAGAAGAAAAGATCGCTGAGAAATGCTCTGTATGTAAGTCACCATACATACTCGCATAACTTTCACCTTAGGAAAGATGAAATAATTAAAGAGGAAAACAATCTAAATTAATCTAAAATTTATACTGAATTTTCAATGAATCCTCAAAATTTATTTTATCTCGAGACGATCTAATACCATGAAAATCGTAACGGTGTCAACAAAATTGATCCAAAGTTTAGCTTTAGAAAATTATTTTTTGCCGCAGTGT
Source organism: Candidatus Nitrosotalea sinensis (assembly GCF_900143675.1). NCBI lineage: Archaea > Thermoproteati > Nitrososphaerota > Nitrososphaeria > Nitrosotaleales > Nitrosotaleaceae > Nitrosotalea > Nitrosotalea sinensis. The sequence goes on from NZ_FRFC01000003.1 coordinate 181,582, forward strand.
TTATTTAACTCCCATTTGATAGGTTGGAGGGGAGTAATTTGACAGATTTTTCACAAATAGAAAATTCAATCATTCAAGTAAAAAAGCGAGATGGTCGAGTATCTGATTTCCAAAAAGATAAAATTTCAAATGCAATATACAAGGCACTTGTTGCATGCGGTAGATCCGATCATGGGCTTGCAGATAAACTAGCAGGTCATGTACTTGTAAAACTTGTTAATAGAGGATTTTCTGGTTCTGACGCACCAAGTGTAGAGGATGTACAAGATATGGTAGAATCTACTTTGATTGAAGAGGGCCTGGGAGAGATCGCAAAGGCCTACATCCTATATAGACATGAACGACGACGAGTTAGAGAAGAAAAGATGAAGGTTCTTGAATCTAAATCCCTTGATAGCGTCGCAAAAAGATTTGATCTAAACTGTTTGAGAGTTTTAGCATCTAGATATCTTCTACGTAACAACAAGGGCCAAATCACAGAAAGTCCAGGTGAAATGTTTGAAAGGGTTGCTATTCTTGTAGGTATTGCAGATATACTACGAGATCCATCTGTATTTCAAATTGAAAGTGGTACCATTCAAAATACTGAAGAAGCCACAAGATATTTGGACAAACTTGACGATTTCAACTATAAATTCAAGGTAGGAAAATACTATCTTAACAAATATCATTTTAGATCTCTTATCAATGCTTATATTGATTTGGCAAAACGTGGCCAAATGAAAGTAAGCTTTAGAGAATTGTTGACCATGTTAGCTGCAAACAAGTTTGAACAATATGCTGAGAGAATAAAAGAATCATCTGACCTGATGGTTGCTCAAGACTTTCTGCCTAATTCTCCAACCATGATGAATGCAGGAGCACGATTAGGCCAACTTTCTGCATGCTTTGTGCTTGCAATGGAAGATGACATGGAAAAAATAATGAAATCGTCATCAGATGCTGCATTGATATTCAAATCAGGCGGAGGTGTTGGAATCAACTACTCTGATCTGAGACAGGAGGGAGATATGGTAGCATCAACATCTGGAGTAGCTTCAGGACCAGTGTCTTTCATGAATATAATCAATACTGTTACTGAGGTAGTCAAACAGGGTGGAAAACGAAGAGGCGCAAACATGGGAATCATTGAAGCATGGCATCCTGATATTGAAAAATTCATTACTGCTAAAACAAAACCAGGTGTTTTGGAAAACTTTAACGTGAGTGTTGGCGTGTGGGAAGACTTTTGGGATGCACTTGTAAATTCACCAGATGGAAAATTTGTCCTTCGAAGTCCACGTGAAAGAGATCCTGTTCGAGAAATAAATGCACATCACCTAATTGACCTAATTGCATTATCTGCATGGAAGAGTGGTGAACCAGGATTGATCTTCTTTGATATTATAAACAAATACAATGTATTTGCTAAAGCAAGAGGAGGACCAATAAGAGCAACAAATCCATGTGGAGAACAAAGTCTCTATCCATACGAATCTTGTAACCTCGGTTCAATCAATCTCTCAAACTTTGTAAAAAGAAAAGCTGATGGTCAATACGAGTTTGATTGGCAGAGATATGAAGAAGCAATAAGAAAGACAACAAGGTTCCTTGACAATGTTATTGATGTAAACACATATCCTATCCCAGAAATTGACAAAGCATCAAAAGACTCTAGAAGAATTGGACTTGGAGTCATGGGAGTAGCTGATCTGTTATTCAAGTTACGAATTCCATATAACTCTCAGGAGGGGTATGAGTTCCAAGAGAAACTTGCCGAAGCACTCTCTTACTATTCCATGGAGGAAAGTGTAGCACTTGCAAAAGCGCGCGGGTCATTCCCATTGTGTTCAAAAACAGAGTTCCCAGAAGGTAAGATACCTATTGCTGGATACTATGAAAAACCAAAGAATGGACGAACTTATGATTGGGATGCATTGATTGCCAAGATTCAGAAACATGGTATCAGAAATGTTCTTACAACTACTGTGGCTCCTACTGGCACATTGTCAATGATATCTGACTGCTCAAACGGAATGGAACCAATGTTTGCTCTAGTATTTGAAAAGAGAGTAACAGTAGGTAGATTCTTCTACACTAACAAAATCTTTGAAGCAGTACTCAAAGAACATGGTCTATACAATGACCAGATTCTTGAGAAAATTGCAAATAACTATGGTTCAGTAAAAGGAATTCCGGAAATTCCAGAATGGATGCAGAAAATATTTGTCACTGCTATGGACATTCACTGGGCAGACCACTTGATGGCTCAGGGAGTATGGCAACGCTGGATAGGAAATGCCATTGCAAAGACAATCAATATGCCAAATGATGTATCATCTGATGATGTCAAGGCTGCATATCTACTAGCACATGATCTTGGTCTAAAGGGAATAACTGTATTCAGAGATGGTTCAAGACATGAACAAGTATTACACATGACTGGAAATAACGTACAAAAGAACTTCCAAGTAACTCCTAGTACATATGTAACAGATTATATCGCAAAGAATGTCACAAACTCATATCTAAAAACTGAGATAGAAAGAGCACTTCAGATAAAAATGCCAGAAAGTGTAACATCTACTCCCACACCAGCACTTACACCAGAACAAATGGAAGAAAGATTATGCCCTACATGTAAAAACAACTTGGTATTTGCAGAAGGATGTAGTGTATGCATTGAATGTGGATATAGCGGTTGCACATCTGGATAGGTTCTACAATCAAAACTCTTTTAGTATCTTTAATTCTTCAGGGTAATATTGAATAAAAAAATCCTAAGTGCATCAATTGGTGGAGGAACTGCAATAGCAGCTGTTGTTGTACTCTTTGTGTTAATCCCTTTGTTGCAATCAGGACCAACTCCGCCAGCTAATATTCAACATAATTCAAAACTTGGACTTGTCATAATGCCACCAACACAAAAACCTACATTAGATGAAATCAAAAGTGCATACTCTCAAGCAGCATCAATAGGTATAGGACGAAGTAATGTCTACCTCTCTTGGCCATTAATGGAGCCAAAACAAGGCGAATACAACTGGGGTTATTCTGATATTCTTATGGGATTAAATCGAGAACAAAATCTCAATGTTACACTCTACTTTTCAGTAATTAACAACCAAATCCTAGGCCCATTTCCAAACTGGATGGGAAAACCTCAACTAGACAAAAAGCTTCAAGATCAAACAGTAACTACGCTTGATGCGATACTCTCAAGATATTACATAGTAGACTATGTAATAATAGGTGGAAACGTAGATAGCTACTTTAGAGAACATCCAAGTGAGATTCCTCAGTATGTAGACTTTTTCAATGGGGTTTACAGCCAACTGAAAGCAAAACATCCTAACGTAAAATTTGGAAACTGGTTCTCATTAAATGATGTATCCAATCATTATGAAGGAGATCTTGTAGGAAAACTAAACCAAGGAGATTTTGTAGCGTATTCTTACGCACCAGTAGATCTATTGTATTATGAAAATAATGGTACACAGCAAGAGGGAGCTAATTTACACAAAATGATTGATTATGCAAAGGGTAAAAAAATAGCATTAATGGAGGTTGGTTGGAGCACCGATAAATCAATTAACGGAACAAAAGAAAACCAACAAAAATTCGTCCAAGTTGTATATGATTTCTATAAAAAGAACCAAAATGACTTTGAGTTTTTGACTTGGTACAGGCAATATGATAGACCTGTTGATACATGTTATAGTTCATTGAATCAAGATAGTAGTTCTATATTTGGTAATGATATAGTATTGAATAATACTGCCGCATATCTATGTGGGACAGGTTTGTTTGATGTAGATCAAAATCCAAAACCTGCTTGGGATGAATTAAAACATCAGATACAATCCATCATTAACTCTTAATTATATAACTACAAGTCATTTCATTATTGAAATATGTTGTAATCTGTAGTGTAATTCTGTTAATTGTACACATTATTCCTGTACACGCTGTGTATGAACCTCCCACAAATGAAGAAAAAACATTATTTGATCAACTTTTATCTCAATTTCAAACAGTAAACGCACCAAAAAAGGATGTATCTGATGTGATAGATACGCTTCAAAAAACAATGCTAATTACTTTTTCATGTAGTCAGGGTGATGTCCATAGTAAAATTATGACATTTGTAAATACTAAATTAGCAAAATTTGATGAAAACACCGTTCATCAGGATCTAGTTACTGGAGGATCTTATACTTGGCATTGTTCTGAAGATATACAAGCTGGAAAAGGATCATTGGTCTGTAACAATGAAATTAGAATTAATCCTAAAGTGATATCAAATGATACTCAAGTAGATACAAGATTACACAATATTGAAAATTTAGTTATATTGTATCATGAATTACTTCATGGACAACTAATGATTGATGCGATAAAGGGCTCTACATTGTGGCAGAAAGAAACCTGTAATTCTCAATCTGGAAGTGATATTGATTATTCTTTTGCTGATCCTGATCACAAAATAATCAACTATCTACAAACACAATTTGCATCTGAACTTGTAGATCAACAAGGTGGAAAAATGATAACCAAAGAAATATCTCCTGATATGACAAATAATGGTACATTTACTATCAAAGTGCTTAGCTTTACAGACTATCCCTCATTTGGAAGTGGTACAAAGATAACTCTTAGAACAAATAACATATCTGAAGATTCATTCTTTCAGATAAAAAATGATGTATTTCTTAGTGGATATCTCAAAGATATAACAAAATCAGGAATTGCATGGTTCTACATCTTTAATTCTGAGAAAACACATGATACGCCAGAGCCTGTTCCTGTCTGGGTAAAACGAATTGCTGGTTTGTGGTCAAGTCAACAGGGACATGATGGTGATTTTAATGCTGCACTAAATTATATGATTGAACATAATATTGTAAATACCGATAATGGAAAAAATACCATATCTACAGTACCCCATTGGTTACAAAAGAATGCCCACTTGTGGTTTACTGATGAGATTGGGGATAGCGTATTTGTTAATTCCATACAATATCTAATTACTAAAGGAATAATTTCTTAAAATAAGATGCGGTCGCCGGGATTTGAACCCGGGTAACGGGCTTGGAAGGCCAGTGTACTAACCAAACTATACTACGACCGCTCACTCTGCCAATCTTAGACCTACATAATAATTCTTTTTTCATACTCATAAAGTACACGTGAAATTATGATATGGGCTTCAAGAGCCATCTTGTCAACTGATAGAACTTTATCAAAATACTGTGCATTATTTTCGAAAAATTGACCTTTAGGAAATCCTCCAACCACAATACATGTATCATCACACATTTCTTCTGATAATTTTTGATATGAACTTTTGATGCCTTTGCTTGATAATGCAATTGTTTTTGTAGGATTGATTTTTTTAACGAGACTACCAAAATTCATACTTTCTATTTCAAGAAGTGTATTTTCATTTTCTATTATTTTTCCAGTTGCATACAATTTTTCAACGAGTCCTGTGAATCTATGATATGATTTTGGTAGCCGTACATTTTGTCCCAATGTAATCACTTTATCATCAATTGTATGAACAAACACATTCAATTTGTTCTCAAAATATAGGGGTATACTACAAGCTTCAAGAAGAGAAAAATGAATCAGATCTGGCCTGCCACGTTTTATCTCATTTTTGATTCCCTTCATTGCCGCAAAATGCCATGAAATATCAAGCAAAATCTCTGCTGGTCTTTTTCCAATTCTTCTGGCATGTGATATTACTGAATTATGTCTCTGTAATTCTACAGGCACTAACTCTAGTGCAGCTTCAATTATTACAAGTGATAGCAAGATTGTAATTTAAGAGTGGGAATTATTAAACAACATGAAACCTGTCATTAAGGCCCTTTTAATAGAGAGAATGGGAATTCTAATTAAAAATGCTACTAGTAACGCAAGAGTTCATCCAGAATTAGCACAAAGACAAGCCATGCTTGCAAAAAGACTTTCTACAAAATATCGTATTAGAATGCCATATGAATTACGAATTCACTACTGTAAGAGATGCAAACAATTCATAGTACCAGGATTTACAGCAAGAATTAGAATAGGACGAAGTAATGTAAAATCAATACGTATTACCTGTAATTTCTGCAATCATACATATAGAAAGATAATAAAAAACAAATTCTAATAGGTCAATGATTTATAAGACGAACTTTGAATTTTGGTTTTTATGGCAAAGGCATATGATGTACCAGCCGATTTACTGATTAGTAAATTAACCGAGACTCTGAAAAACGAGGATATAGTACAACCAAGCTGGATTCCATTTGTTAAGACTGGAGCTCATGCAGTAAAACCTCCACAACAGAGTGATTGGTATTATACAAGATGTGCCTCCCTCTTAAGAAAAATTTACTTACACGGACCTATAGGCATAAATGATTTACGATCAATGTATGGAAGTACCAAGCCAGTTGGTTATGGAGGTGCTCATCATAGAGATGCAGGAGGTGCAATAATAAGAACTGCAATACATAGCTTAGAAAAATTAGGTTATCTTGATAAAGTTGAAGGAAAAGGAAGAACAATATCTCATGAAGGTATGAAGAAACTTGACAGACTTTCAACTGAGATCTTAAATGAATTAATTGCAAAGAATCCAAATCTAAAGAAATATTCTTAATAAAATCATGAGCTCTTCTAATCCAAACGATGATAGAAATCCAAGTGATGCTGAAGTTTCCGCTTTAAAGGAAAATGCTTTAAAAACTCTACTTTCTGCAGATGCAAGATTAAGACTAAATAACGTGCGAATGGTGAAACCTGATCTTGCAGCTATGGTTGAAAACTACTTGTTAGGATTAGCATCTCAGGGACGTCTGCATTCACAAATATCAGACGATCAACTAAAACAAATTTTATTATCTACTCAACAACCAAAACGAGATTTCAAGATAAATCGCAAATAGTATAGGGAAAATATATTAGGGGTAAACAGATCGATTATCGATATGAAAGCAGTTGTTTATGACAAATATGCTCCAAACGATGATTACAAATCCATTCTAAGTGTAAAAGATATCCCTGAACCAACTCCAAAGCCAAATGAAGTTGTTTTTCGTGTCAGAGCAGCAGCTCTGAATTATAATGATATCTGGGGTATGAGAGGTCAACCAGTACCAGTGCCATTACCACACATATCAGGTTCTGATGCTGCAGGAGAAGTTGTTGCAGTAGGGGCAGATGTTACTAATTTCAAGGTTGGAGATCGTGTCGTTTCACATTCTAACATGTCATGTAGAGTATGTGAAGCATGTACTGATGGTCGTGAATATGATTGCACAAAGAGAACCATTTGGGGATTCCAGACAGGACCTTTATGGGGTGCATATTCTGAGTTTACACATCTTCCAGAAGTCAATGTTGCAAAAGTTCCAGATAGTGTAAGTTTTGATGAAGCTGCAGCAGCTTCCATGACATTGCTTACTTCATGGCACATGCTGGTAGGAAGAGCAAGAATTCGTCCTGGTCAAACAGTACTCATTATGGGAGGAGGTTCTGGTGTTGGAAGTTTTGGAATTCAAATTGCTAAACTATACAATTGTAATGTTATTGCTACTGGAAGTCCAGATAAGCTTGACAAGTTGAAAGAACTCGGAGCTGATTTTGCCGTAGATCATAGAAAACCAGATTGGAGCAAAGAAGTCAGACAGATTGCCAAGCCTTTTGGCGGTATTGATATAGCCTTTGATCACATCGGTCAAACTCACTGGAATGATCAACTAACCTTGCTAAAATATGGCGGAACACTAGTAACTTGTGGAGCAACTACTGGATATGACGCAAAGACAGACTTGAGACATATCTTTTTCAAAGGTACTAATATCTTGGGTTCTACACAGGGAACAAAAGCAGAACTAGAACAAGGCCTGTACTGGATGGGTAAGAAGAAAATTAAATCCATTATAGATTCTGTATATAGCTTCGAAAATGCTGCTGAAGCACACACCAAGATGCTTACTGGTAAAGGATTAGTAGGTAAAATCCTCCTCAAACCATAATCTTTTCTATTTATGGCAAGACTCTTGCGTAGTCTTTTGTTTGTACCGGGTAATAACAATCGTTTCTTAGAAAAAGCAAAATCTCTTGTGGCAGACATTGTTTGTTTTGATTTAGAAGATTCTGTTCCATTGGAAGAAAAAAAATCTGCAAGAAACTTGATAAAAAATGCATTGAAAAACAGATCTGAATATGTCTCAGAAATTTATGTACGAACCAATTCTCCTGTTTCCGGAATGATACCTGAGGATCTGTCCGAAATTGTGCAATCCGGGATTGATGGAATAGTAATTCCTAAGGTGAATACCGAAGATGAAATAAGAAAGATTGAAAAAATAATGACAAGTTTAGAAAAAAAACGTTCCCTTAAACCAATAGAATTGATAGCATCGATAGAATCAACACAAGGTGTTGTAAATGCATATTCTATTGCTTCATGCAATAGAGTTTCAGCACTAGTTTTTGGTGTATTTGATTTACTAAATGACCTAGGTGTGGAATATTCAAAGAACCCTGAAGGTGCAATATACTCTAGATCAAAAATTCCAATTGATGCAAGAGCAGCAGGAAAATATGCAATAGATGCAATATGGCAAGATCTCGACGATACAAAAGGATTAGAAAAAGACTCTATATCTGCAAAAAATCTTGGATATGTAGGAAAAAGCATAATTCATCCTAATCAAATTGATGTTGTTCATCGGATATTCTATCCCACCCCTCAAGAAGTAGAATGGGCAAAAAAAGTCATTAATGCCTATACTTTAGCCAAGAAAAAGAAAAAAGGAGCTACTACTGTTGATGGAAAAATGATTGATGAAGTACATTACAAAAGGGCTATGGCTTTGATTAATTCTATAAAATGAGTATCTTGATCATATTTGATAAACATAAATCATCTCAATGTGAATGAAAAACCAGTAATGTTTACCGGAATAATTGAAGGTCTTGGAAAGATTGTCAAATTTGGTACAACAACAAATAGCCGTAGTGCAGCAAAAATGCACATTGATCTTGGTAGAATTTCTAGGGGTCTCAAAGTAGGAGATAGTGTAGCTATTAATGGCGTTTGTCTTACAGCAATCAAAATTTCAAAAGGAATAACAGAATTTGAAATGATTGGTGAAACGATCAAAAAAACTAATCTAGGATCATTGCAACGTGGTGATAAAGTAAACATAGAACGAAGCTTAAAAATTGGTCAACGATTAGAAGGTCATTTTGTACTAGGACATGTTGATGGAGTTGGTATTATCTCTAAAATTGAAAAACAATCTAATCAAATACAACTTTGGATAAAAATTCCACAAGAATTATCAAAGTATGTCATCAAAAAGGGTTCAATTACTGTTGATGGAATTAGTTTAACAGTAGTAGATGTGTTGAAAAACCAATTCTCTGTTTCTTTAATACCACACACTGTGAAAATAACTAATCTTAGTTACAAAAAAATTGGCGATAAAGTTAATATTGAAACTGACATCCTTGGAAAATACATTTTATCTGATGATTAATCTATTACCATTATAGTGGTAATTACCAATTTTCGAGTAAGATTTATAACATTAGTGAAAAGCTGATCATATGTATGTCTCTAGATGAAGCACTAACATCACTTCGTAGAGGTGATTTTATTTTGCTCCATGATGGAGGAAAACGTGAAAATGAGGTAGATATGGTTGTTGCAGCAGAATTTGTAACTCCTGAGCATATTGCACGTATGAGAAAAGATGCAGGGGGTCTAATTTGCATGTCTATCAATCATGGATTTGCATCTAATTTAGGATTGAACTATATGCATGAAATTCTTTCTACATCACAAAATTTTGACTCTGGATTAAAAAAGATGATTATTGGTACTGCACCTTATGGGGATAGGCCATCATTTTCAATTTCAATTAATCACAAGGATACATTTACCGGGATTACCGACAAAGATAGGGCACTTACTATTTACGAAATGTCTCAACTATTCAAAAATAACAAACCTGACAAAAAAGAAATTTTCAATTCAAATTTTAGAACACCTGGTCATGTGCCATTACTTATAGCATCAGAAGGATTGTTGTCCAATAGGCTTGGGCATACTGAAATGTCGATTTATCTAATGAAACTTGCAGGACTCTCACCAGTTACAGCAATATGTGAAATGTTAGATTCTCAAACATATGCCGCATTATCCACTAAAAAAGCACAAGAATACGCAAAAAATAATGCTATACCATATTTTGATGGTACTGAACTTGTCAAACTTGCTAGGGGGAATTAAAATTGAATATTGCAATTGTTGCTGCTGAGTTTAATAGTGAAGTGACTTCAAAAATGCTTGAACTTGCTAGAGAAAAAGCACATGCATTGAAAATAAATGTCAACCACATATGTAGAGTACCTGGAGTATTTGATATGCCTCTTTTGATTGATGTATTGCTACAAAGAAAAGATATTGATGCGATAGTGACTATTGGAGCAGTAATTAAAGGACAAACCAAACATGATGAACTAATCTCAAATGTAACTGCAAAGATATTATCGGATCTTTCTATAAAATATCAAAAACCAGTAACTTTGGGAATAACTGGTCCTGGAATGAGTGATAGACAAGCACATCAAAGAATCAGGCCTGTATCTGAAAGGGCTGTAGAAGCTGCTAAGAAATTATTTGATGAATTGGAAAAGATTAGAAAATGATACAGATAACTATAATCAAGATTACTGGATATGGTCCATGGACCCTAACTCTTGGTAGCGATAGAGAACACAGGCTACAGATACTCCAAGCACAATTATACAAAGAGATTCAAAATTTATTTTCTCAAAAGAATTGCCTTGCATTTCCAAATAGATTCGATGAAATATTTGTGATAACAAATGGCCTTTCAATAGATGATCATACTGAAATACAAAAACAATTGATAAAATTATTTGATTTGGGATTATCCATGTCTATAGGGCAAGGAAATACCCCTCTGGAGGCAAGTGTAAATGCAGACAAGGCAAGACGATCTAAAACAAGCCTGAACAAGGATTATGATATCTTTGGATTACCTATGAAAGAAGATGCGGATTTAGTTCAAATTATACATATGGATGTGGATGGCTCTACATCAGTTTCTGCAAAAAAATCTCCTTATGAGGTGTCATCACTTGTCATAAAACTATATTCCGAAATGTCTGAATTTTTCTTACAAAAAAATTCACTTGCATTTTTTATGGGTGGAGATAATTTTATGATAATAAATTCTCAAGCAAATAAAAATGACATAACTCAATTTCTTGAAATTATTAAACAAAAATATGATATCTCATTTAACTGTGGAATTGGAACTGCAAAGACAGGAAGAGATGCAGCAAGATTAGCTACTCAATCATTAGATAAGATTCGCCAACTCCGTGATTCTGGAAAAAAAGATACACGAATTCTTGAATTAACATGCTGATAAAAAACATCAGTCTTCTTTATGGTGTAGAACTAACTTATATACAAAATACAAACGTACGAATTTCAGGAAAAAACATTGAACAGATAGGTGTAAAGATCACTCCTAAAAAAAATGAGATCGTTCTTGATTGTGAGGGAATTTTAATGATGCCTGGGCTTATCAATTCTCATACTCATATTGGTGATTCAATAGCAAAAGATATTGGAATAGATTCTGATGTTGAAGAAAAAATACATCCGGTAAGTGGATTCAAACAAAAAGTATTGAAAAATTCTACTAAATCACATCTTACAAGTTTTATAAAAAATTCTTGTATCTCAATGATGAAGAAGGGTATAACCTCTTTCATTGATTTTAGAGAAGGTGGATTAGATGGAGTTAGTCTGTTGAAAAATTCATCTACTGATATTCCTATACGATCAATTATTCTAGGAAGGGCAGAATATTATCAAGATGTACAATCTATCAAAAAGAATACTCCTATACCACCATATCATATACAACATATTCAAAATCTCCTCATGAATTGTGATGGACTTGGAATCAGTGGTCCAAATGAATTTAGTAATTCTGCATTGACCTCTTTTGCCAAAACAACAAAGATTCGTGCAATACATTCTGCTGAAACTGAAGAAAGTAATCAAATATCAAAAAAAATTACTGGAAAAACCGAGACTCAGAGAGCACTACTGGTAAAACCTAACTTTCTTGTTCATATGACATATGCCTCAAAAAAAGATCTAGCAATGGCTGTACGAAATAAGGCAAGTATTGTTGTGTGTCCACGAGCAAACGGATCTCTTGCAGAAGGTATTCCTGATGTAGATCTAATGCTTGAGGCTGGATGTAATGTTGCAATTGGAACTGATAACGTCATGATAAACTCACCTGATGTGTTTAGAGAAATGGATTATTTGTGGAAGGTTTCAATGGGCATGAAGAAAAAAAGATTGGAAGCAAAAGATATACTCAAAATGGCTACCACTAATGCCTCAAACATCTTAGGTAAGAAAATAGGAGTTGTACAAAATAACAAAATAGCTGATTGCATATTTATAGAAAAACACTCTATTGATCTAGAGCCTATGCATAATCCACATGCATCAATAGTGCAAAGAGCCTCAGAAAATACCATAAGAGCAGTAATGTATGAAGGAGAAATAGTGTATGGTAAAATCTAGACCTTATGTGATAATTAGTGCTGCAATTAGTATTGATGGAAAGATAGCAACTAACACTGGTAGATCAAATCTCTCATCCAAGAAAGATTTGATTCGAATTCATGGTTTACGAAAGAGTGTTGATGCAATACTTGTAGGAAAAAATACTGTACAAACAGATGACCCATTACTTACAGTACGTTATGTAAAGGGGAAAAGCCCGATTAGAATTATTCTTGATCCTAGAGGGAAATCATCCGCTAAATCAAAAGTAATAATGACTGCAACCAAAATTCCGACTATTATTGTAACATTAGAAAATGTTTCAAAAAATGATGAAAAATTTATTGCACATGGAGTTCAGATGATAAAATGCGGAAAAAAAATAATTAATTTAAAAAAACTATTGCAAATTCTAAAAAAACAAGGAATAAACAAAATACTAGTAGAAGGAGGTGGAACTACGAATTGGTATTTTCTCAAACAACAACTTGTAGATGAAATTATAGTTACTGTTGCACCATATATTGTTGGAGGTAGAACTGCAATCTCTTTTGTAGAAGGTAAAGGCTTTACAAAAATATCAAATTCATTTAAACTAAAAAAAATACAGAGAATGCAAAATGAGCTAGTTTTATACTATGTTACCTAGTGTTTCAGATCATCACGTAGCTGATCTATCTTTCCTTGTAATGCTTTCTTGAGTTTTTCATTCTTTGATAGATTGACTAATTTTCCACAAGTAGGACATTTGAATGAAAGATCAAGAGCTTTTTCAAAAGTTAATTTTTGACAGTCCTCATTACCACAATGATAAAAGTCTGCTGAATTTTCATAATCTAATCTTTGTTGTAATCTTTCCACAATTTTCTTTTTTTGATTCTCAATGAAATTATCTACTTCATCTTTTCTTGCTCTCCACCTATAAACAAACCATCCTTTCTTTTCATCCTTGACTCGTATACCTGTTATCAGTGCTTTTCCAAAAAGGTCATACAATACTTTTCTAACTATGTTTATTCTCAGTCCTGTAGAACTTGCTATCTCTTCGTCTGTAGCATCCTCTGTATTGAGAAGAGAACGTGCAACCTTTAGGTATTCATCTCCACCAATTAAAGCAGCAATTTTTACAAAGGGATCTTCATGTTCAACTGACATAGTATACTTTCTTCCTAATCTCTATATTTAATCAAATGGTTTTAAACTTGTTTTTTGTGTTGATAATTTAGATTGTAGTTTTGTCTATTACTTTTTTTCCTTTTTTTGTAGGTATTATTTCACGTTCTCCACCTGAATACTTTTTCTGAAGTTGGTGCCCTTGTGATACCCTGTCAAGTAATATCGCAAGAGCGGAAATCTCTGAATGAGGTTGATTTCCTATTGCAACATTATAATCAGCCATATCGTATGCCTCTCTAGGAACTTTTTCTGCACCTACTACAACTAGAAGTTTCTCTTCTTTTCTTATTTGTTCTTGTACATCGTTGATATTTTCACCATACATTGTTAAATGAATCACTTTGTAACCATCTTTTTTTCTTAATTTTATGACATCTTTCCAATTCTCGATGATTTCTACTTCAAAATCACCACCCCACATCTTGTTTACTTTGGAAACAGTTTCTTTAATCTCCGGATTTGCATCATACATGTATATCTTTGATGCTCCAAATGCTCTTGATACAAGAGTAACATGTGTAGTTACCCTGTCATCTCTGACAAGTCGTGTTCCTATACGAAGAACTTCAATCATCATAATCTATTCTAATTTTTGGCTTTGATATTTCATTTTTCTGCTCAAATAATGGTGTGTTATCTAATGCTTGATAAATCAATGTCTTTAACTGTGAAATATTAAATCCTGTTGTTGATGATATTGCTAGCCATCTCTTATTGTCTGATAGACCCAATAGATTTGCCTTTTCCATGATTTCTTCTTTTGATGTCAAATCTGATTTGTTAAGAGCAAAAATCATTTTGTCTTTATTGACACCGATTTCATCTAATGTCGATATACAACTTTTAAATTTTTTTCGTAATTCCAAACTTGTATCACTAACATCTATAACCACTATGACAACATCTGTATAAACAAGTTCTTCAAGAGTTGACTTGAATGCTTGTACCATGTATGCCGGAAGTCTACTAATGAAACCTACTGTATCTGAAATCAAGACCTCCAAGTTTTTCAGAGTAATCTTTCTTGTAGTTGTAGAAAGAGTAGTGAAAAGTTTTGGGCTTTCTTCTCTTTCTTCTCCTGTAAGAACATTAAAGAGAGTGGTTTTTCCTGCAGATGTATATCCTGCAAGAGAAACTGTCCTGAACCCAAATCTCTTTCTTGCTTGTCTGTGAAGAGCTCGTTGTGTTGATGATTTTGCTAATTTTGTTTTTACATTGTTCATTCTATTTTTAATGTCGTTAAAATAAATGTCCACCTCAAATTTTCCTATGCCCATAAATCCTGGTTGTTCCCCCATCTTTGCCAACCTCACTTTCTCTTTGGCCCTTGACATTTCATATCTGAGTTGAGCCATCTTTACCTGTAAGGTGGATTCTGAACTTTTTGCTCTACGCTCAAAGATCTCAAGAATTAGAGCTTCTCTATCTAGAATATTCGTCTTTAAAGTGGATGCTAAATTGTAATTTTGGCTTGGCTTGAGTATTTCATCAAATATTATGACATCGGGTTTAATGCTGCCTAGCATCTCCTTTATTTCTTCTACTTTGCCTTCTCCAAGTCCATACTTTGATTTGTTTAAAATTCTCTGTTGTATGATTTTGCGCACTTCATAACCTGCCGCATCACATAATCCTAGTGCTTCTTTTAGTGAATCTTTGTTATCATAAGTAATGAGAATTGCAGAATCTTTCAACATTTTATTGACATTCCTGACTATCTTATTGCTTTCGCAGAGTTTTCTCTATTGTTACATCTAGTACAATTTCTGCTATATCACTTGCATATTCTGATATCCTTCGTATATTCTCACTCATTCTTCTAACTCTGTAGATTTCCTCGGTGTCCTTTAATGATCTGAGACTATCTTGAATCTTTTTCTCATATTTTACAATTTCTGATGATTTCTGTACTGTTTGTTCTGCTTGATTAGCATCTTTTTTAAATAAAGATAAGCATGCTTCATCTAAGACTGTTAAGGTAAAGTGATTCATCTCATGTATTGGTTCTAATACTGTTTTCTTGATAGGTTTCTTATATCCTAGTAAATCTTTTGCTATCTCTGTAGCATGATCTCCTACTCGCTCAATATTTTTTACTATTAGTCTATATCCTAAGCAGTGATATGGACTTTCCATTCCCATTTCACTTAACATATGTTCATTCTGTATAGCTATCTTTAGTTGTCGCATTATGTAAAAACTGAATCTATCAACTTCATCATCACTGTTTATGACTTCTTTTGCTAAATCAAAATTTGCTTCTTCTTGAGAAAGTAATGCATCATTTAACATGGATTTTGCTATTATCAACATTCTCTTTAATGCACCATCTACTGAAAGCTCAAACAAATTAATGAGTACTTGAATAGTTATGCCTTCAATAGAATCTGCAGTGATCTCAGTTCCCATCAAAATGCTCTTTACTGCATCTTTTATGGAATTTCTTTGAGAAGGTTTCAGTCTTCCAATTTTTGATTTTACATTGATTATGGTAAATCCCAACAGGTAAAGTGATATTAACTTCCTAACAATTGTGGAATCTTCATCTTCTGGTTTAATCTCAATTGTAGCTTCTTCAGTACCTATTGGTTTGTTGTGATGTTTCAATGGTACTATTTGTAAATTTGAAACTCCTTGTCTTACTACAGAAACCTGGTCTCCTTGTTTCAAACCCATTTCCATTATCCATTGTTTTGGTAATGAAACAATGTACGAAGACTTGCCTGTGAATTGTATTTTTCGCATTTCTTCATTTACTACCATTGATAACAAATAGAGATTTATTCTATATAGTTGTTAGGACTTACTATATAGGTTAATTTTATTGCAAAAATAATTAACAGGCTAAACTAGTCAAACTGTATGGATTCTGTACTAAAAATCAAGTGTACTCTTGATGCGCTCTTTGGACAGGGAGTCTCAAAATGTCTTCCGAAAGATGTAACTATTTCTTATTCTAAAAATACAGGACGAATAAAGCATGTATTTCAAAATGATGTACTACTCTGTACTCTTAGAACCGATGGGGGACTTGCTATTACGCCTTATTTCGCACAAATTTTGTTAAAAAGCAAGAAATTCAAAGAAAATTGTCTTGAAATTGATGATGAATCAAAGGCATTTGTTCAACAGGGGAGCTCTGTTTTCTGTAAGCATGTTACTTGGTGTGGAAAAAATATACTGATTGGAGGAGATGTGCCTATTCTGCATAACGGCAAAGTAATTGCGGTTGGTAAAGCAGTATTATCCACAAGAATGATCAAGTCATTTAAGAAAGGTGTAGCAATAAAGATCAGAGATAGTTTAAAAAGTCTAGACAGCGGAGTATGATGTAATATGATGCGTGGCGGAAATCGCGAAATGCGAAGAATGTTGGACAAAATGGGTCTTGAAATGAAGGATATCCAAAATGTTCAAGAAGTCATAATAAAAACAGACACAAAAGAGATTATCATTGTAAAACCGTCTGTCACAGAAATGAAAGCAAAAGATAATTCTATTTTTCAAGTAATTGCAGAAAGCTATGAAGAAAGAGAACTTGAAGTGCCTATCTTTAGTCAGGATGACATAATGCTTGTTGCACAACAAGC
Organism: Candidatus Nitrosotalea sinensis; assembly: GCF_900143675.1. Taxonomy (NCBI): domain Archaea; kingdom Thermoproteati; phylum Nitrososphaerota; class Nitrososphaeria; order Nitrosotaleales; family Nitrosotaleaceae; genus Nitrosotalea; species Nitrosotalea sinensis. Next base: position 198,964 of record NZ_FRFC01000003.1, read on the forward strand.
CAACGTGTCTCCTGAAAAAGCAACTCAAGCTCTGACTGAAGCAAAAGGAGATCTTGCAAGAGCAATACTTCTATTGACGACTAAATGAAATTTATTGATAAAAAACAACACGAAACAATCTTTAAATTTTCAATAGAGTATTGTTAATCATATCATACCCACCACAAAATAATATAGCAGTGGCAACGGTATCAGGAAGATCATATTATAAATTCATAAATATATTACGAAGACTTGATCTTTCATACGATTCTATACTTCCAGAAGAAATAACAAGTTCTGATAAGAGATTGATACTTACTACCACTGATGAATCTTCTAGGATACCAACAAGTCTAGTTCTTTTGGATGATGAATTTAATTATCATCCTACAATAATACGTGCAAAAATAGTTGAAAAATTGCAATCAGGAATCAACGACAATTCTCTAATAATTGGAATTGATCCTGGAAATAGAATTGGATTGTCAATATTTTATCATGAAAAAGAGATAGAGAGCTCTATCTATACGTCAGTTGATGAACTAGTATCACATATTGTCAAGATCATGGTAGGAATTAATGCTCCTCGAAAAATTGTCAAGGTGGGTAATGGTAACATGAAAATTGCTATACATATAACAAACTCTCTGAACCTAAGGTTCTGTTCGCATTTTGAGTTAGAATTTGTGGATGAACGTAAAACATCATTGAAGATAAAAAAATACAACAAACGCGGTGCGCGAGACAAGATATCTGCTAGATATATTACACAAAGAGAAGGTTACCGGCATCTTGTTCTACCACTTTCTAGAATTGGTTGAAAAATGCGAAAATCGTTAAAAAACTTGGGATCTTTCATTTAAAGATGATCATTTTTGTAAGATGTGAAATATAGGTAGATATTTATACTGTTTTTCATTTTTTTCTTGAAAACCTCTCAATAGAGGTTGTAGATCAATGATAATTATTTCAATAAGATTGAATTAAAATTATAAAAATTTTAGATCCATGCTTAAATATTTACTATTACTATATGGTTGCAGGTAACAACATATGACATGTAAAGGCATATGCACAAGATACAAGGCACAGAAGCCAGTAGGAACTGGTCGTTACGCATCAGGACAAAAAAGATGCCAAATTTGTGAAATTTTCATAAAATGGGAGGGTCTTTGGTGTCCCTGCTGTGGATACAGACTAAGAACTAAACCACGAAACCTCAAGTACAAAGCAAAACTAAGAGCTAGAGTCGAAGCTGATCAACTAGAAGCTGTTGCTGTTAAGGCTGCAGAAGTAGAAGAAATAGAGCTAGAGCCAATAGCAGTCAAGTCTGCAAAGAAGACAAAAACTGCCAAGGCAAAGACTACAAAAGCTAAGACGGTCAAGGCTGCTGCAAAAAAAGTAGCAGTTACGCCGGTAGCAATATAGGTCTAGTAAGCTGAAGTAAACTGTTGATATCACAAGTCGGTTATGTAAAAAAAACCGTCAAGGTGAATCATCGAGATTTTCTGGTACAGACAGTTCCCTATGATAATGGGAATTTTATTTCTATATCAGAGGGAAAAGAAAAGATAGGATCGCTAATAGTTTCTATTGGTTCAACTGGCAGAGTTAGCACTGCTACTGTTATACCATCAAAATTTGATACACTTTTTCTAAAAATGGTTTCAGAGCGTGTAGCTTCAACCATAAATGGAATCACTATATTTTCATTAAATATTGAAAAAGATTTAGATCTGGATAGTATGAAGATTCTAATGAACGAACTAATGGAGATTATTAAGAAATGACTTGGGATATGAGGGGCTATCTAGATATTCTGGACAAAAAGGGTGAATTGGCAGTAATAAAAAAGAAAGTCTCAACTAAATTTGAGATTGCTGCTGTGACTTCCAAGGTGGACGGTTCAAAAGCACTTTTGTTTGAAAATGTCCGAGATACTAAATTTCGTGTGGTCTCAAACTTGGTTGGAACCAGAAAAAGATTTGCATATGCAGTAGGTTCTACCGAAGACAAAATACACACAAAAGTAATTTCTGCTATAAAACATGCATCAAAACCGAAACTTATCCCAAAAGCAAAGTTCATGGAAAACCAATCACGAGATCTATTTACACTTCCAATAATCACACATTTTGAAAAGGAACCTGGTCCCTTTATCACATCTTCAATCATATATACAAAAAACCAAGAAATGGGTACACAGAACTCTTCATTTAACAGATTATTGAGAATTGATGAAAAACACTTCTCAATAAGAATGGTTGAAGGTAGGCATCTTCACAGGACTTTTGTTCATGCAAAAGAACATGGTGAAGACCTGAAAGTTGCCATATCTATAGGTGTACATCCAGCAATTTCAATAGCGGGAGCATATCAAGCAGATTGGGGAAAAGATGAACTTGAGATTGCAAATGAATTGCTTGACAAAAAACTTACTCTCTCAAAATTACCATATTCCCAAATGAGTGTACCTTCAGAATCTGAAATAATAATTGAGGGAAAAATTCTCCAGGACAAGACTCACAAAGAATGGATGGTAGAAATGCTTCGTACATATGATTTCAAAAGAGAACAACCTGTTTTTGAACTTGAGAGAATTTACTTTAGAGATAATCCTATATTTCATGATATATTGGCAGGTTTTGGAGAACATCAATTACTCATGGGAATGCCTATTGAAGCAAAAATAAACAAGGAACTAAAACATGTCCTACCACAAACCAAGAATGTAGTTCTCACAGAAGGTGGCTGTAAATGGCTACATGCAGTAATTCAAATCTCAAAGAAACACGAATCTGATCCAAAAAAAGCAATTGATGCTACTTTTGCAGCCCACCGTTCACTTAAGAATGTGGTAGTTGTAGATGATGACATTGATCCGTCAGATCCTGTTGCTGTAGAATATGCAATGGCTACAAGGTTTCAAGCGGATACAGATCTAGTGATAATACCAAAAGTACGAGGTTCGAGCCTAGATCCATCAAGTGATCAAAAAAATCTTCTTACTACTAAAATGGGTGTAGATGCAACAAAATCATTCTCAAAGAGATCAGAAGGATTTGAGATTGCAAAGATTCCCGGTGCTGATAAATTATCATTAAAAAATTACATTAAATAAAAAATTCAAAGTGCAGAATCAATCATTAATGCAATAAACAATATTGCAAGATATGGGCTTGAAAATTTGAATAGTGTCCATGATGCTTTCTCTGATGGTTTTACAAGAAGCCAAACACTTAGTGCAAACATTATTGCGCCTGACACAATTGCAGTGTACAGGTATACCTCATGAAAGAGATGTTTTCCAGATGTCCCTACCATGAAAAATGGAAGTATGCTGAAGAGAACCATCATTAACGTAGTTCCTGCAATTACACGAACTGACGTCTTTTCTGATTCGACTGCGGTCAACATTGGCACATTAACTTTGTTATAATCTTCTTTTACATGTAATGTAAGGCTCCATATGTGCATAGGAATCCAGACAAAAACTAATCCTGCCATTACTAATCCCAAATCCCATAGTCCAGTGGTTGTCACAGCAACATATCCAATCATTGCAGGAGCTCCTCCAGAAAATCCTCCTAGAACAATATTTGTTCTACTTCTTCTTTTGAGAAGTTTACTGTAAACCAAAATGTTATCTGCTAATCCAAATGCCATAAAAATTCCCGCCCATGTATTAATGGCAAAGGCGCATACTAGAGAAATTGCAGCAAGTATTAATCCGAAATATAATGCCTTTTTGGCTGGGTAAATTCTTCTACTTGGAATGGGTCTTTCCTTAGTTCGTTCCATTATTGCATCTATGTCTCTATCATTGTAGTTTGTTAGCGTATTTGCTGCTGCAGAACCTGCAATTACACCCCCTGTAACCAAAATCCAAGTTAGAGGTGATATTGGAATATGATACAAATTCGATGCCGTGAGGGCTGCTCCTATTGCAGTGAAAACAAGGAGATACCATATCTTTGGTTTGGTAACCTCGTAGTATACCTTAATTCTTGAACTAGCTTTTGTTGTTAGCACACTCTTACTTCCATTTGGATCTTATTACTTATTTATAGGTTGAAAAGGCACCAGTTATTTTGCAGGTTTGTAAGGCATGGGTTTTGTAGTTCTTTTCATCTCAATAAAGCTCTCGGAACGCTGAACTCCTTGAATTCGCCCAAGTCTCTCAGATATCAGTCGGTGCATCTCATCTAGATTTTTAGCATACATGGTCACAATTATATCGAATCTACCCGTAACCTCGGAAATTTCTCTTACCTCTGGAATCTTCATTAATTCTTCGATTACATTATCTCTCATCTTAGAGTCCATGTTAATTCCGGTAAGTGCTTTTACCGTGTAACCTAATTCTCTATCATTTACTACTATGGTAAAACGTTCAATGAGTTTTCTCTTAATTAATCTCTTAATTCGACTGTATACTACAGATGAGTTTACATTGATCTTTTTTGAGATTCTCGGAACTGATATGTTGGCATCCTGTGATAATTCTGATAAAATTATCATATCTAAATCATCAACTTTTGTCATCAAAATACAGATTATTGTGAATAAATGGATCTTATTAAGTTATTAGTGTAAAATTTCTATAATTTTAGAAGTTTCTATATGTAGCCTTTCTTGTATAGCATTTCCGCTAAGAGAACTGCTCCTTTTGCAGAACCCATTTTTTCATTATGTGAGAATAATACATACTTGATTCCATTATCAAATACTGTATCTTCTCTTAATCTTCCTACCACTGTAGTCATTCCTTCGTTTATCTCTCTATCAAGTCTTGGCTGTGGCCTTGTGGGATCTTCATTTACCATCAAGTACTCTTTTGGGGCTGATGGTAAACCTGTTACACTCACGCTGTTTGAGAATTCTTTCATTGCTTTCTTTACTGTTTCAGGATCCACATGTGTGGCAGTTTCAACGAAAACACTCTCAGTATGACCATCTAATACTGGAACCCTTGTACATGTACAACTTACCTTCATCTTTGCTGGATCAATCTTTCCATCTACCAGTTTACCAAGTATCTTTCCCGTTTCTAGTCTAACCTTGTCCTCTTCTTTTGGTATGTATGGAATGATGTTATCAGTAATGTCTAATGCTGATACACCAGGTGATCTACCTGCTCCTGACATTGCTTGCATAGATGTCATGATTATCTTTTGAGCGCCAAATTTGTCCAAAAGTGGTTTCATTGTGATTGCAAGTCCTGTTGTTGTACAATTTGGTAATGGTGCAACAAATCCCTTCCAACCTCTATTCTTTTTTTGAATATCTAGCAATCCTATATGATCATCATTTATTCCTGGAATTAATATTGGTACATCTGCTTCGTATCTGTAAGCGGCAGAAGTACTTATGACTGGTACATGCTTTGCAAATTTTGTTTCAATGTCTCTTGCCGCTTCGCTTTCTACAGAACTGAAGATTAAATCAAAATTCTCTGGATTAATGTCATCTACTGCGTCTATTGTCATGTTTTTTACATAATCTGGAATAGGCTCACGCAAGTGCCATCTCAAGATGCCGGTATTTGGGTCTCTTATTGCATCCTCAAACTTTTTCTTGGCTGATCTCTCTGATGCCGCTATCTGCTTAACCTCAAACCATGGATGTTTATTTAATGCAAGAACAAATTCCTGGCCTACTGCGCCAGTAACTCCTATTATCGCTACACGTTTCATGAAGAAAATAGCCCTTTATACAATTAATATTCTTTTAGCAACAAAGCACAACTAAATACCGTTATGCGTATTTGAAAAACGTGAAAATTCGGGTACCAGAAGCTATAACAAATCATAAAGTAGCCTCTCACGGAGGTATCTTTTCAATTGGACCAAAACATAATCCTAAGTTGCTAGATTTTAGCTCAAATGTAAATCCACTTGGATTTCCACCCTCAGTGAAAAATGCATTCAAAAATCTTTCGCAGATATCGATCTATCCTGATCCTGACTCAAATGAACTGAGAACTGCTTTGCAAAAATTCATTGGTATTTCAAAAAATCAAATCGTGGTGGGTAATGGTGCCACTGAAATAATCTACAATTATTGTACGGCATTTTTGAAAAACCAAAATGTACTAATTCCTATTCCTACGTTTAGTGAATACGAATCTGCTGCAAAACTACACAATGCTAAACTCTATTTCTTCAAAACGATGGATCTGAATAAAGACTTGGATGAATTTAACAACATGATTTCTGAGAAAAATTGTGTTTTTTTATGTAACCCTAATAATCCTACTGGATCTATTTTGAAAAAACAAAATGTATTGCGCATTATAGAATCTGCATATAATAAATCCGCAATGGTGTTTCTTGATGAATGCTTTATTGAGCTTGTACCAGATACAAATGAGAGTGTCATATCATACCTTCGAGAATTTGACAATCTCTTTATCCTAAGATCACTTACAAAATCTTTTGGGCTTGCAGGACTACGGATTGGATATGGCATTGGAAATAAAAAAATCATTGAAATTTTACAAAAAATAAAAATTCCGTGGAATGTCAGTGGAACTGCACAACAATCTGCAATAATGGCATTGTCTGATAAATCACACATACCAAAAACGCTTAATCTAATAAAAAAAGAATCAAAATTTCTAATAAACTCAATATCTAACATTCCTGGATTTACCTGTTACAATTCTGCAACCAATTTTATTTTGATACGATCCGATATTCCATCAAGTAAATTACAAAGTAAATTGTTGAAGAAAAATATTCTTGTACGTGATTGTAGTACATTTAGAGGATTGAATAGTAGTTTTATACGAATTGCAATCAGAACTCATAAAGAAAATATCAGGCTCATAGAGGCACTAAAAGAACAATGACTGCATCAACTTTGATGATACAAGGTACCTCGTCAGGAGCTGGTAAAACAACTCTTGTAACTGCGCTTTGCAGAATTCTCTCTGATGAAGGCTACAAAGTAGCCCCATTCAAATCACAAAATATGTCTTCCTATTCATATGTAGGTGAAAAATTTGAAATTTCACGGGCACAGGCTATTCAGGCAATTGCAGCAAGAACAGAGATAACTCCTATGATTAACCCTATTCTTCTAAAACCTCTTGGAAACTACAACAGCCATGTCTTTGTCAAAGGCATCTCTTATGGTAAGATGCATGCACAAGATTATTACAAAAAATTTGCGTTATACAAGGGTCTTACAGAATCAAAAAACTCACTTGATCATCTATTACAAACAAATGACATTGTAATACTGGAAGGGGCAGGTTCTCCTGCTGAGATAAATCTACAGCAATATGACATTGCTAATATGAAAATGGCAGAATATTGTAAAGCGCCTGTAATTCTTGTTACTGATATTGACAAGGGAGGAAGTTTTGCAAGCATTGTAGGAACTCTAACACTTCTTGAAAAAAGGCATCAGAAATTTATCAAGGGATTTGTAATAAACAAATTTCGAGGAGATGTGACTATATTGTATCCTAGCTATTCTGTACTAAAAAAGAAAACCGGAAAACCTGTTTTTGGGACAATTCCATTGATTGACTTTGATATACCTGATGAAGACTCATTACACTCAAATCCAAAACAAATCTCATGGTCTACCAAATATCTTAACGTACTAGATAAGGAAATAAACCATCTATCTAAAATTGTGGAAAAAAACCTTGACATGAAAAAAATACGAGGTCTACTTCATTGATGTTTGTACCTATAATTGCAGTCATCATTGCACTTGTGCTTGATCTTGTTTTTGGTGATCCAAAAAATAGATATCATCCTACAGTATGGATTGGTAGAATAATTGGGAAAATTATTCCATACACAAGATCACAAAATCCTACAAATGAGAAAATCAATGGAACACTTGGAATTGTTTTCATTGTTATTCTTATCTCTGTTTTAATATCTTTATTCTCGTCATCCATGAATCAAATATACAATCTTGATTCTAATATCTACAAGACATTACTTGTTATAACAGGAGTGATCGCTACAGGTATTCTTCTTAAAACTACTATTGCAATCAAGGGAATGGAAAGCCATGCTTCTGCCATTATGGATTCTTTATCTAAAAATGATCTAGAAGGGGCACGAGTAAAACTATCTATGATAGTAAAACGTGATACTATGAATCTGGACAAACAGCACGTAATTTCTGCTACTCTTGAGAGCATAAGTGAGAATATTGTTGACGGAATAACTGGACCGCTTTTTTATTTTTCATTTTTTGGTCTAATCGGTGCGTTTGTTTACAGGACTATAAACACAGCAGACTCTATGGTTGGATATAAGACAGATATATTTAGAAACGTCGGCTGGTTTGCTGCCAATTGTGATAAGGCATTAAACTTTCTTCCATCTAGGCTTACCAGTCTTGTAATGATACTTTCTTGTATTATTCTAAAGAAAGACTGGAGACATTCTATACATATAATGAAAAGAGATGGCCCAAAGACTGAGAGTCCTAATGCTGGATACCCTATGGCTACATTGGCAGGTGCATTGGGAATCAAGTTTGAAAAGATAGAGCATTATGTATTAGGTGATGGAAATTCAGTAATTACTGAAATGCATTTCAAGTCTGCAATCTCTATAATGAAACTAACTAGTATTATGTTTACTTTATGTTTCACAATACCTGTAATTATTATCTTGTCATCTATTGGCTGGTGGTTCAATGTTTAAGGCAATTTCATCTGTAGTTTCATTTCTTACAATCATACCTTCTAAGAATAGTGAACTGGACACTGTTGCAAAAAATATGTATCTATTTCCAGTTGCTGGTTCTTTGATAGGATTGATAATTGGTGCTGCAGGTTACGGCCTATCTTTATTTGCTCATCCATTAATCACAGGTCTTGTATTGACTGGTGCTATTACTATAATCACAGGAATACATCACACAGATGCACTTTGTGATTTTGCAGATGGAATAATGGCAAAAGGAACAAAAGAAAAAAAACTCAAAGCAATGAGGGATCCAGCAGTTGGCTCCGCAGGAGTGATCACAATTGTGCTGTATGCAGCAGGAATGATAATTGGTATTTCAATGATGAAAGGTCTTGTATTGTTTGAAGCAATCTTACTAAGTGAATTAATGGCCAAACTTTCAATGGTTATCCAAGCAAATAGGGGCATGTCTGCCTGGCCAGGACTAAGCTCTCCATTTACTCAATTTATGAAGGATCCGAAAAAACTTGCTACTGCAATGGTTCTTGCAATAACACCAACATTGGTTTTGGGAGGGGTTACAGGCATAATTGTAGTAATATCTTGTATTGGACTGTCTTTTTTGATGCTTGCTATTGCAAAGAAAAGTTTTGGAGGAATCTCAGGCGATGTCTTTGGGGCAAGTAATGAACTAGTACGATTAGCGTCTCTTTTGATCTTTGCATCGACATGATTGGGCTTGTGATGTGCGGTGGTAAAGGCACTAGAATGCAATCTAGAGAAGAAAAGCTTCTTCTAAAATATAAAAAACCACTGATAGAACATGTGATAAATGCACTCGATAATTCTAAATTATTTTCCAAGATTGTATGCGTTACAAGTAATAATGCACCAAAAACAAGAGAATTTGTTTCTAGTCTAGGAATTGAGATCTTTGATGCCAAAGGTGATGGGTATTCTAATGATCTTGGAGAATCATTATCCAAATTTGATGAACTAGTTTTTGTAACCTCTGGAGACCTACCTCTCTTAGATTCTGAAATTATTAAAAAAATCATTAATTTGGTAAATATAAAAAATGTGTGGACAAGCATACTTGTACGAAAAGATTTTCTAAAATCGCTGGGTCTTGATTCTGAATTTTTTATAGAATACAATGGAGAAAATTGTGCTTATACTGGAATATCTATAGTAAATCCAGTACAAACAAAAAAAATGCAATCTGTACCTGAATCATATGTGATTCTTGATGATAAGAGAATATCTGTTAATCTTAATACTGAAAAAGAATATGACTTAATCTGCACTACCTAAAACTTTGCCATTTATTTTTGCAACAGATCCTGTAGGTTCTGCTAGTGTGTTGCCACATGCTTTACATGTTACTGTTGAAGAAACATGTGAATATACAACGCTCTCTTCTCCGCATTCCTTGCATTGAACTCTCTGGAACTTGCTTCCGGGCTTTGGTATCCAAATGTGTGCTTTCTTCATTATGCAACAAGCTCCAATTTTCTTAATCTAATACCTGATACATTCCATTTTTTCTTGCATTCTGGACATGTCATGATTGGTGTAAGTTTTTTAGTTGTTTTTGCTGGCTTTGCCAATTTGGGGAATTTCTGACCACCATATCCCTTCTTATCCTCGGCGTGTCTTCTTTCACCTATTGCAGAACCTCTTCTCTTCCCTGCCTTGTATATGGAGACCTTGTGTAAAGTATGCTTTTTACACTTAGGGCAATACCTGTTGATCTCCTTTGGCATATTCATAAAAAATGAGCTGCGTTGACCGTAATTTAAACATCGCTTTAATAGTATAGTCAATTACATCTTTTCTATGAAGGCCAATTCACTTGCCTCCATGATTTCATCACTTAATGCAGTAGCCATGGGTGAGAGCAAAGCAGACATTGTTCTAAAGAACTGTAAACTAGTAAATGTCTATTCAAGAGAAATTGTACCTGAAATTCATGTAGCAATAAAAAAAGATAGAATTGCATATGTGGGAAAAGATGCATCGCATACTGCAGGAGAAGGTACTGTAATTATGGATCTACAGGGCAAATATATCGCGCCTGGATTTGTAGATCCTCATATACACATAGATCAGTATTTGCTTCCGTCGGAGCTTGCAAAAAAATCACTCCTGTCAGGAACTACCTCTTTGTTTGCAGACCCAATAGACATTGTCAGTGTTTGTGGTTTTAGAGGATTCAAAGAATTTGTTAAATTAACCCAAGGATTGCCAATGCGATTCTACCATGTAGTTCCCGGTGGATTACCAGTTGATAGAAAATTCAGCCACGCAAGAACATTGACAAAAAAAGAAGAACTTGATGGACTAAAAATAGAAAATGTGATAGGCCTTGGAGAAGTATTTTCATGGACTAGAGTTACGACCCAAGACCCTAGTACAATTACAAGTATAACTAACATGTTGAAAAATGGCGGAATCATTAATGGTCATACTGCAGGTGCAAGTGACAAAAAACTAAATGCATACATTGCCTCTGGAATATTTTCTTGTCATGAACCAATCGACTATGACCAAGTCCTGGAAAGACTACGACTTGGAATGTGGGTCATGATGAGAGAGGGTTCCATAAGACGTGATCTTGATAAAATTCTGCCTAGTGTATTATCTAATAAAACATACTTGGATAGACTCATGTTCTGCACTGACGGTGTTACACCAAAGGACATTGTAGAATATGGCCTAATTGATCATTGTGTAAGAAAAGCCATCTCTCTGGGTATGGATCCAATTGATGCTATTACAATTGCTTCAAAGAACTCCTTTGAATATTATGGAATGGGCAAAGATTTGGGAGCAATTGCTCCAGGTAAATTAGCCGATATTCTTGTGCTAGATGATCTGGAAAGAATAATGCCTGACAAAGTCTTTGTTGGAGGAAAATTGGTGGTTGCACACAACCGCGTGGTGACAGACTTGCCAAGAGTTGTTATTCCAAACTGGATGAAAAAAACTGTAAAAACTGGAACCAAATTTAAGGAAAAGGACTTTATCATAAAAAGCAAGAACAACTCTGAACAAGTGCTAGTCATAAGACTTGATACTGAAATCATAACAAAGATGGATAATGAAGAATTACGAGTACAAGATGGTAATGTTGCATCATCATATGACAAGGATATTTGGAAAGTAGCTGCAATAGATAGAACTTATGGAACTGGAAAAAAAACAGTGGCATTTTTGAGAAATCTTGGTGCTGACATAGGAGCATTTGGATGCACTCAGAGTTTCCATGAAAATGACATGATTGTGATTGGATCAAATGAAAGTGATATGGCATTTGTTGCAAACAATCTAGTAAAGATGCAGGGAGGTATGTTGGTTGCAAAGGATAACAAAATTCTAAGTAAATTTTCATTGCCTCTTGCTGGTCTGATTTCTATATCTCCATTTGAAAAAACACTAGATGAATATTCTGACATTGATTCAAAATTGGCAGATAATGGCTGTAAATTCAGGAATCCTCACCTGATACCTCTTTTCTTACCCTTTCTTGCATTGCCTGAGATACGAATCTTGTATACAGGTGTGGTTGATGTTAAAAATAGAAAATATCTGAAGATTCTTAACCGATAAGGTATTAAAAGGGGCAATTAATTACACGAAATAAGGGATTAATTTTGGCGTCTATTCAACAAACACCACAAGGACCAGTACTAGTGTTAAAAGAAAGTGCATTGCAGCAAAAGGGAAGAGATGCACAAAAGAATAACATTGCTGCAGCAAAGCTAGTTGCAGAACTTGTAAGGACAAGTCTTGGTCCACGAGGAATGGACAAGATGCTTGTTGATTCACTAGGTGATGTTACGATTACAAATGATGGTGCTACGATACTAAAAGAAATTGATGTTCAACATCCTGCTGCAAAAATGATGGTTGAGATTTCAAAGACTGTTGATAATGAAGTAGGCGATGGTACTACATCTTCTGTAGTATTTGGTGGATCATTGTTGGCAAAAGCTGAAGAGCTTCTGGAAAAGGATGTTCATGCAACGGTAATAATTGAAGGATATCAAGCAGCTGCAGAAAAAGCTCTTTTACTTCTTACAGAAATGGCCAAACAAGTTAGTCCAAATGAAAAAGAAATTTTGCTCAAGATTGCAAAAACCAGCATGCAATCAAAACTTATCTCAGAAGATAGTGATCTATTATCAAAACTTGTAGTTGACTCTATATTGCAAGTTGTAGAAAAAGAAACAGAAGGACACAAGGTAGACCTTGACAACATCAAGGTAGAAAAGAAAGCAGGCGGATCTATTAGAAATACTCAATTTATCAAAGGTATAGTACTTGACAAAGAGGTCGTACACAGTGGCATGCCAACTAAGATTGAAAAGGCAAAGATTGCTCTACTAAACTCTGCACTAGAGATTGAAAAGACAGAGATGAGTGCAGAAATAAGAATCAGTGATCCTACTCAAATGCAAATGTTCCTTGAAGAAGAAAATAGAATGCTAAAGTCAATGGTAGACAAGATTCATCAAATTGGTGCAAATGTGCTTGTATGCCAAAAAGGTATTGATGACATCGCACAACACTATTTGGCTAAACAAGGAATACTTGCAGTTCGAAGAGTAAAAGAAAGTGATATGACAAAACTTTCCAAGGCAACGGGAGGAAGAATAAGCAGCAATATTGATGACATGACTGCAAAAGACCTTGGCGCCGCAGAACTTGTAGAACAAAGAAAAGTAGAGACAGACAAATGGGTATTCATTGAAGGTTGTAAGAATCCGAAAGCTATTACATTATTGCTAAGGGGAGGCTCCCAAAGAGTTGTTGATGAGGTTGATAGATCCATGCACGACTCATTGATGGTTGTAAAGGATGTCATTGAAAAACCAGCAGTAGTAGCTGGTGGTGGTGCTCCTGAAGAATTCCTTGCTTCAAACCTAAAGGAATGGGCAGATAAATTTGAGGGAAGAGAACAACTTGCAATTAAAAAATATGCGGAGGCACTTGAGGTTATTCCATTGACAATTGCAGAAAATGCAGGAATGGATCCAATCAATACTATGGTTACAATCCGTGCCAAACATAGTCAAGGAAAGAAATGGACAGGTATAGATGCAAGAAATACTAGAGTTGCAGACATGTTTTCAATTGATATCATCGAACCAGTTGCAGTAAAAGAGCAGATAATAAAATCTGCAACAGAGGCAGCATGTATGATACTCCGAATTGATGATGTCATTGCTTCATCTGGAGCCAAGGGCGGACGTGGTCCTCCACCAATGGGCTAAATCTCTTCATGTTTGAAGAACTACAAAATCTAAAACAAGTTCATCCTGTTGTTGTTCTAAATGATTTTTTCTTGGATAGAATAATCAGGATAAAAAATCCTGATCTACTCTACAAACAAGTTTTGGAAAAAAGTAATCTTGGTGGAAGCATTCGTGGAATACCGCAAACAGATCTAAAAGGAGGGAATGCAACAAATGTGGCGTATGCTCTTGCAAGACTTGGTTGTCCAGTATCACTAATCACAATTGCAGACAAGACAGGACAAAATATCATCAAAGAAAGTTTTTCACAATTTGATACTGCATCTCTTTTTGTACTTGAGGGAAGACCAGGACGCACAACATCCCTTGAGCTTGATAATGGTAAAGATATTGCAAATGTAATGATCTCTGATCTTGGAGACAATGAAAACTTTGGACCTGAAAAACTCGGACAAAAAGAACAAGATGAAATTACGAATGCATCTGCAGTGATTGTAACAAATTGGGCAAGCAACAAAAAAGGAACTGATCTTTCAGAATTTGTATTTTCCAAGTCTGTTTCTGCACTTCATTTTCTGGATCCTGCCGATATTCAAACAAGAGCAAAGGAGTTTGCAAGTGCATTGCCAAGACTCTCAACTTATTTGGATTCTCTATGTCTAAATGAGAATGAATGCAATATCCTCCTACAGCAGTCTGGTCTTGGCATGGTCTCAGGAGAAGAAAAGACAAAAAGACTTATACAAAAACTTGCCAAGTCTTACTCTGTATCAATAGATCTTCACACCACAAATGGATCATACTGGTCAGATGGGGATCATGTAGAGTTTGCTACCTCTTTTCTGGTAGAGCCAAAATTTGTTACTGGTGCAGGAGATGTATGGGATGCTGCAAACATTGCTGGGTATCTTGTAGGACTTGATGCTTGTACAAGGCTCCAATTTGCAAATGGGGCTGCCTCGTTATATGTAAGAAATCCCCTTGGTATTCCACCTACAATTGATCAAATTTTGTCGCTTGTTAGTTCTAATCCCTGTTAAGTCCATTTATTTGCAAAATTGATGAAATTATCATGTCAAATCGTAAATTTAGATCAAAAAACTGATCAGACCAATACTACAAATTGAGAGAAAGGTTTTTTAATAATCTAAAATTTAGGACTCACAAGTTGAATTACAAATTTTTTGTTGCTATACTAGCAGCAATGATCTTTTCTGCAGTGGTACCAACAATGTCTGCACATGCTCAAACTAGTGCAGGTGACCTTGGTGCACAACAGTATCTACAACAATGTATTCAGCAATTCCAAGGTACCGATCACATTTACTGTTCTAAATTCTATACCACAGATGTTGCTAGATCTGGCACATTGAACCAATACTTTTTGCAGGGTTCTCTTGCAAATAGCATTGTAGTATATGAAAATACAAAAGTTACACTTTCCGGTCTAAAATCAACAACTCCTGATGCAGGTAAAAAGTTAACCTATCAATGGGGCCAAGTCTCAGGAGACAAGATAACATTTACCCCAAGTTCTACTGAACCTGTAATATCCTTCATCGCACCATCAGTTCCAGCAAATCAAGTCAAGTCACTAAAGATATCATTAACAGTTGATGATGGGTATAAACTAGAAGATTCCACAACCTTTGATGTCATAGTATTACACGTAAATCATCCACCGGTTGTTACAGTAAACCCAGACCAGGTTGTCGATGAGGGAACAGTAGTTTCACTCAAAGGTACTGCAACAGACCCAGACAATGATCCGTTAACCTTATCATGGGGACAATATTCTGGTACCGCAGTACAGTTATCCTCTACCACAACAACTGATACATCATTTGTTGCACCAGCGGTAACACCTGGCCAGACTTCAGTTTTGTTATTCGTATTTACTGCAGATGATGGACATGGAGGCAAATCTGCTGCCATGACCAAAGTCACCGTCAAGAGCACCCACCAAGATCCAACCGTGGCATGCCAAGACGCTTCTGTATATGCTAACTCACTAGTGAGATTACCAGTATCAGTCGCTAACCCAAGTGGTGACACAATATCATACTATTGGAGACAAATATCTGGAGAACCAGTAAAATTGTCTTCTAGCACTGACATGAGTCCATCATTTGTAGCACCTACTCCAGTTGGTTCAAGCAGCACATTGAGATTTACACTAGATGTATCTGACAACATGGTAGATATCCCATCATGCTCTGTAACTATCAAGGTAAGCAACTTGCCAGCAACCGGACAACCACCAGTTGCTAATGCAGGTCCAGACCAAGTAGTTTCACCAAACAGTAGAGTTGTGTTGGATGGAAGCGCCAGTACTGGTGACAACATCACATACAAGTGGGAACAGACAAGCGGTGACCCAGTTACTCTGATACTCAGAGGTACTGCACACCCAGCATTCTACTCGCCAGCAGTTGACTATGGTCAACAGAAGGTGTTAGAATTCAAGCTCACTGTAACCAACCAATATGGTTCAAGCAGCAGCACAGTCAAAGTAACAGTGATTCAGGACCAGAATCCACCAACTGCAAGAATTACAGTGGTGCCCTAGTCACTTTTCTTGTAATTTTCCTTTAAAATACAAAATTTTACTTTAAAGTAACTTATCTTTATTCTAGTCATATCTTTCTTTAAAGGGTGTTAATGGACTTTTTATTGTGGTTCTATTGTAGCAGGCGGCTTGCTTGAAATTACATAGCTAACCCAGGCCACATCTTCTACCTCATTTGTAATCCTGTTACTTATTCTCTCTAAAATTTCAGAGGGAAGCCTTGTCCAATCTGCAGTCATGGCATCAATTGAATCCACTACCCTTACAAGTACAACATGTCCATATTTTCTTTCATCTCCCACTACTCCTACTGCTCTGTCATCGCCAACTGCAGCATAGGCTTGCCATACTTTGTCGTACCAGCCTGATACAACAAGTTCGTTCTCCACAATCTTGCTTGCTTGTTTTGCAATCTGAAGCTTCTCTGGAGTAAGTTCACCCATTACTCTTACTGCAAGCCCGGGTCCTGGAAATGGGTGGCGGTATAGTAACTTGTCTGGTACTCCTAATATCTTGCCTACTCTCCTTACCTCGTCTTTGTAGAGGAATCTGAGAGGTTCTAGAACCTGTAGGTGTAGCCATGATGGAAGTCCACCTACATTATGATGAGTCTTTATTACTGCTGCAGGGCCTTTTGATACACCACTTTCTATGACATCAGGATACAAAGTTCCTTGGGCAAGCCACTTGAAGGGACCATTTTTCTCCGCAAATTCTGTAAATACCTTGACAAATTCTTCTCCTACGATCTTTCGTTTTTGTTCAGGATCAGTTACTCCCTTTAATCTTGAAAGAAATCTGTCTTTTGCATTTATCATTGTAAAGTTCATTCCAAAATTATTCTCAAACATATTATTTACCTCCATTTCCTCATCAAGTCGCAAAAGCCCATTGTCTACAAAGACACACTTGAGCTTGTCCCCGATTGCTTTTTGAATTAGTACTGCAGCTACTGTGGAATCAACACCTCCACTAATACCACACAAAACGTTGCCATCAATTTTTGAAATCTCAGATATTGTATTCTCTATAAAGTTCTCTAATGTCCAGTCCTGTTTTGCTTTGCATATGTTTAATACAAAATTTTTGAGCACTTGGACTCCATTTTCTGTATGTATTACCTCTGGATGAAATTGTATTCCATATACCATTTTTTGCTTGTTTGCAATCGCAGCTGCAAAAGAATTCTCAGTATGTCCTATGACATTAAATCCTTCAGGTAAACTTTCTGCTGCATCACCATGGCTCATCCATGCTCTTGTAGATTTACCCATCCCTGAAAGCAAGTCAGAGTCATTGTCTATGCTTAATACCGATGAACCATATTCCTTGTGAGCTCGCCTTACTTTTCCGCCAAACTTGTTTACGATCAACTGATGACCATAACATATGCCAAGCACTGGAAGGCCTATCTCAAATATTCCACTTGATGGTTGTGGCGAATCTTTGTTGTAAACACTTGCAGGACCTCCACTAAAGACGATTCCTTTTGGATTCATCTTTTTTAATTCTTCAAGTGATATGTCATATGGAACAAGTTCTGAATAAACTGAAAACTCTCTGATTCTTCTACAAATCAGATGGCTATATTGCGAACCAAAATCTAGAACAATAATTTTGTCCATCGTATCACTTTTGAGAATTCTCAAGCATTCTGGAAAATGACCATGTTACTGTATTTATTATCTCGCTGACTCTTTCTTTTTGCCTATAATTTTTGATGAGTATCTCCCTTATTTTACCGCCATCCTTGTTTACAAGACATGATATCATAGTATTTTGTGGAATTTTGCCATTTTGGGCATCAAGCCTATCTTGATTCTCCATACCTCCTATGATTCTTCCAAGAAAGAATGACTTGAAGGGATTTGTCTCCACATCTAATGTTATATCTTCTGATGGAATGATTACCATTTCATCTGACGTTACATGTGCATTTGCCAAGATTCTATCTTGGGATTTGATTGGAATTACCGAAGATTCTTGTTTTGATTGTGTAACTGGCTTGTTTGATGATGATACCAACGAAGACGCCTTGCTAAAGCTTGATTGTTTTACGATAGAATCAAGAATCCTGATATTTTGTCTAAACTTGTCTATCTCTTTTTCTCTTTTTTCAATCTCTTCTGAGATCCACTCTCTTAACTCTAAAATGTCACGGAGATGTTCTTCAGAATCCATGTTTTTCCTATTGTAAAATGGATAATAAATATTAAAACAAGCTGAAAGTTGGTTCAAGCATTGTTCTTGATGCATGGTTATTCTTAATTAGAAACTAGAATGAGAATTTCATTATTTTACGATATGATTCTTCGAAGATCGGAAATTCTCATATTTTCAAATCCCTTGATTGGGTAGGTTGTGGTATACAATTTTGCGTTGGTATTTGAGGCAAGCCACTCCAATAGAGATTTTGCTTTTTCAAGTTTTCTTATCTTTGTAGACCTGTCTGAAACAACTTGCTTTGAGTATCTCCCTATCTTGGTCCCAAAATCCATCCCAATTAGAATGATTTTCTTTGCACCAAAATGTTCTGCAAGAAAAACACATCTGTCTCCGTCAGTAAAACCTCCAAAATTCTTTACCATTCCAACTTGTTTGTCTTCTGTAGTTCCAATACAATTTTGAAACAATGTAGAATATGGAAGTCTTGGTATGTTGTCTCCATGTGCATGTACTACCATGATTGATCCTAATTCTGAAGCTTTCCTAAGAGAATCAATGTCACCATCAAGATCAGTTACTATGATATCTGGAACTATGTCATGCTCAAGTAATGCCTGGGCAGAACCGTCTGCAACAATCTTTGTTATATTTTTGAATTTTTTGATATGTGATATTGCAGAATCAAGAGATGGTCCTGCGCCTATGACAAAAACAGCCTTACCGCTGATCTTTTTTCTAATACTGTATGGTTGTGATTTCTTTTCAAGCAACCAGTCAAGTACATTGGCGGCTTGTATCTCTTTTATTCTATCATAATGAAATTCTTTTAAAATTTCTAAATACTTTTCATGCCATCCTTTAATCATAAGTCTAAATGATCCTGGGTTAATCATAAACCATATGCATAATCTTGCCAGTGTCAAAGTAGGAGGCTCCAATCCTGTAAGGATAATGGGCATTATCAACACCAGTCCAGAGTCATTTTATAAAAAATCGATATTTACAGAAAAAAGAATTATCTCAAAAACTGCCAAATCAATGGAAGAAGATGGTGCAGATTTTATCGATGTTGGCGGTATGTCCACTGCGCCATATATCAGGACCTTAATCTCGGAGGAAAAAGAGATTGGAAGAGTCACAAATGCGATTGAAGCGATACAAAAGGTTTCACGATTGCCAATCTCCATTGATACCTGTAGAGCAGCTGTGGCAAAAGCTGCACTTGACCTAGGTGTTGAGATAGTAAATGATGTCTCTGGATTGAAATATGATGAAAAAATGATTCATGTGTTGGAAGAATATACTCCATCAGTAATTTTATGTGCATTTGGAGAACAACCTATCAGAGGAAATCATATCATCCAAACACAAAAGTTGATTGATCAAAGTGTCAAAATCGCATTAAGGTCTGGGGTTTCAAAAAGAAATATTGTGGTAGATCCTGCAATTGGGTTTTTTAGAAAAAAGGCACAAGGTGTATTATTTACCAGGATAAGTTCTGATTGGTTACAAAGAGATCTTGTAATTTTAAACAATTTGAATATTGTAAGAGGAAAATATCCAATTCTTGTCTCTGTCTCACGTAAATCCTTCTTGGGAGAACTTCTAAGTGAACCTGATCCACAAAAGCGACTCTATGGTTCCTTGGCCGCAGAAACTTTTGCTGTTTTGCATGGTGCTGATATAATACGCACACACCATGTCAAGGCTACATCTGATGCAACAAAGATCGCATCAGATCTAAAAAATATCAAGAAAGGCTTATAACAGATTTTCATACAATTCAAGAAGGTTTCATTGGAAATAAGGGAAGGACTAACATTTGATGATGTGCTCCTTGTTCCCAAACGTTCATCTATTGTTACAAGATCTCAAACCAATCTACAAACAAAACTTTCCAAAAATATCTCACTCAACATACCTATCATAAGTGCTAACATGGATACAGTTACCGAGTCTGCTATGGCAGTAGCAATAGCAAGGGAAGGAGGAATAGGTATCATACATAGATTTCTTACTATATCTGAGCAGGTAACCGAGGTTCTCAAGACAAAGCGTTCAGGTAGTATATTGATAGAAAATCCGTATACAATCAAGCCAGAACAAACTGTCCGTGATGCAATAGAATCAATGAGAGAAAAAGGTGCATCAGGACTTCTTGTCACTGATGATCAAGGAAAACTTGTTGGAATATTGACAAGACGAGATATTGTTATGCTCGAAGCAAAAGATGAAACTAAAAAGGTTACAGAAGTCATGACGAATGATGTCATTACGGCAAAATTTGGAATAGATGTTGTTTCTGCAAAAGACATTCTACGAGAGAATTGCATTGAGAAACTTCCACTTCTTGACGAAAGAGGACATGTCAAGGGCTTGATAACAAGTAAAGACATCATAAATGCAGGAAATTATCCTCAGGCCTCAAAGGACAAGAAAGGTAGACCTCTTGTTGGAGCTGCAGTTGGAGTAAAGGGAGATTTCATGGAAAGAACAGAGGCTCTACTTGATGCAGGAGCAGATGCCATAGTTGTAGATATAGCACATGGACACAGTGAAAATGCTATCAATACAGTTCGATTGATAAAAAAAGCATTTCCAAACTGTGAATTAATTGCAGGAAATGTAGCTACTGCCCAAGGTACGGAGGATCTCATTCAGGCTGGTGTTGATGCAGTAAAGGTAGGTGTAGGTTCTGGTTCTATTTGTATCACTAGAGTTATCACAGGTTCTGGAGTGCCGCAACTAACTGCTGTTATGGATTGTGCCCAAGTTGGCAAAAAATATGGTATTCCGATAATATCTGACGGGGGTGTACGAACATCAGGTGATGCAACAAAAGCACTTGCTGCAGGAGCATCTACTGTAATGGTTGGCAGTTTACTTGGTGGAACCGATGAAAGTCCAGGTTCATTTATGATGAAAAATGGTAAACGATACAAAATTTACAGAGGAATGGCGTCATTTTATGCTGCATTAGGAAGAAAATCTAAAGAGACTAGTAATGCTTCAATGGTGGAAGATCTTAATGATTATGTGGCAGAAGGAGTTGAAGCAATGGTTCCATACAAGGGAAGTGTAACTGATATCATTAAACAATTAACAGGAGGAATTCGCTCAGGCCTTAGCTATTGTGGTGCAAATACAATTCCTCAAATGCAACAGAATGCAGAATTTATAAAAATGTCAACAGCAGGATATGCAGAAAGTCAACCCCATGATGTGGAATTGATGTAATTTACTTTAAATAATATCAAGAATTAATTTTTCACAATGTTGACAAAAAAATCCATTGCTGGAATTGCAATTGGCTCAATTGCAGTAGTTCTGGGAACATTTTTCCTTTTACAAACTATATCCACCAATGTGCATGATGTTAGCGATACAGTAGATATTGGAAAAAGTGACGTATTTGCATTTGATGCAGAAAAACATTATCATGAATCTCTCAATGTTACAGGCAGTTCATTTCATGTATTGATGAAGACTCCTGGAGATGGGCTTCAGGTTGACAGAGACTTTGAAAAGGAGATAAGTTTTGATTGGTACAGCCTTGTCAGTGGAAGACACTTTATCAATGTGACAAATACTGGAGGCTCTACACTTCATGTAGTAGGTAAGCTAGAGGCAGTGACAAATCCTATAATATTTACATCTCACCTCATAGTAATATCCTCTGGAGTTCTAATAATTGGAATTAGTGCCGCATTTTCAATACGGAAGCCAAAAGGATTCTAATTTAGTTCGGCTCGTGGGTATGAACCAACTATCTTCAAGAATGTAGTGTTTGTCTTTATCTTTTCTAATGTATCTTGAATATTCTTATCGTCCTGATGACCCTCAAAGTCTACGTAAAAATTGTACTCCCAGGGAGTACTCTTTGTAGGGCGAGATTCAATTTTTGTCAGATTAATTTTGTTTGCATTGAATTTTTCAAGAATGTTATACAATGCACCTGGAACATGCTTTATTGCAAAAATTATTGATGTCTTGTCTTTTGTAGTTCTTTCTTTTTTATTGTTTGCCATAACAAGAAATCTTGTATAATTATTTGAGTTGTCTTCTATACCTTCTCTTATTATTGGAACATTGTATATCTCTGCAGCCTTTCTGCTAGCAATACACGCTATGTTGTCCTTATTTAGCTCTAAGAGAATTTTTACACTTCCTGCAGTATCATAGGTTGGTATGGGCTTGAGATGATTTTCTTGTATAAATTTCCTGCATTGACCAAGTGCCTGAGGGTGTGAATATACAGTATCAATCTTTCCAAGATTCTGTAAACCAATTAAGCAGTGTGATATTCTATGATATGTCTCTCCAATGGCATTGAGTTTGGTTGTAAGTAGTAAATCATAGCTTTCACCCACACTTCCCTCAAGAGAATTTTCTACAGGAAGTATGGTACAGTCAGTATTTCCGCTTTCTGTTGACCCAAGAGCATCATAAAACGTGGAATATGGAACAGTCTCAATTTGTTCTTTGAAAAATCCTATTGCTGCTGCCTGACTATAAGCTCCCGGTTCTCCTTGAAATGCTACTTTTAACATGTTTCTTAGTTGGAATTGAATTTTATAAAATCGCTGTTTCCAAACCTGGTTGATAGTTTTCTCTCTTCAATATATCCACAGTCTATGCATTTTATGTTGTTACTCATTGCTATTACCTTTGCGCCACACTTGATACACTGTGTAAATAAAACCCCTAATTCAGGTTCACTAATTGTGGCATGTATTACTCCATTGAGAAGACTGAGTATTTTTGCAGTCACTATGTCACCTACTCTTACAAGAATTCTCTTCTTTGCCCCCTTGGCCTGGCATATGCATTCAAGGCCAGCATGTGTGGGCTTGCCATTTATGTACAAGATATTTATCGCAAACATGTTATTCATGAGGGCTGCAACACTGCCTGTTACCACGTCTCCTGACTTGGCAACTGCTGGTCTGCGCATACCACTAATTCTAGCTATTCTACTAGTCTTGTCAAATTCTGGTGTGCCTACAACTAGTGATCTTATTGATTGACCATCATCAAATGTATTCTCACCTGTTTCGAATTCTTCAATTATTGCAATTTTATCCCCTGGAAGAGCTGGTTTTTGAGACAATGTCATAAGTTGAGTTCTGATGATTATAATTGTTTATAGCCAATGGGAAATCTGCAAGAATTCTTCCATACCTTCCTTCCTTAGTATCTTCAACAATGCATTTGCCTGTGGTGTAGATAAAACTGGCTTGTGGAAATGATTGTCAGTCGATATTCTTGGACATGCAACCTGGATGAATGCATCAATTCCTTTTAGATTACGCAATCTTTCATCTGTGATATCTGTTATTGCAAATAGTTGTACTTTTTTCCCCATCTTTTCTAATTCTTTTTTGAATTTTATTGCAGTGACTTTTGAGAACTGACCTTCTTTTAGGCCTACAATTATTCCAAATGTCTCAGCCTCTGCTGCCTTGTAAACTGTCAATATTGCAGACTTTTGCAGTTTTCTTGCAAATTCTGTAACTTCTCTAATCTCATTAAAGTATGGATCAAGAACATATGTTGGCAAGTTAGTAGACAATGCAATCCCGGCTGCATGAAAATTGCTTTGTCCTAAGAATACGTTTGCCTCTACCACATTCTTTGTTTCTGCTACTGGATAAAACTCACAACCAAATACTTGACCGTCGTTTAGCTGCCCCTTGCCTTTTCCAATCTTTACTGTCATTCCGCCTTCTTCAAGTATCTCACGCACCTTGTCTACCTCGTGCAAATGTTGGCTGTCTGTAACAAGTGAAACTGTTCTCTCCTTGATTTCTTTAGCACATTTTCTGGCAATTTTTTCAAATGACATGTTATCAAATGCGTCTATTAGGACTATGTTGTCCCCAAAACTCATTGAATTAATCGTGTGACCTATGTGAAATAGAATTTCTGCTCCCAAAACTTTTGCACCATTAGAGTTGAGATCGCATGTACCAAAACAACTGTCTGCCATAACATAGGCTGGAATTCCAAACTTCTCCATTATTCTTGATGCAGTCTCCTGGATCTTTGGTATTATTCCATCTGGACCGTTTAATGCCACCGAAGCAGGTTTTCTTTTTTCTATTTCCTGGAAAATCTTTTCCTCATCTATTACTATCAATCGTTATCAACAATTGTTTTTTTAATTTAAATCAAACGAACCTCCACAATATTTAATATTGTACATTCCAAAGAGCTATCAATGCCCATTGCTTTTGTATTGATAAACACTGAACTGGGAGCAGAAAGTGAATTGCTAAATCAGCTAAAAAATATGCCTAGTGTCAAGTATGTCTATGTTCTCTATGGTGCATATGATCTAGTAGTAAAGGTTGAAGCACCAGACAATGAAACACTCAAGAAAACAATATCCAATAACATAAGGCAACTCAAAAATGTACGCTCTACACTTACAATGACTGTAATCGAATGAAAGAAAGCTCAATTCTCCATATTGGTTTTGATGATACAGACTCTAGAAAGGGAATGTGCACAACTTTTCTTGCCTATAAAATTGTAGAATATCTGAAAAAAGAACAAGTACAATTTCTTGATTATCCATATCTAATTAGATTCAACCCTAATGTCCCCTGGAAAACTCGTGGAAATGGTGCCGTTGCATTAAAAATAAAGACTGGCAATCCTGGTCTGATCAAAAAAAATATTGTGAAATTTATCCAAAAATATTCTGCAGTAGGTGATGGTGCGAATCCAGGCCTTGTTTTTTATGAAAAAAAAGAGATCCCTGCAAATTTTTCTGAATTTGGAAAAATGGCACTACATCGCCTAGTAAGTAGAAAAGAAACAAAAAAATTTGTTCAAGACAATGAACTTGAGACATATCATCTAGGAAATGGCCAAGGATTAATTGGAGCAATAGGTGCAATAGGATACGATTTTAGAGATCATACTTTTGAGCTAATCTCCTACAGAAACAAAACAAATCTTGGTAAAAAAAGAGAAATATCCAAAATCAGTGTAGCTAAAATGCAGCACCATACATTTCCAAAAACATTTAACAGCTTTGATGAATCAAAAAATAGAATTCTTATAGCACCACACGGTCCAGATCCAGTTCTTTTTGGAGTACGTGGAGAAGATCCCGATTCTGTAATTAAAGGTGCATCAATGGTACAATCAAAGGAAAAATTTTGTGGTTACATGGTATTTCGTTCAAATCAAGGTACAGGTGATCATCTACAAAATCAACTTGATGTAAGACATCTTCGACCATTTTCTTCTGGTTACTTGGTTGGAAATATAATTCAAAAACCACAAACAACTTTGGGCGGACATGTATTTTTTTCCATATCTGTAAACAATTCTATCATCAAGTGTGCGATATACAAACCGACAAAGCTTGGCTCTATTGCAGAAAATCTGATAGAAGGAGATTTAGTAAAAGTTGGAGGCGGAATTAGAAAATCTTCAAAAAAACATGGTCAGGTTCTAAATGTAGAATTTCTTGAAATACTTGATTTAAAAAAACATGTAATAATAGTGAATCCTTCCTGCACAAAATGCAATAAACGAATGAAATCAAAGGGAGTAAAACAAGGCTATCAATGTATCAAATGTGGAAATACTGCCAGAGAAAAAGTTGAACAAGAAGTCTTACGTAACATCAGCAAACAATTCTATCTTCCTGTGATCTCTGCACATCGTCATTTGACACGCCCAATGCAACGTATCAATAAAATCAATGCCAAAATCGAATTTGACAACTCTAAAAGATGGTTCTCAAATTAATATCTTGAAGATAGCGGGGAGTAGATTTGAACTACTGACTTGCGGGTATCTCATCGGTATAGATTATGAGCCCGCCGGGATGACTTAGCCCATTAGTCTGACTTCCCCACCCCGCTAAGTGAAGAAAGGCCTCAAGGGTGATATATACTCTTTAAACGAATTTAGAAATAATTAATAGGATTTCTCAAGTCTCAGACCTGTGGATAAAAAAACTAGAATATTGGCGATAGTAGCTGCTATTGCAGCTTCCATTTTGATTGTCACATCTCCTTCAGGATCAATTGTAATTCCACAACCCAATACTAGTACAACTACTGGAAGTGATGCAGTACAAGTTATTGCAACACATCTACAGAAACCTTGGGCAATGGCATTTGGTGATGGGAAAATATTTTTCACTGAAAAAATTGGTAAACTACGAGTTGTAGATAATGGTATACTTGTAAATGACTCTGTTGCTGATCTTCATGCATCTGATATTTCTGATGCAGGTCTTCTTGGAGTAGCAACACATCCAAATTTTGCAAAAAATCACTGGATCTATGTCTATTACACCTATAAAGATGGAGACAAATTGTGGAACAAGGTTCTTCGAATAACTGAATCTAATAATAAAATATCTGATGCAACTGTCATACTTGATAAAATTCCTGGCGCAGAATTTGATGATGGAGGAGTGATAAAATTT
The DNA here is from genome assembly GCF_900143675.1 of Candidatus Nitrosotalea sinensis. Taxonomy (NCBI): domain Archaea; kingdom Thermoproteati; phylum Nitrososphaerota; class Nitrososphaeria; order Nitrosotaleales; family Nitrosotaleaceae; genus Nitrosotalea; species Nitrosotalea sinensis. The sequence continues at coordinate 226,063 of NZ_FRFC01000003.1, forward strand.
GGTCCTGATGGAAAACTCTACATTGGTACTGGAGATGCAACAGATGAAAATGCCGCTCAAGATTTGACCTCTCTTGCAGGAAAGATATTGAGATTAAACGATGATGGCTCTATTCCAAATGACAATCCTTATCCAAATTCCCCAGTTTATTCATCAGGTCACAGGAATCCTCAAGGTCTTACATGGGATAGTAAAGGAATCTTGTATGAAACTGAGGAAGGCCCAACCAAAAATGATGAACTTAATGTAATACAAAAAGGAAAAAACTATGGATGGCCAAATCAAGAATGTACTGGTTCTCCAGGATACCAGCCTGCACTTTTGTGTTATAATATTAGTGTAGAACCTGCAGGTATTGCATATTATGGTTCAGGACCTCTTGATTTCAAGGATAGTTTGCTGATGACTACCCTTCGTGGAAACATACTGTATCAACTCCATGTCTCTGATGGTAACATGACATCACAAAAGATCATATTAGATGGTCTTGGACGAATTCGTGAGGTTGGGGTGGGACCTGATGGTTATGCATATGTTCTTACTGCTAATACCGATGGACAAGGATTTCCAGACAAAAATGATGATAAACTATTGAGGATTGTGAAGTAAATTGACTGATTCTTCTATCTCAAAATTTCATGAAAAAACAAGAGATGAAAAAATAAAAACACTAGAATCATTTTCTAATCTTTCAAAAGAAGAAGTAGAAATCCTGAAAGGAAATGGAGGAATAACTTTTGATCAAGCAAATACGATGGTTGAAAACGCTGTAGGAATTGTCTCATTTCCACTTGGTATTGCAACCAATTTCAAAATAAATGGAAATGACTATCTTGTCCCAATGGTAATAGAGGAACCCTCTGTAATCGCTGCTGCATCCAAGGCTGCCAAGATTGCAAGAAAACATGGTGGGTTTACAATGGAAGCAGACGAATCATACAGTATTGGACAGATCCAAATAGTCGATGTTGATGTGAAATCTGTAACTCGAAAAATCTTGGCCAAGTCTGATGATATCATTACTCTTGCAAATTCAAAAAGTAATACATTATCAAAAATGGGAAAAGGGGCGAAACAAGTTCTGTGTAAAGAAATCTCGACAAGATCTGGTCCTATGCTTGTAGTTGAAATTCTAATAGATGTTGGTGATGCAATGGGTGCTAATGTTACAAATACCATGTGCGAAGCAGTTGCACCTATGATAGAAGAAATAACTGGAGGCAGGGCAGTACTAAAAATATTATCAAACTATTCTACTAGAAGACTAGTCAGAGGAAGAGCCACGTTTGATAAAGAAGAGTTGGGTGGCAGTAATGTTGTAGATAATATAATTTTGGCATATGAATTTGCAGCAAATGACCCATACCGAGCTGTTACTCATAACAAAGGAATAATGAATGGAATCATTGCAGTTGCAAATTCTACTGGACAGGATACACGAGCAATTGAGGCTGCAGCTCATGCATATGCCTCAAAGGATGGTCATTATACATCACTCACAAAGTGGAAAAAAGACCGAGATGGGAATCTAGTTGGAGAAATAGAAATGCCCATGTCTGTAGGAATTGTTGGTGGGATAATCAACATTCATCCTGTAATGAAAACCTGTTTGAAAATCCTAGGCGTAAAATCTGCTCGTGAATTGTCATGTATTATAGGTGCAGCAGGACTTGCACAAAATCTCAGTGCAATGAGAGCCCTGGCTTCCGAGGGAATACAGAAGGGCCACATGAAGCTTCATGCTAAAAACATCGCTGCCAGTGCAGGAGTCCCACCTGAAAAGATTGCTCAAGTAATAGCCCAAATGACAAAGGAAGGAAATATCTCTGTTACTAGAGCACGAGAGATTCTGGAAAATCTCTAGGCGACTAAATATATATCCAAAGAAGTTTGTTAGGTCTACATTGACTTTGGTAAAATTTGCCGTTCCTAAGGGAAGCATAGAAGAAGCTACCTTCAAGATACTTGAAAGATCATGGACACGTGTAGTAAAAAGAGACAGAACTTACCGTGTCTTGCTTGATGATCCCCTCATCTCAGTAAAAATGCTACGCCCACAAGAAATTCCTAATCTTGTATTTGCAGGATTGTATGATGTAGGTATAACTGGAAGAGATTGGGTCAAGGAAACAAATTCTGATGTAGAGATACTTCTTGATCTAGAGTATGGAAAAATAAAACTTGTAGTTGCAATTCCTGACTCTTATCACTTTAAATCACTCGATGAAATGATATTGGCATACGCAAAGAAAAAGAAAATACTGAGAATATCTTCTGAGTATCTTAACACAACTGCCAAATTTATCATGCAATGCAAGAACTACAAGAAACTCTATGGTACTAAAACCCCTGTTATAGTTACACCATGGTTGAGTCAAGGTTCGAACAAAAATGTTCAGATCTTCCTCTCTTTTGGAGCAACAGAAGCAAAACCTCCGGAGGATGTTGATGCTATAGTTGATGTAACAGAAACTGGTACTACTCTGACACAAAATCAACTAAAAATTGTTGAGACTGTGGTGGAATCAACTGCAGTTCTGATAGCAAACAAAGTATCTCTAAAGGACAAATCCAAACGAGGAAAAATATATGACATTGTAACAATGTTGAGAGGTGCGGTAGAAGGAAAGAAGCATCTACATCTGTTCTTAAATGTTAAAGAAGAAAATCTAGACAAACTGTTGCATGAGTTACCATCGCTCAAACAACCTACAATAAGTCCATTGAGTGAAAAAGGCTGGTATGGAATCAACACAGTTATTCCAAAATCTGAATTCCATAAGATGATTCCAAAACTACGAAAGATTGCACAGGGTCTAGTGGTACATGAGCCAAAACAAATTTTGGCACTTGAGGAGATAAAACGTGATGAGGAAAGTTGATGAAAATCATCAATGTTTACAATGTGGATTCAATCATAGAGTCCACAAGGCCAAAAATAGATAGCACTGCAAGGCAAAAAGTACTAGATATCATTTCTGATGTACAAAAAAGAAAGGATAAAGCTCTACAAGAATATGAAACAAAATTTAGCGGAGCTAAAATCCGCTCTCTGAAAGTTACTAGACGGGAAATAAAGTCTGCCTATTCCAAGGTGACAAAAGAACAAATTGATGGAATTAAACTTGCCAAATTTCGCCTAGAAAAATCTGAAAATGCGGTACGAAAGAAACTGGGAAATGTTTCTATAGTGATGGATGGAATTGTTATAAAAAAAACGTTTTTACCAATTGATACTGTTGGCTGTTACATTCCTGGTGGAAAGGCTCGATATCCGAGTACTGTGATAATGTCAACTGTTCCTGCAAAAGTCGCAGGAGTAAAAAAAATAGTTGCCGTATCTCCATCTTATCGAGGAAAAATAGATCCACTTACACTTGTTGCAGCAGATATCTGTGGAGTAGATGAATTCTATAAAATAGGGGGTGCTCAGGCCATTGCAGCCCTTGCATATGGAACACAATCCATCCCCCAAGTAGACAAGATAGTGGGTCCAGGGGGTTCATTTGTTACTCTTGCCAAGTCATTACTAAGTGAAGTTGTTTCAATTGACATGATAGCAGGTCCTACAGAGCTAGCAATTGTAGCAGATGATACATCTAATGCCGATCTTGTAGCGCTTGATCTTATCTCTCAGGCAGAACACAGCCCTGATACAATGTGTTGCCTGATAACAAACTCTATACAATTGAAAAATTTAGTATTAAAATCACTTGAACAAAGGCTCTCATTTGTTAAGAGGTCTTCCATTGTAAGGGAAAGCTTGCAGCAAAATGGGTTTATTGCAATATGTAAAACTACTCAACAAATGGTTGATTTTGCAAACAAGCTTGCACCTGAACACCTTGAACTTGTGACAAGGAATTCCAGAAGACTTGCACAAGATATAAAGTCAGCTGGATTGATATTGTTGGGAGAAAATACTCCTTCATCTGCAAGCGATTATCTGTTAGGATCAAATCATGTTCTTCCAACTAATAGGTTTGGAAGAACTAGGGGCTCTCTAGGTGTACTTGATTATATGAAAATAAAAACTCAGGTAGAATCATCAAAAACCTCATTGAAAAAAATCTCAAAATATATGAAAGCCCTAACAGATGCAGAAGACTTGCCAAACCACTATGAAGCAGTAAAGGGAAGGTTGCTATGAAAAAAGATTGGTTTGTAAGAGAACTTGAGGGATATTCCAAACTTACAGGATACAAAAAACCGGAAAAATACACAGGTGCAATAAAGCTTGATTCCAATGAAAATTATGCAGTACCAAAAGAATTTCTTGAATCTATGATGAGTAAGGCAAGAGAGCGTATTGATATTAGAGAATATCCATTGGGGGGAACAGAAAAACTAGTAGAAGAAATTTCAAAGTATCTCAAGATGCCTAAAGAAATGATTGGAGTTGGAAACGGTTCTGATCAAATAATTGATCTTTTCCTCAGTAATTTCGCATCCAAGGCCACAAAAATTCTGACCTCAGATCCAACTTTTGGATTCTTTGAAGAACGCTGTAAATTATATGGAATTTCTACAATAAAAATTCCCTTTGACAAAAACATGATGCTTGATCTGGACAAGTTTTTGTCAAACTCAAAGAAAGCTGATATTTTGTATCTTGATACGCCTAACAATCCAACTGGATTCCAATTCCCAAGAAAAGACCTGGAAAAACTAGTGCGGGAATTCAAAGGCCTTGTAATAATAGATGAAGCATATGTGGAATTTTCTGATTATTCGATTGTTGAATTGACTAGAAAAGTGAACAATCTCATTGTGCTTAGAACACTATCCAAGTCATTTGGCCTGGCAGGGTTGAGAATAGGATATTTTGTTGCAAATGCACGAATAATTGACACATTCACAAGAGTAATTCAGTACCCTTATCCACTAAACACATTTGCAATAGAAGTTGGCATATTATCTCTTAAACAATCAAAGTATTTTGAAGATGTAGCATGTCTTATTAAGAAAGAACGTTCAAGAATCATCTCAAATCTTCAGCAAATGAAAATATTCTCGGTATTTGATTCGAAAGCAAATTTTGTTCTCTTTGCAACTGGTGGTTCTGGTCAACGAATCTACAAGGCTTTACTTGAACAAGGTATTTCGATAAAGAATCTTGGTAAAATTGGAAAATACGATGGATGTCTACGAGTTACCGTGGGATCAGAAGAAATGAACTCTAGATTTCTCACAGCCATACGGGATTTGCTAAATTGACTCTACAGGAGATTGCAGAGGGAATGATGATAAATCCAGAAAAAATTCCAGTAATGAAAAAACTAGATTCTATAGTGTTTGATTGTGATGGAGTTCTTATTGATATCACAAAATCATATGATCTAGCCATACAAAAAACTGTAGACTATATAGTACAAAAGATGGCTCACATAAACCAATCAGGTCTTGTTACAAAACAGATGATAGAAGGATTCAAAGCTAGTGGTGGCTTTAATGATGAAATTGATGTTACATATGCATTAATACTTGGTGTAGTTGCAGCACAAAAAAGAAACGAACCATTCCACAAATTTGTTTGCCAATTAATTGAGAATGCAGATCAAACTGGTATCAAATCAGTTGAAAAATATCTTGATTCTATAAATGCAGATGTTTCAGATATTAGAAAGACACTGTCATATCCAAGCCCAAAATTTCAAAACCCTCTATCCTCAATCTTTGATGAGATTTTTTATGGTTCTGAGCTATATCTACAACTCTATAAGAGAAAACCTCAATTCTTTGATGGTCCTGGACTAATTGAAAATGATGTAGTTCTTTTGAGCAGAGACCTTGTACAGAAACTTCATGTAAAATTTGGTAACAAATTAGCAATTGTAACAGGGCGCGGTCACTTGTCTGCAAAATATTCACTAAAGGGTCTTTTTGATGCGTTTGATCTACACAACTCGAAATTTCTTGAGGATGAGCCTCGTGAAATGGCAAAACCAAATCCCCAATCCCTTATATCTGCAATAAAGGGCATGAATGGAAAAAACGCGCTATATGTAGGTGACTCCATGGAAGACTATATCATGGCCCATAAAGCCAATGAACATGGTGTATCAACAATATTCTGTGGGATATATGGCACTAGTAAAGATCCTCAGGCAAAAAGAACACTATTTGAGAGCATAAATGCAGATATCATAATAAAATCAATAGATCTAATTCCGAATACATTAAATCTGGTCTAGGCATAAATCCATTCTCTACTCGGGGATTTTAATGAAGTCTAGAAAAGCACACGTTAATAGAAAAACTAAGGAAACCGAGGTACTAGTCGAGGTAGATCTTGATGGAACTGGAAAGATATCTGTAAAGACAGGACTAGCGTTTCTTGATCACCTCATTATATCGATGTCAAAACATGCCATGATGGACTTGAAATTAATTGCCAAATCAATGGATGGGATAGACCACCACCTAATAGAGGATACAGCTATTACACTTGGAGCTGCAATGGACCAATCACTGGGTGATAGAGCTGGTATTGTGAGATTTGGTCATGCTTCAGTACCTATGGATGAGTCACTTGCAGAAGCATCACTTGATCTAGTAAAAAGACAATATCAACAAATTGAACTATCTATAAAAAGAAATCAAATCGAAGAGATTTCTAGAGAAGATCTTGAACATTTTTTCAGATCACTTGCTCAGAATCTAAACATCTGTATGCACGTATCTGTAAAGTACGGAGAAAATGATCACCACAAGATAGAATCTGCAATAAAGGCATTTGCAGTAGCCTGGCGAACTGCAGCAGGATATGATTCCAAACAAAAAGGAATACCTAGTACAAAAGGTGCCATGTGATGGTCAAGGTAGCTATATTTGATTATGGGGCAGGGAACATATTCAGCCTAAAATCATCACTTGAAAAAAATGAAGCAGAAGTTGACATCATAACTAATCTCAAAAAAATAAAAAACTATTCGGGATTACTCTTGCCTGGAGTTGGAAACTTTGATCCTGCGATAACCAGTTTGAATACATCAAAGGTGGCATTTCAAGATCTGGTTAAGGATCAAATCCCAATACTTGGAATATGTCTTGGAATGGAGATGTTCTTTGAGAAGAGTGAGGAAGGAAAGTTATCAGGACTGGGAGTCTTTGATGGAGAGGTAGTTATTCTTCCAAATAAATTCAAGATTCCACATATGGGATGGAATGATCTACAAATCAAAAAACCCAGTGTCTTGTTAGATGGAGTGAAGGAGGGTTCATGGGTTTATTTTGTCCATTCCTATAGAGTAAAACCGAAAAATGAAGACATCATAAAGGCAGACTCTGATTACGGAATAAATGTACCTGCAGTGATTGAAGACAACACCCTATTTGGAACACAATTTCATCCTGAAAAATCAGGAAAAGTTGGTTCTATGATGATAAAGAACTTTTTACGAGTGTGTAAAAAGTGAAAATAATTCCAGCAATTGACATTATGGACAATAAGGTAGTACGACTTGTAAAAGGAGATCCTAAAAACAAGACCGTGTACAGCTCAGACCCTGTTAGCATAGCAAAAAAATGGGAAAAATCTGGTGCAGATATGCTTCATGTAGTAGACTTGGATGCCACACTTGGCATTGGTTCTAACCTTCAAACAATCAAAAAGATCGCCGAGTCTGTTTCAATACCTATAGAATCTGCAGGAGGACTGCGTACTAAAGAAACAATAGAAAACGCACTTGAATTCTCCTCAAGAGTAGTTCTAGGAACTGTTGCCTTTAAGAATAAACAAATTTTGGATGAAATATCTGCAAAATATCGAAAAGAGAGAATTGTAATATCAGCAGATCAGATGGGAGGAAAAATAGTAGTAAGTGGTTGGACGGAAAGTACTGGTATAGAACTTGAACAAGGACTTCAAAATTTTATAAATCAAGGATATTCTCATTTTCTTATAACAACTGTGGAACGAGATGGAACACTCAATGGCCCAGATCTTGATACGCTAACAAAATCATGCAAGTTACCAAATACACATGTTATTGCCAGCGGAGGAATTTCTAGTCTACATGATATAACAAACGTTAAGAAGTGTGGGGCCTTTGGTGTAATTCTTGGTAAGGCATTATATGATGGAAAAATATCTGTGGGGGAGGCCAAGGCTCTAGCATGACTTTAACCAAGAGAGTAATTCCATGTCTTGATGTTGATAACGGCAGAGTAGTAAAAGGAATGCATTTTAAATCAATAAAAGATGCGGGAGACCCAGTGTTGCTTGCAGAAAAATATAGTCAAGAAGGTGCTGACGAACTGGTCTTTCTTGATATTACTGCATCAGAACAGCAACGAGAGACAATCAAAAGCCTTGTTAAAAAAGTAGCACAAGTCATTGATATACCATTTACTGTAGGTGGAGGAGTAAAGACACTACAGGACGCGCGTGACATTCTTCTCAGTGGTGCTGATAAAGTTGCTATAAACACGGGAGCAGTAAAAAATCCAGAAATAATAACAAAATTGATGGAAATTTTTGGAAAACAGTGCATAGTAATAGCTATGGATGTACGACGTAATTTTGAGATAAAAGAAGGCAAACATATCTTCGAATCTGATTCAAAAAAATTCTGGTTCGAAGTTTTCATCTATGGAGGGAAAACTCCTACAGGTCTTGATGCTATAGAGTGGGCAAAAGAAGTAGAAAGACGTGGTGCAGGAGAAATTCTACTGACAAGCATCGACATGGATGGAACAAAAGAGGGTTATGATGTTCAACTGATTCAAGAAATAGTAAATACTGTAAACATACCTGTTGTGGCATCAGGGGGATGTGGAAAACCAAAACACATGCTTGACGTATTTTTACAAACTAATGTAGATGCCGCTCTTGCCGCATCCATATTTCACTACAAGACTCACTCAGTAGATAGGGTAAAAGAATATCTAAAAGAGAATGGGGTACCTGTAAGACTATAACAGAAAAATAGGGCATACAAGAAGAGATGGTGTGATGAATAAAAAAATAGGCGATATTGATTTTGCAAAAAGTGATGGTCTTGTGCCTGTAATAGTGCAAGATGTAAATTCTAAAGAGGTCTTGACTCTTGCATATGCAAATAAAGAATCACTTGAGCTTACACAAAAAACTGGTAATTCATGGTTCTGGAGTAGATCCAGAAATAAATTGTGGATGAAAGGAGAAGAATCTGGAAATGTACAAAAAGTAAAAGAGGTACTAGTTGACTGTGACTCTGATGCTATCATATATCTTGTGGAACCGAGTGGACCTGCATGCCATACTGGAGATCGTGTATGCTTTCACAATATCCTTGAAAAATAATTTTAGCAGGGACTTAATCCTTTAGGAACTGGAGCCAAGCCTGAACTTTTCTCTTCTCCTGGTATGTACTCGTTTACGATCTCAAATGGTATTGCTTTGTAAGGCACTCCTCTAAATACTACATTCCATGTGCCAACCAAATCTGTTGCATTGCATAATGCTATACTTCTCTCAGTTGTAGGTTTGAAGAATTGTTTAAAGTTAGACTTGAGCGTACCATTAAATGGGATCTTTGTAAACGTGTCTCCCTTTGGATCAACAATATCAATTTCTCCAGCTTCGGTTGGTTGTAATCCGCTTACTATCATGAAAATATTTTCTCCTAATTTGTACTGATTCTTATTGATTGAGAATGGTCCTGATACCACCCATTTCCACTGTCTAGATTCTATTTCTTGTTGTTGATAATAAGAATAAACTGAAATTGCAACTATGCCTACAACTATAGCTAAAGCAATTATTTTTCCAGTATGCTTCTTCTTTTTCGCTCTCTCTCTTATCTTCAATTTTTAATTTTCATTCTTACTATATCATTAATATTTCTTCTAATTCTAAAAAATTTATAAAATTCTATAATTCCAAAAATTTCTATATTGTTCTCTCTCTTACTTTTTGATCTTTTTGCAATTAAAGTTAGATTTGTATTAATTTTTACTTAATTATAGTATTTTAGAAATTAAGTATAGCTTAAATTAATATTAGGATTTTTTATCTACTATTTTACAAAGTCAGAATTATCTTGGGAAAAATCAAGTTTCTACAATGTAGGGAATGCAAAAAAGAATACGCACCTACCTTCAAGTATATCTGTGAAGAATGTTTTGGTCCTCTTGATGTATGCTATGATTTTCCATCTGTGAACAAGGATTCATTTTCAAATCGTGAGCACACATACTGGAGATATCATGAACTACTACCAATTGAATCAAAATCTAACATTGTAAGCATAGGTGCAGGTATGACGCCTTTGATTAGGGCAGAAAAACTTGGTAAATCTCTTGGACTAAATAATCTCTACATAAAAAATGACTCGGTAAATCCCACTTTTTCATTCAAAGATAGACCTGCAGGTGTTGCTGTTTCAAAAGCAAAAGAATTTGGTTTATCTGCAGTAGGATGTGCATCCACTGGAAACTTGGCATCTGCCACTGCAGCACATGCAGCTAAAGGAGATTTTCCATGTTATATTTTTGCACCAAGTGATATAGAACATGCAAAGATCACTCAAGCTCTCTCTTATGGTGCTAATTTCATCTCAGTTGACGGTACATATGATGATGCAAATAGAATTGCTGCACAGATAGGAGATAGTAAAGGAATAGGAATAGTAAACATAAACATGCGTTCCTACTATGTTGAGGGATCAAAAACATTGGCATATGAAGTAGCAGAACAACTTGGATGGAAAGTACCGGATCAATTGATTGTCCCTGTGGGAAGCGGTGCAATGTTAAATGCCATCTGTAAAGGATTTGAAGAACTGGAAAGTGTTTCATTACTGAATAATGTATCTAATATGCACATGATTGCAGCTCAGCCACATGGATGTGCACCAATCGTTGATGCTTTCAAGAAACATCTCTCAGAAGTAACTCCTGTTGAAGCTCCTGATACAATTGCAAAAAGCTTGGCAATAGGAGATCCTGGTGATGGCCAATACGTATTACGACGTCTAAAACAATATAATGGATTTGCAGAAGAATCTAATAACAAAGAAATCTTGGATGCTATACTGTTGCTTGCCAAGACTGAAGGTATATTCACAGAACCTGCAGGAGGTGTCTCTGTTGCTGTTCTGAAAAAAATGGTTGATGAAGGAAAAATTGACAAAAATGACCACACTGTATGCTATGTAACAGGTAACGGACTAAAAACAACAGAGGTTATGATGGATGTATTGTCAAAACCCCAAGTGATGCAGGCCGACGTTGGAAAAATATTGGCATTGGTGAGATAAATGGCAAATATCAAATTCACAATTCCTTCAGTATTAAACAAGGGGGGCGGCGAAAAGAAAGTGGAATTAGCAGCTGGTACGCTCTCTGAGGCATTTGTTAATATTGCAGAACAATTAGGAGATGAATTTAAGAGACGAGTTCTAAATCCGGATGGATCTCCACGATCTCTTATCAACATATACGTAAATGGAAAAAACATGAGATTTTCTGGAGGTATGACTACTGTATTAAAAGACGGTGATGAAATTTACATATTGCCTGCAGTAGCCGGTGGTTCTGATCTTTCAAGTAAAGATCTTGAGAGATATTCTAGACAAGTGATGTTGGAAGAAATCGGTTATGAGGGTCAGCTTAAACTAAAAAAATCAAAGGCATGTGTTGTTGGAGTAGGTGGACTAGGTAATCCTATAGTAACGCGATTAGTTGCGATGGGAATAGGGACAATAAGGATTGTTGACAGAGATGTGGTGGAGATATCTAATTTACATAGACAAACAATGTTTGACGAGTCTGATATTGGTCAAGTCAAAGTAGAAGCAGCTGCAAAAAAACTCAAAAAAATGAATTCAGATGTAATAATAGAAGCATTACCAGTGTCTGTAAATGACTATACTGCTTTAGATGTAGTAGAGGGATGTGACGTGGTAATTGATGCGCTTGATAGTGTTAATGCCAGATATTCTCTTAACAAGGCATGTATTAAGAAAAACATACCATTTGTAACAGGAGCAGCGGTAGGAGTTTCTGGACAGGTGTTTACTATTCTTCCTCACAACACTGCATGCTACCATTGTATTTTCCCATCACTTGATGAAAATTCAATGCCTACATGTAGTACAGAGGGAGTTCATCCTTCAATACTTTCTATCGTTGGGGGAATTGAGGTTGCAGAAGCAGTAAAAATCATGATAGGAAGAACTCCTACACTGGCAAACAAACTGTTGTACATTGATTTGGATAATCTTGATTTCAATACTACTGTATTTAGTAGAGTAGATGAATGTCCGGAATGCGGTTCGGGAAAACATGAAGAAATGCCTGCTCAGGAACTTATTATTGAGGAGCTATGTGGACGCAATAGAGGGAAGAGAACGTTCTCAATAACTCCAACAACCATGTTCGAGATTGATGTTCCAAAAATAACTAGCATAGCATCTGAAAAAGGATTTAAGGTACAAAATCAAGGTGAACTCGGATTGTCTATATCTTCTAATGATATCTATGTAAGCTTCTTAAAACGTGGATCTGCTGTAATTGTTGGCGAAAAAGATGAAAGCTCTGCAATTACATTGTATAAAAAACTAATAAATGCATAAACGCTTTCTAATGTCTACAAAGTCTTTATTGTTTTGACTAATTTGATGTATGGATCTTCCATTGTTGCCAACACATTTTTTGCTTTTTTCTTATTGCCTATTTTTTCTGTCATCTCTTTGATCAAAGGAAGAATTCTATTTGGTTCTGTTTCCCTCTTTACTAATCCTGTACGTACAAGATATTTTTCAATGTGATTTGGTACTGCATCATATGATATAGTGGGAACTCCCATCAATGCAGCCTCTGCAGTCATGGTACCTCCAGAACCAATGAAAAGATCCGTAATACTGAGAAGCGATTTACCGTCAACTACTTTATCCATTATTGTAATTTTTTTACCAAATTTTTCTTTGAGCCTTTTTTGTTGTGGCGTATATCTTGCTAAAACTAGTATGTTGTAGAGATTACTTACCTTACTTACCTTCTCAATAATTTCGTCACTTCTAGTTTTTCCTTGGACGTATGCAGCCTCTGATTCTTCAGGCCTGATAACGATTGTCTTCTTTGTCTTCTCTATGTTTATTTTTTTAATTTTTGTCTTTTCTTTTACTATTACTGCTGCATCAATTGATTTGTATTGAATAATGTCTTTTTCTGTAATACCATATTTGATAAATTCACTTTTTGGTATTATCCATGGAATGAGAAGTTTTTGTACAAATGGAACTGCAAGTCTCATCACAGCTTCTGCATGAGGAGAATCTGAAAATGCTATGTGTTTTATGCCCATCCCAAATGCAATTCTTGCTGCTTCTGGAGAACAAAAGCTTATGGTCAAGTCGGGGGAAAACCTAGTAATTTCACCCAAAAGATCATTCATTCTTTGTATACTGGAGTGGAGTTTTCCTTCTCTTTCAGATCCTCCATGTTTGCCAATTAATCTTAGATTCACATTTTTTATCTTGGATAATTCAACAACTTCGCGATAATTTCTTGAAGTGCATAATATTTTATGATTTTTACTTAGTTTGCTTACCATTGGGGCAAAAAAAAGCAATTGTTTAGGCGTTAAGATGTCAAACCAGATTTTCAAACATTTTTGGTATAATCTGAGGGTGGAAAAAGTTTTTCTTAGCCCGTACTCATAGTCCGGTTGATTTGGCTGCAACGAAAATTGTAGTTTATGGTTTGAGTACCGAAGGTTACGCTATTGCATGCCAAATGGCAATAAAGGGAGCTGATGTTTTTATTGTAGACGAGTCTGCTCATATGGCAATATCCCTAAAAGCTGAGATTGCAAAGACTTACCCTAATGTCACATCTCTAAAAGAAGACGAGCCCCTGTTGGGTGTTGAACCAATCGATGTGGCAATATCTCATGCAGAATATCTTTTCTTTGCACCCCGAGTACGAAAAACAGGCCAAGAAGCAAAGATGGAAATTCATTCAAAATTCAAAGATGCTACATCATCTATAAAAAAAGGCGGATCTGTAATTTACAATCTCCCAACTGGAATAGGTGGTAACAATGAAACTATTTCCTTACTGGAACATGTTTCAGGCCTTGAGATGGGAAAAGGCATATCTTACTTTTATTATCCTCTCTCAAAAAATAGCGTCCCAGAAATTATTGGCTCATTTAATGCAAAAGATGATGAAAAACTTGCAAAACTATTAGAATCTGATAAAAAAGTAAAAAAATTTGTTTCTATATCATCTGCTGAAATTTTACATGCAATCAAGGTTCTTACACAATTTGCAAGTCTGTCAAGTGTATTGGAGGTATCAAAATTTGCCCAGGATGTACAAACAAGAAATGATCTTGTTCAGACTGAATATAATGATCTATTTCTCGATGACATGACAAACAGGTTGTATGATTTGAGATCTCTTGGCACATCTGTGGAGGGGGCAGGCACTATGATGTATCTAGTCAATGGAAGCATAAAGGGAATTGAAGGTTATGTGAAAAGGCTAATTGACGAAATTCGTTCCACTCTTAAGAAAAATGAACTAAAGGCTAGTAGGACAAAGGTTGTCTTGGTATGGACTCAAGATTCCTATGAAATGAGGGGGGATAAGGTGGATATGTTAAACTCTCTTGTTACCAAACTTCGTGACTACATAGGCGATGTTGAGATACATCAGGGTCCTGAATTAGATATATTCCACAGTGATAAAACAACTATAATTGTTGCATGTTCAAAATTTGATTATGATAAAATAACCAAAAATGGTAAAGATTCTGACGTTATAATAATTAAAACAAATCCTCTCTGTGAGATATTACAATAAGGCTAATATTTTCAACATAATACATTTCTTAGTATGAGTGATATATCTGAAAATAATTTGGAAGAATTCTCACAAGAAAAAAACGGTGATATGCAATCTGAACAGGAATTGGCAAATTTAAAAAATCAATTAGAACAAGAACAGGAAAAAGTCCTATTACAAGAAAAAAAAATCCAATACCTACTTGCTGATTTTGAAAATATTAAGAAACGATCGGAGATTGATGTACAAAATCGTGTAAATTCAATCACTGATGGGATGATCCTGAAATTTCTTGGAATTTACGATGATTTTGCTCGTGCACGAGATGCTCTTTCAAAACAACATGTTAATTCACAAGGACTCGATGCTATACTAAAAAACATGAATTCCTTTTTATCTGAATTCGGAGTCAAACCAATTGAAGCAACAGGGGAAATTTTTGATCCCAAGTTACATGAAGCAATATCTATCAAAGAAGATCCAACTCTGCATGATAATACCATAATTGCGGAGCTTCGTAAAGGATATATTTTAAAAGAGAGAGTTATTAGACCAAGTTTAGTAGAAATATCAAAAAGGAACGTAAAGGAGACAAATGTAAATGGCTAAAATTATTGGTATTGATTTAGGAACAAGCAATTCTGCTGCTGCTGTCATGCTAGGAGGCAAACCTACCCTGATTCCAGCATCTGAGGGCACTACTGTTGGGGGAAAGGCATTTCCTTCCGTTGTCGGACTGACAAAAGACGGTCAACTCATAGTTGGTGAACCTGCAAGAAGGCAGGCAGTGACTAATCCAGAAGGTACTGTAGTTGCTGCAAAACGAAAGATGGGTACTGATCATGTTTTTAAAATATATGATAAGGAATACAAACCTCAACAAATCTCTGCATTTATTCTACAGAAAATAAAACGAGATGCAGAAGCATTTACCGGTGATAAGGTTGAGAAAGCAGTAATTACGGTTCCTGCATATTTTAATGATAATCAAAGACAAGCAACAAAAGATGCAGGACAAATTGCAGGTCTTGAGGTTGTAAGAATAATCAATGAACCTACTGCTGCAGCACTGGCATTTGGTCTTGACAAACTAAAACAAGACATGAAGATAATGGTATTTGATTTGGGAGGAGGTACACTAGATGTAACAATAATGGAGATGGGAGGAGGTGTATTTGAAGTCATGAGTACTTCTGGAGATACACAACTTGGAGGCACAGATATGGACAAAGTCTTGATTGATTATATCGTAGACAGCTTTAGAAAAACATCTGGGATTGATATTTCTAAAGACAATGCAGCAATGGTACGAGTAAGAGAGGCAGCTGAAAAAGCAAAGATAGAGCTTTCTTCAATATTTGAAACTGACATAAATCTACCATTCATATCATATGATCCTTCTTCTGGTCCAAAGAATTTAGAGCTAAAAATAACTAGGGCAAAATTTGAAGAATTGATAAATCCAATTGTGGAAAGATGCAGACCTTCTGTTATGAAATCACTAGAAGATGCAAAACTTTCTCCTGGTGATGTCAACAAAATTATCTTGGTTGGAGGTCCTACAAGAATTCCTCTAATCAAAAAATTTGTAGCGAATTTAATGGGAAAAGAACCTGAGGCAGGAATTGATCCTATGGAAGCAGTTGCATTAGGTGCAGCAGTTCAAGCAGGAATCATAGGAGGTGAAGTAACAAGTGATATTGTATTGTTAGATGTAACTCCTTTAACACTTGGATTAGAAGTGCTTGGAGGATTAAGAGAGCCTATAATTGACAGAAACACGACTATTCCTACATCAAAGAGCAAGGTTTTCACAACAGCTGCTGATAATCAAACTGCTGTAACAATACACGTGGTACAAGGTGAAAGACCTATGGCTGCAGATAACGTATCTCTTGGAAGCTTTAATCTTTCAGGAATTCTTCCTGCTCCACGTGGTATTCCACAAATTGAGGTCAAGTTTGATATTGATGCAAACGGTATACTGAATGTCACAGCTAAAGATTTAGCTACTCAAAAAGAGGCAAAAATCACAATCACTGCCAGTACAAAACTTGCCAAAGAAGACATAGAAAAAATGACAAAGGATGCAGAACTTTTTGCAGAACAAGACAAAAAGAAAAAAGAAGACGTGATGGTAAAAAATGAAGCACAGCAAGCTATCTATGCAGCAGAACATCTAATCAGTGAACAAAAAGACAAGATATCACAAGATCAAGGTATCAAAGTAAGTAATGCAATTAAGGAATTAAGGGATGTTCTTGATAAGAGCATTGATGAGATAAAACCTAAGCTTGACTTATTAACAAAATTGATAAACGAGGTAAGTACAGAACTTTACAAAAATGCTACTCCTCCACCAGGTGGAGCAGGACAAGCTGGCCCAGAAGCTACACAAGGTGATCCTGGTACAACCAATCAGAATACAGGAAACACACAGAACTGATCTTTATACAAGGGAATAATCTAATTGATCCATTATGAGTACTAAACGCGATTATTATGAGGTTTTGGGTGTTTCAAAGAACTCTGGTCCTGATGAGATAAAATCACAATATAGAAAACTTGCTTTAAAATTCCATCCTGACAAGAACAAATCTCCTGATGCTGCAGAGCACTTTAAGGAAATTTCAGAAGCTTATGCAGTTCTATCTGACTCGGAGAAAAGAAAACTCTATGATGCATATGGTCATGCTGGTGTGGATGGAAAATACAGTACTGATGATATCTTCCAAGGTTCAAAATCAAACTTTGAGGATATCTTTGGTGGTGGTTTTGATTCTGTTTTCGAATCTATTTTTGGTAGAGGAGGTGGATTTCGATTTGGTGGTTTTGATTTTGGAGGATCTGGCAGAGCAAGGGGTTCTGATCTTATGTATGAAACTACATTGACATTAGAAGAAGCATTTCGTGGTAAAAAAGAAGAGATTGATCTTCCAAGGCTAGTAAGCTGTGATACTTGTAGTGGAACAGGCTGTACTCCTGGAACATCTGCAAGAACATGCTCTGTATGTAATGGCTATGGCCAGGTAAGAACGTCACGAAGCAGTGGATTTTCTACATTTGTAACAGTACAACCGTGTAATACCTGTAAAGGTCAGGGAAAAATCATAGAAAGGCCATGTTCCAAATGTAAGGGTTCAGGAAAGCAAAAGACTACGAAAAAGTTCTCGTTTGATATTCCACCTGGAGTAGAGGACGGAGAATATCGTATACCAGGTGAAGGTGAATCCATTCATAATGGCACCAATGGGGATCTAATAGTTAGAATAAAAATAAAACCTCATGATAAATTCAAAAGAGACGGTTCTGACATCTTCTATGATGCAAATATCTCTATGATAGACGCAGCTCTTGGAAAAGATATACTAGTCGATACTCTAGAGGGACAAGAGAGACTCGAAGTAAAATCTGGAAGTCAGCCAAATACTATAATCAAACTAAAAGGCAAAGGACTTCCTCACCAACATGGAAGAGGTAGGGGGGATGAATATGTTCGAATTGTGGTGAATGTTCCCACAAAAATTGACAGACATCAACGAAAATTATTGGAAGAATTAAACGATACTCTTGATGGGAATTCATGAAATTGAAGATAGCATTAGATGTAGATGGGGTTTTGGCAGATGTCATTGAATCTTGGTTATCTTACAATAATAAAATAAGATCAGTAATCTCAAAGTCTGAAATATCTGAGTGGGATTTCTGGAAAAATTATGATATTGACAAGTTTGATTTCTATACTGAGCTTTCAACTTGCTGGAGATCATGGAAAGATATTCCTCCAACTGAGAGTAATATTGGACTGACAACCACACGCCTGTCAAATCTAGGTACTGTTGATATTGTAACTGCAAGGGATGAATCTACACACAATGATGTTAAAAAATGGCTTAAACTACACAAGGTAGATTTTAAAAATTATGTGGGAGTCTTGGAGGGTGTAGAAAAATCAAAACTTAATTACGATGTTTTTATTGATGATTCTCCACTTAATGCAAAAAGTATGTTGGAAAATGGTAAATCTGTTATATTGTATTCTCAACCTTGGAATCTATCTTTTGAAGACAAGAGAGCAACTAGAATTTATGAATTAAAAGATGCAGTACCTATAATTAACAAAATGATTAATTCTAATGAATAGGTAATACGAATTAAAAATATAAAAGAACTTATTGTCGGATTTTAATTCTCACGTTGTTGCGGGGGTCGCCTAGCCTGGTCAACGGCGTAAGGCTCAGAACCTTATCTTTTAGGAGTTCGTGGGTTCAAATCCCACCTCCCGCACCATTATTTTGCAGATATCTTGCTTTTTATTCTAATTTCTAATAATTGATTTAATTTCTGGCCATCTACTTTTCCACGAAGTGTCTTCATCGCCAAACCCATCAGTGGTCCCATTGATCGTAGTCCTTGTTCTTGAATCATCTTGAGATTTGATTTTACTAACTCGTCTAGTATCTTATCTAATTCCGAATCTTCTATGGTGCTCAATGCATTGGATTTGATTGCCTCTGAGATTGTTTTTGCTTTTGCACTCATAATGCTCTCAAATATCATCTCAAGTGATTCCTTTGCTATCTTTCCTTCTGCAACTAAATTAAAAGACTCGATGATATCTTTGGCCTTTAGTAAACTTACATCCATTCCGCGTCGTTCTAAATTTGTTATAGTGCCAGAAAGTGTAGATGCAACAAAGTTGGGAGATGCTCTCTTATCCTTGCATATTGTTTCGAAAAGATCGAGATATTCTGAATCAAATATTTGTGCTGAAAGCTGCTGATTCAAGTCGTATTGTTTCTGTAGGGCCATGAGATTCTCTTCCCATGATCTTGGGATTTTGTTTCTTGCTTGTTCTATCTCTGTGTTTGTTACAATTATTGGTGGAATATCTGTCTCTGGATACATTCTAGAAGAACCAGGCCTTGGTCTTAAAAAGACTGTATCACCTGTCATCGTAGCAGCTCTTGTCTCTGCAGGAACTCCTTTTTTTGCATCTTCAATTCTTTTTATTATCGAATCTATTACAACATCTAATTTTCTTTCATTTCCAGCTATGATGATGAATGCATCAGTAGGACCAATGCTTAGTACATTTTTTACTTGCTGGATTTCTTTTTCCTCTATGCCATAATTTGGAAGCTCATCTGAATGAAATAATCCTCCCAAACCAAAAAATCTCACCAGTTCGCCTAATTGTTTTCCTAATCTTATTCCAGGATATGGTTCATAACCAAACATTCCTACAAATCCATTAATTTTTATTGCTTTGATCAAAGAGCCTTCTGCAAAAGATTTTTGGATTACTTTTGATTTGCACTCTTTGAATATTTCCGATACATCTTTTATGTCGTGTTCTTTGGATATCCTTGCATCGATTGTTTTTAATTTCTCTGCAATTATCTTCAGACCATGTTGTCTTTTTGCTTCATATTCGATAACCTTTTCAAGTTGATCTAATTTTTGAACTCCTTTTACTTCTACTACTGAACCCCCTCCTTCTATTGACACATTGACATCTTGTCTGATTGATCCTATTCCTCTTCCGACTCTTTTTGTTGCACGTAACATTCTTCCTAGAGTCAGGGCGATGTTCTTTACTTCTTGGGGAGTTCCTGCTACTGGCTCTAGTGCTATCTCTACTAATGGTATTCCAAGTCTATCCAGGCTATATTCTCTTGTATCTTTTGAATCTTGGATTAGTTTTGCCGCATCTTCTTCAAGACAAATACTCTGAACCCCTATCTTTTTCCCATTGACTTCAAGATTACCCCCAGCTGAGACAAGCATAGTTCTCTGAAAACCAGAAGTATTGGAACCATCAATTACCAGTTTTCTCATTACGTATATCTCATTGAAAATAGTCGATTTCAGGGCAGCTGCCATAATTAAGACAGTTTCTTTTGCACTTAATTCCAAGTCATGTGGGGGTTCATCATCTTGTTCTACTAAACAACTACTTTGAGGATTTCTATAATACAAAATGGTTTTTTCCTTACTCTTTTCAAAGATTGCACTAGGATCAAATTCTCCTAATTCACTGCTTGTTATTCTTAGTTTGCGAGAAAATTTGATGGGATACTCGTCAGATTCTATAGGTTTGCACCTGCAAAATAATTTGGAACCAGTTGCAAGCTGCTGATGAATCTCTAATCCAACCAAAAGGCCTATCTTATCGTGATCTATTTCAGTCACTTGTAATTTTATTGTAATACTTGTTTTAAATCTTAGTCTGAAAATTCTAACGCAATATTTTCATTCATAAGGCTAGTTGCTTCTTCTGAATTTTTTGAATTTGCCAATGCCCACATTGTCTTTACAAGAGCTGTTTCAGGCAACATGTTTCCAAGTGGCACAACACCAAGATTTAGCAGATCTCTTCCGCTGTCGTATACAGTCATTCTTACCATTCCGTCAATACATTGTGAAGTCATGCCTATGAACAATCCTTTCTTTCTTGCATTCTCTATTGCTTGATACATTGTTTTTCCTACATGCCCAAGTCCTGTACCCTCGATAATTATTCCTCTGCACCCAGAATCTATTGCATAATCAATTATTTTGGGATTAAGACCTGGATAATATTTGATCAATAATACTCTGTTATCAAATTTGATTCTTGGATTGTATTCTCTCTGAGGAACTTCAAACAGTTTATCCTTTTCAATGGTTTCTGATTTTATAATGTATGCAGGTGGACCTCCTACTGTTTTGAAAGCGTCTCTTCTGCTAGTGTGGTTCTTTCTTACGCGAGTTGCCCAATTGCATGCAATTTCCTCATCGCTTGAATTATTGTGCATTGCCACAAATATTCCAGAAGAATGACTGTTTACCAAAAATCTTGTTGCTGCTATGAGATTGGATGCTGCATCTGAAGATGGTCTATCTGATGATCTCTGTGAACCCACTAGAACAATGGGTTTTGGAAATCCTGATAAAGAAAATGCCAAGGCTGATGCGGTATATTGCATTGTATCAGTACCATGTGCTACTATGATTCCAATATAGTCTGATCTTGCATAAGAGTCAAGTTTTTCTGCAATTTTTATCCAGTGTTCTGGAAGTAGATTTTCCGAATATTCAGAAAAGAGTACTTCGGCATCTATGTTAGCTATTTTTGCAAGTTCTGGAACACTTGCGTTAAGTTCAGATGCAGTAAGAGCAGGAGTGACAGCGCCCGTTCTGTAATCTATTCTGCTTGCGATAGTTCCTCCTGTTGATAAAAGCAGGATCTTGGGAAGTCTTTGATCTGGCTGAGCATTGTATGTTGATCCTTTTTTTATTGCTGGTGATGCTTCTATCACTATCTCTTTGATTTTATCTAGATCTAGTCCTATGTTGTATCCATTTTTTAGTTTTAAAACAATATGCTGATCATCACTGTGTTCATATCTTGGCATTATTACTCCTGAGTAAACCAAGTCTGCGTGAATCTTGACTTGACTTCCCACCTCTATCTTATTGTTTGTAAGAAACTCAAGGCCTTTACCCCTATATCCAAATTGCGACATTTATTGGGATTAGTAACGTTATTTTATTAAAATTACCTATTAGCTATAAAGCTCGTTATTAAAATAATCAGAGGTCTATAGAATAGGCATGGAAAAGAGCCTAGTTGTGTTTGAAAAGTTTGTCAGATCTGAGGCTACTAAAAAGATGTATTTTTACTACTTTAACACATTTCTGAAATGGGCTCAAAATAGTGTTGAAAAGCTTCTCACCGCTGATGGGTTTTTACAGCTAAAAGATGAAAAACTTCAGGAAATTGTAGAAGACTATATGATGTATCTACGAAGGAGATTATCACCTAATTCCATGCCTGCAATAATAGCTGCCTTGGAACTGTTCTTCTCTATGAATGACAAAAATCTCAATTTTAAGAAGATTCGGAGGATGGTTCCAGCATCAATAAAGAAGTCTGGTCATACTGCTTGGACTACAAACGATATACGAAAAATGCTTCAAAATGCTGTATCTGGTAGAGATAGGGCCTTCATTCACCTTCTCTCTTCCACAGGTTGCAGAATAGGTGCATTACAGGAGTTAAAGTTGAAGCATCTGACTAACATGTCTGATAACTGTAAAAGTGTGTTATTCTATGAGGGTTCAGAAGAAGAATATCTTGGATTTCTAACTCCTGAGGCAAGCAAGGCAGTGGATGAGTATATTGATGAGAGAAGAAAGGATGGTGAACGTATAGACCAAGATTCTCCTGTATTACGTTCATCATATCAAGTAGGCATGCAAAAAGTAAAATCTATGAGTACTGCTTCCGCCAAAATGATTGCTATACGTTTAGCTAAATCTGTAGCAAGGAACAAGCAAGGTAAAAGATACTCCGTAATGGCAGCACATGGTTTTAGAAAGAGATTCAATACTATTCTAAAAAATAACAAGGAAGGAAATATCTCACTAAAAGAAAAACTAATGGGTCATAAAGGTGTCTTTGTTTTAGATGGGGTTTATCATGATGCAGATGCACAAACTTTGTTTAATGAATTTAAAATTCATATTGTAAATCTAACTATAGATGAATCTGAAGCATTAAGAATGGAAAATCTAAAGCTTGCAGCAGAAAAATCTGAACTTGTAAAAACCAATGAAAAACTCTCAGATGCTCTTAGAAAGGTGGATGAGTTATGGGCAGACAAGCAACGAATGGAAAACTCAAAACTATCAGGTAGCTGACTTACCTGAATTATTCGGTTTTTCTTTTTTATCTCCTGTAGATTCTGGCAAGGAAATAGCTAATTTCATACTGACTTTATTCTGTTTTGTTCTATATTTTCTAGATCTTGTAAGTAAAGACAGAGTATATTGAATCGGACCTGATTCCAACTCATTCAAAAAATAGCTGAGGCGATAACCCCATGGTCCTTCGCCAAGATAATACCCGTGATGAAAATAGGGTGGCAATTTCACAAAGAATGAGCCATTCTTAAAAAATTTGGGAACATTTACTTCTCCATTCTTCCTTGCCTGCTTCAATATTTTGTCATATTCTCTAATAATTTCTTGATTTGATTCATAGTACTCCTTTAGCTCAGCAAAACAAGTTGTAAGAAAATCAAAAAGTTCTCTATCTTTTACTATTGATTTTATCCAGTTATTCGCATAGGGTTGATTCAACCTGTAGGGAATTAGAAAATGTAATAAAATGTCTTTTAGAGCACTATTTTCAAATCTAGCAAAATCGGCATTTAACCATTCGTAGTAATGATTTGCAAGGACCAATGCGTCAAATAGCTGATTGTAAACTACATTCTTGTCGTTACTCTTACAAAGATAACTCCATTTTCGCTGAATTATGTCAGGAATTGTAACGGGAAAATCCCATAGATGTGGCAAAACTCTGTCAAGATCCTCGTCTGTTATTTTTGATTGTAGTTGGTAGACATTAGGATCTACCTGACCATCTGTGAGAATTATTCTACTAGGCGGAAGCTTACCTTCATCTCGAAAATGCGAAATTATTCCCCATATTGTAAGACGATAAAGTGATTCGCCAATTTTATTTCCTATGCGTTCATTATAATTTGCAATTCTATACGCATCCAGTGCTTTTTTCCATCTTTCCTTGCCAATACCAGACGGACGACTATAATCTCTTTTTTTGAAAGCTTCTCTTACTGAAAACCTAAGCTTTGGTTCAAGGGGATCTAGGTTTGGATGGTCAATATGTAATAATTCTCTGTGAGATTCCTCATGTTGCAGGAGCCTTAATTGCACTAGTGTATCTAGATTTTTGTTATATGAGGTGCCATGTCTGTGCATGGACTGTTTTTTATTAATACCATATCGCAAATTAGGGCCATTTTCAAAAAATTCCTTTAGAATTTTCTTCTGAGCCTTTGTTAGTTTGGATTCTGATCTAATGGTCCAGGTCAAACTAGTACATTTTTTCACACAAAAATATGTAGTAAATTCGGATATATCTTTTGGTGTATTGTATTATAATGCGTTACAAAACTATTCGAATATCAAAAGAAAACTGGAATAAACTTGTGCAGAGGAAGGCAGCTACATTTGATGACGTTATATCTGAATTGCTGAATGCTGTGGTGCATAAAAATGAGTGAAAATAATTCAGTTTTTTCCTGTGGTCATAAAGATCCTATATTTCTCATCACTTTTTCAGTTGCAGGCGAAGAAAAAATGTACTCTGTTTGCAAATCATGTGAGAATCTAGAATATTTCAAAAAATACATCATTAAGAAAGTGTCTATCTGAAAATGAGAAATGAAAATTTAATAAAATATTTCCGTCCTGCCTCTAAGCCCTCTAAGCAAAGTACCCAAATTTTAGCAGCTGTAGCAGCATTTGTTGCAGATTACAAATTTCGTACAAATTGGCTTACCATAGAGCATGATGAATGGAAGCTTCCTTGTACTCTAGAAAAATATGATTGGTGCGGTATATGGACAACTTTTGGTTGTCTGAAAGATAAGCTACATGAAATGCTAGGGAAGGGAAAACGTGTATACATAAAACAATACCAACGTTCCTGCTATCGAGCATCATGTATGGAGTGCTATGTGAAATGGATTGCAAGACAGGCAAACAGGGCAACAACAAGAATTGAAGAATATGCTAAGAAAACAAATCAAAAACCAATTCATCTAATGCTGATGGTTAATACTTCTCAGCATGATCTTCCTTACAGTCTATTAAGAAAAAGAATGATGGAAATTCTTAAGATGGCCCAATGGGAAGGAGGTGCAGTCATTTTCCATCCTTTTAGATTCAATAAAAATTCTAGACAATGGTACTATTCACCACATTTTCATCTAGTAGGGTTTGGAAATCGGGATAAAATTTCAAGAGCATTTGGAAGGTATGGATGGTATGTGAAAATAGCAGAAGAGAGAAAATCAGTCTTTCAAACGTTTTGTTATCTTCTCTCGCATTGTGGCATAAGAAAGAAGCATCATGTGCTAACATGGATAGGGGAGTTGTCATATAGCAAAGTACCTTCTGAGAAAGAGCCTAAAATCACCTGTTGTCCTGTCTGTGGAGGGGATTTTGTACAAGTTTACTATGAGGGAGTGCATCCAATAGTGCCACCAGATCGGCATTATGAGGGATTGATTGACTCGGATGATCATTGGAAGACAGTGTCAACTGGAAGA
This sequence comes from Candidatus Nitrosotalea sinensis, assembly GCF_900143675.1. NCBI lineage: Archaea > Thermoproteati > Nitrososphaerota > Nitrososphaeria > Nitrosotaleales > Nitrosotaleaceae > Nitrosotalea > Nitrosotalea sinensis. The sequence continues at coordinate 251,970 of NZ_FRFC01000003.1, forward strand.
TGGATTGAGTCTGAAGACAATCGATTTGATTATGCTCCGTTTAGAGATCTGAATGAAATATTGAAATCATTGACGATATCAAATTAATTGTTTTAGAATTAGTCATTTAATTGGAAAAGCTTAATTCAAAATACAAGGAAAAAGTAACTATGCTTTTATTTAATAACTTAAATTTTCACATAGAACAACCACAGAACGAGTGGCATTTCATAGGCTACACGACTAAATCCACTGATGGTAGAATCATTAACATAAAACCAGTAAATAAACGCCAATTTCGTGAAAGCGGTGTAACTGTATTAATGCATGCGATAATAAAATTAACATCTCTTCCAACATTATTAGAAGATAAATCCATTGAAATACCCCAGAATGAATTATCAGAATTAGGTAAGACTCTGAGATATTTTTCTCAACTTATATCTATCTCTGATATGTCTAAAGTAAGTATTTCCAGTCCTCATCCATCACAAGGATTCATACCTGAAAATGAAAGTGAAAGTAGATACCTTACTCAATCTAAAGGATTTGAATTAAAATTAATCTCAAGAATGGTTTTTCATAATAATTTTTTCAGAGAAATTTATGAGAATCAATTATTGGATAGAACTGAGGGTGTAAAAATCATGGCTAATGCAAATGGTCAGACTGACAACCTATCAAAGTTCAAAGAATTGGTACGATTATTTGAAAATGCTTTTGGTAATGATGGTAGTAGACTGGCAGAATCATTATATGCATTTTTAAAATCTTCAGAGTTTGATTATTCAAAAGATGAAATTGCAGATTGGATGGTAACCAAACGGGATGGAGCAACTCACGCAGATAGGAGAATAACACAGACTCTTGTTCATAGTGAGGATATGAACCAGCACATAGATAGGATACATCAAGCTGCGTATGATGTTCTTTTTAATAAGAAATCATGGGGTAATCAAACAATTAATAGACAAACCACATTTGAACCTGCACAAAAATTGGAAAAAAATCACCTAGTGTTTATCAAGTCACGTATTGAAAATGATAGACGTGTAGGATTGACACAAAACGATGAACCGTTCTATTATACAGGATCTGATGAAGCAAATATTTCAATAGACAAGTTTGTTGCACCAAAAGAATGGTGGACTAAATATTTTCAAAAAGATCCATTTGAAGTGCAAGTGTGATACCAACATAGTATCACATGATCATGTAGAGTTATTTCTCACTGATGTTTTTCTACATGTAATCTTAAGTCATGACTTCAAAAGATGATCAATTTTTAACATCGACACATAAGGTGATTTCCAAATTTCTAGACATTTAGAATCATCTAACTTGTGAGCAATCTCAACTATGTCAATTTGCATATCTGCCATTTCTGCTATTGTTGAAGCTTGTTCTTTTTTGGTTATTTCGTTAGGATTGATTATTCTACCCTCACGTACATCTACATATAACGAATCGTTTTTTTTATTATGATATTTTGCTACCATTTGAGTGATTTCTTCTAATTGTTTGATTTTTTCATGATAGTTTTTTGGTATCTCAATTTCAGTTTTGATATACCCTGCATCCTGAGCCATTTGAGCAAGTCCTACGAATGCTTGTATCAATTTTGGTGAGAGCGAGAGTATCTGAGATGATTGTTGTAATTTACTTTCGTGATTACGAACAAATTTCATTGTCTTATCCTCATAGACAAGATCAAGTGAGATTAAACGTAATAGAAATGACTTGGCAGACTCTTCTAAACTAATAATGGATAACGCAAAACCTCGAGCGTAATGATTTTTATCTATCAAAAACTGTGCTTCATCACAAATTAATCTAGAATTATCTAAAGCTAGTTTTGATGCCTTAAAATACAAATCCCTCTTCCTTTTCTTTTTGAAAATCATGACTAGGTAGAAGTTCTTGAATTTAGAATATTCATTAGTTCATTAAATTTGTCATCTGTATTTTTTTCTGTAAGGGAAGGGTGAATCAATTCAAGTACCCTTCTCCTTTTTAATGGATTGAATCCATCAATAATATCATGATTTAGCATTATTGCGTGTTCTATTTCTAGAACCTTTTTGTTTTCCTTTGGAGCTTTTTTTCCCACATACAAGACTGCAATAAGTAGCATTATAGGTGTAAATGTTATTGCAATTATACGTGATAATGCATCAGGTATTTTTTCGGATAATGTAATTATTATAGCAGAAAGTGCTGCGAATCCAGCTATCATGGCAAAGAGAAGATTGATGGTTTCATGAGGTTTTGTGTAGTATTTTTGCATGTATTGAAGTAAAATTTCTGAGAAGTTCACAATGGATTGTTCATTACTAACGTTTTATTCTTTTTCTATCATGCTCTTACTGCTTTATTTTAGGATTTGATCGGTGAAGTTTCTTCATATTCTATCTTTTGATTTCTTAAATTCCAAATCAAGAATATCCCTAGAATTGGAAAAATCAAGTGTATGAAAAGCATTTCCAATGGAGATAAACTATTAGCGAAATGAAATGCACTGTTGTAGAAGTTGCCTTCTGTTACAAGTAGTGTAGTAGCATCTCCTAGAACTATAACTAGAGCTGCAGATGACTTGATTCCATATACGTACCAGTTATGTCTGGTTCTGTTTAATTTTGACCCAAGATTTGAATAAGTCGTTAACGTCAAATGAAGAATAAGATATACTCCAATTACCAGAATCACAATAGTAGAAAGATATTGTACAATCCACGGAGGTGGTCCTTGATTTATCATATTAGATGGATTCAAAGAGTCTAACCACTTTTCAAAAATTAAATTACCCACCGCTAAACCTACGACGAAAAAACAATTATCTCGTGGTTTTTTAAAAAGCATGTATATTATAATACAATTCCATCCTATTAAGAAAATTGCTCATAAAAGACCATACGTTCCATGTTGAGCAGTAGACATTGTAATGCATCAGGAAAAAGAATAACTGTACTAACTGGTTCCTCCACCCCCCAAGCTAATTCATTAAAATAGATAAATCTCTCAAAAGCCATACTACTCATTATAACTACTTTTTAGCTGGATTGAGATATTTTGATCGAGTTTATCTAAAACAACTTACGCAACAAAGTGTTGGTAAGAAGAGGCAAGTTCAAACCAAGTAAAGGAGGACCTACCTATCTTCCTAGAGATAATGTTAGATTGAAAGTCATTATGTTTCTTCGTTCAGTCAACCGTTCAAATCAGCACAATATGACACAAGATGAAAGATCGGGTTTGAGAGGACAAAAGTGGGTATCACTTGCAAACATTCTAGATGAATTATGCGAATGGGGATGGATAACTAAAAAACCATCTGAAGATGCAAAGAATGTAACAGTATACGAGTTACTTGACAAAGGAAGAGAATTATCTAACAAGTTGGCTGAATTACAGAGTCAAAATAATGAACTGTGGAAACTGGACAGCTTTCACGAAGTTAAAGTATCTGACTAGCAAGTTTTTTGAATCGATCTAATTTTCTTATATTTTCAAAATCTTCTTCCTCTACCATCTCAAGTAGATTTTCTGGCTCTAATGATGTGGCCACAATTAAAGCATCTACAGCGTCTTCACCTCTGTTTAATATGGATAGAGTACAAGCTTTGTTATACCAAGCAAGTTCATCAGTTGGGTCAAGTTTTGTAGCATGTTCAAAATATGTTAGAGCTTCGTCATTTCTTTTTAAATCTAACATCACAATGCCTTTTTGAACAAGCAAATTCAGATCCTCTTTATCTAATTTTAATCCCTCTTCGCATGCAACAAGTGCCTCATCATGATTTCCTAATTCAGACAAAGCATAAGACTTGTCATACCACGCATCAACAATGGCGGGATCTGATTCTAGAGCCTTTATGCATACTTCCAATGCCTCTTCAAATCTATCTAATTCATTCAATACATATCCCATGTTTGTCCAAGCTAAAGGCAAGTCCTCTTTTTCTGCATATCTTAGTGCTGTTTCAAAAGATGACAAAGCTTCCTCATATTTCTCAGATTCTATGAGTGTAACTCCTTTAGCATTCCATACTGAGAAATTTTTAGGGTTTAATTTGATAGACTGTTCAAAAGCTGATAGGGATTCTTTATAATTTTCAATGTGATAATATGCAAGACCTTTGAGCATCAAGAGCGTAGCCTTTTCTATTTTATCATAACCTTCATTGGTAAGATAAATCGCTCTATCGATCTTTTCAATAGCTTCTTCATAATCCGCATTGAAACCAAGAGCTAACGCATCCAGAAAGTGTTCAAAAGGATCTTCTTTCATACGAGCCATGAATTTTTTAAAACCTCCTCCTAATCCCAATTTGCTTGACAAATTTATTCAAAAAATGATGTGTTGCTTATTATTTAATGGAATAGTACCAATGGTACTAATCCTCAGAAGAATGTAACTAGATTTCAAACCAAAGATACTAAGACCGACACAAATTCTCCGTTTTGAATGTAGTCTAGTCTGCTGAATAGACTACATGAATCACAGATTACAACAATATCTCGTAATTGAGATCGGGAAGCACTCCCCTGTAGAAAATCCAGTAGGAAGATACCTGGTAAAAGAGGGCAAAAATCTTCCAAACAGTGTAACAGAAGACATAGGTGGTTTTTCTTTATGCCCGTCTTATTCTGCTAAACAGCAAAGAAGAATCCATCGTATCTCTGTCAGTGCATCAGGGAGAAATTTCAGAAATAAAACAAGAGGTTGGGATCAATGAAGGAAGTTTTGAAAGACCCAACATCATGTCCACACTGTGGAACAGGAACATCAGGCAGATCTGCAATCCAAAGTATTTTTGGACTGAGAAGTATGGGTGATGGAACAGTCAGAGTACAATCTTGGTGTAAGAAGTGTAGGAAAAATTCCTCTAGAAAACCAGTGGGAGAGTGGAAATGAGCATAAGGATATTCAACGGTGAGTTAGCTCATCAAAATCCCATCTGTACCGAGTGTAACAATCGTTGCTACTCTCTTTACACTGGAGGAAGAAAAGACAAGATAAATGACATGTATTTTTGTAAAAAATGTCAGATTATCTACAAGATGCCTGACAAAAAAATATGTGATATGTTGGGGGTTAAATCGAATTGATACTTTCCTCCATGCCGTCAATATATGAAGGTCCAAAGGAAGTAGCATTGAAAGACCTTCAACTGGATTCAGAGAATGTCAGATTCAAGCATCTAGGAACCCATCTGACAGAATCTCAAATTGAGGAATGGCTCTATGATGAGGAAGATGTAAGAGCCTTGATGAAACAGATTTTGCGAGATAAAGGTATCCTACAACCCCTCTATGTTAAACAGAAAAATGGCAAGTATGTTGTCAAGGAAGGTAATAGGAGAACCACAGCTCTTAGGAGAATTAGTAAAGAAATCCTTCTAGGTAAAGAAAAAGGGTTTGAGAAACATCACTTTGAGATAGTGCCAGTAATGGTTCTCAAAGGCACTGACCGTGAAATTGACATATTCCTAGGCTCGATTCACGTATCAGGTCCTAAAGCATGGGCAGCAGCAAACAAAGCAGGTCACATATTTGATCTAGTCGAAAAACATGGTGAGTCATTTCAAAGTATTGCAGAAGACCTTGCAATGACAAAAAAGACTGTAATGAACTACTATCATGCATTCAAAGCAACACAGACCTATGGCAAAAGACATCCTGAAGACAAGAACTATCTGCACAAGTATTCTTTCTTTGCAGAGCTATATAGTAGCAAAATATTGACAAGTTGGGTCAGTGAAGATCCTTCAAGGCTAGATTACTTCATTGACTTGATTGCAAGCAAAAAGTTCACTCTTACTTACAAAGATGTGCGAACCTTTGCAAAAATCATTGCTACACCAAACCCAAAGAGTTCACAAGCACTAGCTATCTTGGATGCAGAAGATGGAAACATCGAAAAAGCATACGCCTTCTTAACAGAGAGTCAAAGAAATCTCAAAGTTGGACCTTGGAAAGATCTAGAATCTATCTTGCAGAATCTGAAACAATTACCCTTTGAGGAATTTCTTGCTGCAATTGAGGACAGATCCAAACAAAAGATTGTAGAGGAAGTGGCAAATTTTGCAGGTGAGATGCAAGAGAGAATCAAAGAGGAACTGGATAGAAGAGGAGTTACACCAATATGAAATCCAGACCTATTTTTGAAATCAGTGTGAATGGTCATGTAAGTACCAACTCTGGAAAGGAAACAATCGAAAATTGGAGATGTATTCTTGAGAGGCATTTTGCCTCTTTACATTGTAGTACCTGTGAAAAAAGAAAACTCTCTGTGGTGTTACGATTTTGGCTTGCACCTAATAGAATATATCGAATGCAGAGAAATGACTTGGATAATTTATCAAAACCAGTACTGGATGCAATGAAAAGAATAGGTATCATTTGTGATGATTCCGAGATATTTCATTTAGAGGCTAGTAAATTACCTACTGAAGGCGAAGAAGGAGTATACGTAAAGGTAAGGGAACTGAATTAAGAAATTAATCATCTTTTAATTGGAACATAAGAACAGTTCCAGAACTGTCATTTTATTTTAATGCCTATTAACCATACCATGTACAAGAAAGTGGAAGCAATGCAAATCCGTTACTTGGAAAAATCACTTGTAATAGAATTGAATAAAAAAATAATTGTAGAATGGAATGAACGGCATCCTGAGTTGCCAGAATACATATCTGAGTCAGGATCTGGACTTGACGAAGTTCTTTCTATCGTAGAAAAAACAGGTAATGATGAGGTAGATCATAAAGACAAAATAATTGTAAAAGCAGCTCATCTTCTTGGTGGCATACCGTGGGCTCAATCATTTAGTGGGGCAAACAAACGAACTGCAATACTATCTACCACGATATTCCTACGAAGAAATGGATTATCTATAAAATTCCCACCAGAGGAACAACGTGAATTGAGGCAACTTTTATTTAAAATCCAAGAAGAGAGAGGAGGACTCCAGACAGAGATAATTGATAGACTAATTTTATATATTAGAAAAAATACTAAACCATTATGAGCCAAGATGAATCTGATTTCATAGATGCATTCATGAAGGAACATGAACAGCTATTCGAAGATCTTGGAAATGAAATAAAAGACTTTTAGAAGTTTATTCTGTTCTTGTAATTTTTTTAATATATTGTCTGAAAAAGAAGTAGAAGTATTGCTTGAAAAAATGTAATTTAATACGCTTTTCGTAACTTGTTACCGATAAGCTATAAAGCTCGTTATTAAAATAATCAGGGGTCTATAGAATAGGCATGGAAAAGAGCCTAGTTGTGTTTGACTAACAATCCTGAATGTAATGCACAAAAAAGAACTTTTCTTAAGGGATTTGATCATTAATTATGGTGTTTTGTAGACATCAATACCAGTATACTCAAGGCTATTTTGTCTGTGTAAAATGTAGAAAGAGAACATATCAAAAGCGAACTCATTATAGAAGACGAAAAAAAGGCCCTTGGATTATTTTATCTATAATTGTAGTTGCTGTAATTGCATATTTTGTATTTCATCCAACTATCAACTCATCATTTGTAACAATTCAAAAACCAAATTTTATTAACATTCCAGGTAGTCCAGCACCAAAAATAATCAAAGTACCAATGCCAAAACTTCCAGTATCAATACCAATCAAATTACCAGATGTTTCAGTACCTAATCTTCCATCAATAATACCACAAGCTGTTCCTCCACCTTCACTTGATGAACTAAAGCAGATTGCATTAGATGACCTCAACAAGTACAGGACACAAAATGGATTACACGTACTAACTCTAGGAAACGCAAGATCATCTCAGATATACGCAGAAGAGTTGCTTCAAGAAGGTTGTATTCATCATATAGATGCTAAAGGTGAGGGTCCTATGCTGAGATACAAAAATAACGGCGATACTATGTTTCTAGTTTCAGAAAACATTGCTGGTGAATCTGGTACAACCTATGGAACTCCTCAATCAAGTATTCTAGATGGAAATAATAGAATGATGTATGATGATGCATCATCTAATTGGGGCCATAAAAGAAACATACTCGACCCAGAACCTGTGTCCGTCTCAATAGGAATTGCCTATGATTCACAAAGACTAGTTATGGTCCAAGACTTCCAAGCAGTTCTACCTAATGGTTATGAGTATGATCCTTCTAGTTTTCAAACAGAACCACAAGATCAAAAGTTCTGCTGGTAAATTAATTCTAAATTATAATAGAATGCTGAAATACTTGTTACTGAATAATTTTGTGAAACATGCCAGATGATGAACCAAATTACTATTGGATATTAAGTCATTCTAATCGGCTTCGTCGTTACAAAAATCCAAATAAATCCAGTTATCTGATTGAGTTTAGATTTTCAGGTTATGCAAAAGAAGCCATAAAGGAATTGAAAAAAAACATAGCTAGAAACTATCATGTGAAAAGTCAAAAGGTTCCTCACATTACACTTGTTGGACCTGTATCAACACGAGATGAAAAACGACTTGTTAAGGAAGTCAAAGATGTTTGCAAGCACTATGAGCTAGTCAAATTCAAGTTAGACGGATTTGATAGCTTTGAAGATCGTGTAATCTTTGTAAAAATAAACCCCTCCGAAGAACTCAAACAACTCCGATTGGAACTGTATGAAAAATTAGGAAAATTCTGTGATGTATCAGAATTTGATAAAGTCCATTTTACTTTTCATGCAACACTTGTAAAAGACATACAAAGAAAGTTTGATCGTATTTGGGATTATCTTCAGACTTGGAAGATACCAGAAATGGATCAATATGTAATTAGAGTTACTGTAGTAAAGAATTTCAAAATACTTGCTGAATATGATCTTCTACAAGGAAAAACTCTGGATCGTTCCAAATCTCTTGACAGAAAAACATATCACAAGACTATGAAGAAACTAGGTGAGAAAAGAGAGCCGTCTGAAATCAAATTTGAGAAAATACCTAGCACTGAAAGAGTTTTCGTATTAAGCGATACTCATTTTGATCATGGTAACGTTATTCGATTTTCTCACAGACCTTTTGATTCTATAAGACAAATGAACTATCAAATGGTTGAAAACTGGAACAATACTGTGAAGGAAGATAGATTGTATTTTCTAGGGGATTTAACGTTTGGTCGAGGAAGAAGACCGATAGACTTTTGGCTGAAAAAACTCGGTGGAAAGATATACCATTTGAGGGGAAATCATGATACTGACATAATTGAGCATGCTACAGTAATACCAAATAGGTATGGAATACAGTATAGAGATTACCAATTTTTGCTAATGCATGAACCACGTAGACCTTTTGGATATGATGGATGGATAATTCATGGTGATAAACACAATACAAATTTGATAGATTATCCATTAATACACCAAAAAAATAAGACAGTTAATGTTTCAGCAGAGCTTGTCAACTATACTCCGTTAAGCTTGGAAAAAATTATCTCACTGATAGAAACTGGAGATAGTTATAATACATTAAATGAAAAACAAGAAAACATTCCTGAGAATAAATGGAAGTTTTGGAAATAATTGCATATTCCAAGTTTTTTATTTAATAATGCTTTTCGTAACTTATAATTACCTATAGTATGGAACTGCTACCTTTTCGCCTATCTTCAATTCCTTCTGTGTCTTGACTTTTCTTACTGCTTCTTCAAAATGCCTCATAGTTACTTTTGCCTCTGTTGCTTGTTTTTCTGCCTCTTTTTGATCTGGATATTTATCAAGAAACTCATGTATGACAAGTGACACTGCAGTGTTTGCTATTGATGCAACATCAGCACCACTCATTCCATCTGTTGCTTCTGCAATCTTGTCAATGTCTACATAATCTGTATTCTTTATTCCATTTGTCATAGGTTCTCTGACTACTGGAATCTCCTTTGTGTTTATCTCTAAGATCTTCCTCCTTCCTTCTTTGTCTGGAAGTGGCACAAGTATGATTTTATCAAATCTGCCTGGTCTTAACAATGCGGTATCAATCATGTCTGCTCTGTTAGTTGCAGCAAGAACTACTACACCATGTAAACTCTCTATACCATCTAATTCTGTCAAAAGCTGACTTACTACTCTTTCTGTAACTGCCGTCTCTCCTCCTACACCACGTATTGGTGCAATTGAATCAATTTCATCGAAAAATATTACACATGGAGATGCCTGTCTTGCTCGTCTGAAGATCTCTCTTATTCCACGCTCTGATTCTCCAACCCATTTTGATAATAATTCTGGTCCTCTAACTGAAATGAAGTTTGCTTCACTCTCAGTTGCTACTGCTTTTGCCATCAATGTTTTTCCAGTACCACTTGGTCCATGCAACAATATTCCTCTAGGCATACGATGTCCAAGTTTTGAGTATAATGTGGGATATTTCATTGGCCATTCTACGGCTTCTTGAAGTTCACGTTTGACATTTTCAAGTCCTCCTACCTCGTCCCAACTAACATCTGGATTTTCAATGAAAACTTCACGCATTCCTGATGGAGTGACTTCTCTTATTGCATTTTGAAAGTCCTCTGCATTTACTACTAATTTATCTAATGTTTCGGGTGGGAGTTTTTCATCTTCCAAGTTTAGCTCTGGAAGTAGTCTTCGCAGACACTTCATTGCCGCCTCTTTACATAGATACTCCAAATCTGCTCCTACATATCCATGGCTAATTGATGCAATCTTGTCTGCATTCACATCATCGCTTAATGGCATGTTTCTTGTATGTATCATCAAAATGTCTTTTCTGCCCTTTTTGTCAGGTACTTTGATCTCTATCTCTCTGTCAAATCTGCCAGGTCTTCTAAGTGCAGGATCGATTGCATTAGGTCTGTTGGTTGCAGATATGACAATTACTTTTCCTCTGGCCTCAAGTCCATCCATCAGGGAAAGTAATTGGGAAACAACTCTTCGCTCTACTTCTCCTGTGACCTCTTCTCTTTTTGGTGCAATTGAATCAATTTCATCGATAAATATTATTGATGGAGACTTTTCTTTTGCCTCTTTGAAGATCTCTCTTAATCTTGCCTCACTTTCACCGTAAAACTTACTCATTATCTCTGGACCTGATATGCTTATGAAATGTGCATTACTTTCATTTGCAACTGCTTTTGCAAGTAGTGTTTTACCTGTTCCTGGAGGTCCGTATAACAAAACGCCTTTTGGAGCTTCAATCCCTAATTTTTCAAAAATCTCGGGATGTCTTAGAGGGAGTTCTATCATTTCACGAACTTTCTTAATTTCATCAGTTAATCCTCCGATATCCTCGTATGTTACCTGTGGTACACCACGCAATGTTTCTCCTTTCTCGGCAATGTGAAATACTGTCTTTTGTGTAACAAGTACTGCATCAGCTGCAGGTGTAACTCCTATCACTTGAAAAGTTAATCGTCCGCCAAAATACGGCACCATTACGTTGTCTCCTTTTATCAGAGGTACACTTTCTAGGGCATCTGCAAGATATCTTTCATCAATTGGAGGTATTGCTTCTAGTGGTGCAACAACTACTTTTTCTGCTGCCACTGCTTTAATTTTTCTTACAGCTACAGTATCACCAATTGCAATACCTGCATTGTTTCTGACCAATCCGTCTACTCTGATAATCCCTTTTCCTTCATCTGAAGGATACAGTGGTAAACATTTAGCAACAGTTCTTCGTTTTCCCTTTATCTCAATAACATCACCTGTAGAAGCTCCCAGTGAATCCATGGAATCATAATCTATACGAGCTACTCCTCTCCCTACGTCACGGGTATAAGCCTCAAGTACCTTAAGGGAGAGTGCGTTTTGGCTCACATTTTAGCACCCTCAAACTAATTTTTATACCTTTGTCGTCTTTGATCCACGATTTAGATCAGAAGATTAAAATTTACAAGATAAATCACAATCGATACTTTGGGTAAGCGACCACTAGTAAGAAGACGAGGTAGAGGAGGAATGCAATTCCGAGCAGCTTCTACTGGAAAGTTACTTCCTGCTAAATATCCACGATTTCAATTAGGAGAACAACATGAGGCGGAAGTGGTTGACATTGTGCATGAAACAGGACGAGATGCTCCTCTTGCTAAAGTGAGATTTGAGACTGGACTCTTTTCTTTTGTTCCGTCAGTTCTTGGTACAAAGATTGGTTCTAAATTTCAATTTGGTTTAAAATCTAATATTTCTCCAGGTAATGTAATCAGTGTTCAAAACATACCTGATGGTACCATTGTATGCAATGTTGAGAAACATTTTGGTGATGGTGGTGCAATAGTAAAATCTGCTGGTACATATGCAACTGTATTTTCACATAGCTCTGAAGGTGTAACAATAAAACTTCCATCTGGCAAATTCACAACTCTTAATCCTCAGAATAGGGCAATGATTGGAGTTCTTGCAGGCGGAGGTGTTGGAGATAGACCGTTTATGAGGGCTGGACCTGCATGGAGACGAAAGAAATCAAAAGGACACAAATATCCTATAGTACGAGGTGTTGCTCAAGCAGTTTATGTACACCCCCACGGTGGTGGAAGACACCAACACGTTGGAAGAGGATCAACAGTTTCACGAAACGCACCGCCTGGACGTAAAGTCGGAAGCATAGCAGCAAGAAAGACTGGACGTTCTAGAATGAAAGAAAGAGAATAATCCTGGACTAGTCTCTGAATAACAAATGAATACAAAGAGAGTTCGTATTTTAGTAAGTGGAAAAGTACAAGGTGTATATTTTCGTCAGGGAACTATGGAGACTGCTGAAAAAAATAATGTCTTTGGTTGGGTGAAAAATCTTCCAGACAATCGAGTAGAAGCCATTTTGGAAGGAGAAGATTCAAACGTTAATGCCGTAATAGACTGGGCTCAATTTGGTCCTGCTGGCGCAATTGTAACGGAATTACAAGTTTCTGAAGAAAAATATCTTGGAGAATTTTCTGATTTTCAAATTCATTACTAGTGAATATTAGTATAAGCTTCTAGCAGTAATTTTTTGACTTCTTCAAGATTGTCATTTGTCTTTACTTGCATCTCTTTTTCTGATTCTTTTCTACCTTTTTTGATCTTTATTACTATATGATCTCTCTGAGGTTCAATATCTGCAAAACTACGAAATTTAATTGATTTTGAAAATACAACTCTATGCATACGGACATCTTCGATAACATTTTTTCCAAGCGACAAACAATAATCTCGAAGCTCATCAAATAATGGAATAATTGTTGCTGGTATGCTAGGCTTGAATTCAGCATAAGTTCTACTTTTACCCGAAATTAGACCTTCCATAATTTATATGATTTTGATTTAAGAATATTAAGGTAGTAGATCCGCCAGTTCCAGTCTAAACAAGCGGTCTCATCTCAAGTCAAGCAAGATCCGCCACGTAGACGAAGCAGCGTGGATGCTCTACCTTAGGATTGCTCCCTCCCGGACCTCATCCCTTTCGGCAGTTAGAACTTGAGAGTTATCCCTTCGGATAACTTCAGTCCTGTATCCACCCGCTTCGGCGTGATTTCATATCCGCAAGTCAAGCGAGTACCGTCTATCTAGAGATTTATCCAGCGGTTACTGGTCTCTGCATATAGCCGGTTTCAGAGGCAGGGCACGGCTAGCGCCCCAACCCTACCTACTACCGAATTTATTGTAAATACAAGTTCTTTATCTGCATTGGGTTTTTAGTTTATTCTTAAATTGGCTAGTGTGTTGCACACTGAACATGTATTTCCTGTGCATTCACTACCGCATTTAGAACAAATTCTCCACTCTGAATTATTAGATTCTTTGAGAGTTGTTGAAATCTTTAGTATTGATTTGTACATGTTATTCTTGATGCCACTATGCGTCTTTTCTAAAGAATTTAGAAAATTACGGATCTCTGTTCTAATACCCTCGTTCATGTGAGGGCATTCTTCTGACTGGAATGGAATATTATTTGTGAATGCATAAAATACAATCTCATTTTCGTAAATCTCACAAAATGGCTTTATCTTTCTTAATCTGTTTTGTGATGTATCTGGATTCATCCAGCCAATCTTTTTGGTATCTCCAGAAATTATGTTTATAACAAATGTTTGAAGCATATCATCCAAATTATGTCCAGTTGCTATTGCGTCAACATTGAGGTCAGTTGCTCCAAAATCAATTGCCCTTCTTCGCAAGACTCCGCATATTGAACAAGAAGAAGTTTTGTCATTATTTCGAAGATCCAATGTCTGTTCCAGGGTTGTACCGAAAAGGGAACTGTATGGGTACACTTTGTGTTCTACATCTAGTTTCTTACAAAAATCTTCTACAATCTTGAGTGCCTCGTCTCTATATCCTGGAATTCCTTCATCAACGGTGATTGCCTTTAGGGTAAATCTATGGTCTAGTGAAATTTTTTTCAATACTTGTAATAATGAAAGAGAATCTTTTCCACCTGAAACTGCTACTCCTATTGTATCGCCAGATCTTATCATGTTGTATTTTGCTATTGTTCTAGAAGTCTTGTTTACTATGGAATCTGAGAAACAAATTGAACAAAGATTCTCTCCCGAGTATTTTCTAGAATATGCTGCTATGTTTTCACAACGATCACATTTCATAAAATATTTCTAATCCTTGCATATTATACAATTTCATATTTACCGTTTTCTTTTACTTTGTAAATAATGTCTGGTTTGGAAAATATTCCTACTTCTATAACTCCTGGTATCTCAATTATTTTTGTTGCAAGCTCCTTAGGATTTCTAATTTGGCCAAAATCACAGTCAAGTATGACATTCCCATTCTCTGTCATAAATGGATAGCCTCTATCCAACAATCTTATGTGTGGGTTACCACCTATTTTTCTTATCTGCGATTCTGTTATTTTTCTTGCAAATGGGTGAACCTCAACAGGTACACTCCTGTTTAGTTTCTTGACAAATTTTGACTCGTCTGCAATGATTACTACTTTGTCTGCAATGCTTATCAGAATCTTTTCTCGTAATAGAGCTCCGCCTCCACCTTTTATCATATTACCACTTGCATCTATCTGGTCTGCACCGTCAAAAACTAGATCAATATGGTTTATCTGATCTGCCTCTATTAGTGGAATCTGCCCCCTTTCAGCTTCCATTTTGATTTGTAAAGATGTTGGTATTGCTTTTACAGAAAACTTGGTCTTTTTGATGTGGCTTGACAATAGTCTTACTATGGCGGTTGCGGCTCTTCCACTACCAAGACCTATCACAAAATTGTTCTTGATCATCTTTAATGCCTGTGGGGACAATGCCTCTATGGCATCATCAACTGTCAATTACTCTACCTCTACTTGTTCTAGTTTTGACAGTGCCTTCATTATTTCACTTTTTATTTTATCTAAATCCTTGTCGTCATCTTCTAATTTTTCTTCTTCTGGAATCTTAATTGGAGTAGGTAACTGGATCTTTCTTTCATGTTCCGGTTGGTCGTGTTTTATCTCTGGTAATGTCTCAATTGTATTTTGTATGATAGGTTGGGGAACAGTTACTGTTATTTCCTCAACTATTGATTCTGTAATCTTTAACGTTTGTACTGGTTCTATTTTTGGTTCTATGATCTGAGGAGTTTGGGGCTCTGCTTGGACGGGTTTTATTAATTCAGCAGGAAATTGTGGGGATTTACCTGTGATCTCTGTTAATGTACTCAATTCAACTGTTCTGTGTTTCTCGTGCATTGGCACTTCCATTGGTGGCAACCATTCTTGTGTTCTTTCTGGCTTGACAATCTTTTCTTCTTTAACCTCTGTTTTTTCTTTATGAGTATCTAATTTTGGTTCAATTTTTTTCTCTTGTGGAATCTCAATTATCTGGACGGGTTTTTCTATTTGCTTGGGTTGAATAGTATTTACTGTGATCTTTGAAGAAATTTCATGTAATCTTTGATCTAACTGTGAAAGCTTGTTGTCCATTAGTGAAATCAAACTGTCTCCTACAGGACCAAGATCTGGATATCTGCTGGCTACTTCTAATTTCTCAATCTTGGCAATTATTATTCCAAGTTGGTGTTGATAACGCAGTAAAAGCTTGTCTTTTTGTATTTTATTTACGTCTGATTCTTGTTGATGAATCCTTGTAATTGTTTTTGATAAAATCTCTTTTTCCATTCTCAGTGAATGTAACTGAGATGTGATTGCAGAATTGACAGTGGGCACATGCTTGCTACGTTTGACTTTTGGAATTTTGTCCAGTGCTACCGCGGTACATGCACCTGCAATAGAACTAAAAGCTAGGACTATTTCTTCCATCTAAGTATACCATTTGATCCAAGTATATTTCCTTATCTTGGCCTCTGGATATCCACAACTTGCACATCTTTTATGTCGTATGTGGTAGGAGTTCTTGCCGCATCGTCTACATCTAATGTGTAAACGCCCTTTTGTGTATCCTCCCATTGAGGTGGTACCCTTTGTCATAGTATACTCACTTTGGTGGAGGAGATATAATTACTACGTTGTCTCCTCTGACAACTATGGTACCGAGGCTTTTTGTCTCTCCTTCAGAAGGAATCTCTTCTGAGGATTCAAGTAGCAGATTCATGTGTTGGTCAAAACCGTGAAGATTGCCTCTTATCACTTTGCCGCCTTTCAGCTTGATAAGCACAACCTTGTTCAGGCTTTCATCAAGTACTTTTACTGCCATATCTACTGACATTTATTTCACTTATTACCCACTCTAAGGAGGGTATATATTAAAATTTCATTGGTGAAATTTTCAACCTGCTCCAGTGAGGCAAGTTTGACTCTCTTTTGATAAATTTGAGATTATCTCCTTTAGAATCGTTTTTCCTGCTCTTGCTGTAGCAGTAGTAGGATCTCCCCAAACGCCATTTTTTGTGACAGAAATAAATGACTTGTTAGCTTTTTTACTTATTCTTTTTAGATCGCTAACTGGCATATTTTCAGGTACTAATCCCTTTTCGGCTTTGTGCATGGATACCTTATTTGATATTGCTAACATGATGGATGTTTCAACAAATCCTGCATGATCAAATTTTCTTTTCATAAAACGCCAATACGAATAGACAAAAACTCGTTGTCTAGTTGTCTTGGATATTTTTTCTGGTATTTTTTTTAACGCATTTTGGTTTCCGTGATGTCCATTGAGGATTATGACTTTTCTTATGTTGTTTTCTGATAACGAATTACATAATTCTATCAAGATCCTCTCCAAGATGCGGCTGGATACACTCATGTTGAAAAATGGACGATGTTCATAGGAGACGCCATATTCTATGGTAGGTAAAAGCAAAAATTCATTTCTTTCAGCTACTTGCCTTGCTATGTGCGAAACAATATCTGTATCTGTGGATATGGGAAGATGTGGACCATGTTGTTCAATTGAACCAACAGGGATTATTGCGACTGTATCTTTTTTTGTTAATTTGATAATGTCTGTATTTGTAAGGTCTCTTGCTATCATTTAGATCTCTTGGGTTTGACATGAACCTTTCCCCAATATACCTCTAGCCTTTCGTCCAAATGCATTTTTACAGCTTCTAATAGTGTACTTGCTTCTAATTTTTGCCCCTTCTTTTTCAGTGACTCTATGGTTTCATTTTCATTTATTGCAAAAGCATCCTGAAATATTATAGGTCCTTGATCCAAATCTTCTGTTACGTAATGGGCCGTACAACCTACTATTTTTGCTCCTCTCTCATACGCTTGAACATAAGCAAAGGCACCTGGGAATGCAGGTAATAATGACGGATGTATGTTGATTACTCTATTGGGATATCTCCAGACAAAGTTAGGTGAAAGTATTCTCATGTATCTTGCAAGTACTATCAGGTCCACATTGAATTTTTTTATTATTGAGATTATTTTTTCCTCTGCCTTTTGCTGGTCCTTCTCATCAACTAATACAAAAGGAATTTTGGCTTTTTTTGCTAAGGGGGATAAAGTGTCTTCTGTACCTATTATGACTACAATCTCTCCATTGATCTTCCTCTTTGTCCTTGCATCTAAAATTGACTCAAGACAATGAGGTTCTTTTGTAACAAGTACTGCAACTTTTTTGCTTTTTGATATTTCATAATGTATGTTTACCTCCATCTTCAGGTTTCTTGCTAAATTCTCTGCTTCTTTACTAAATTTTTCCATATCTAGTTTCTTTACAAAAGACGCTTCTAGATACATTCCAAAAAGTCCCTTTACCACATTTTGATTAATTTTCTCTATGTTTCCATCATTCTGAAATATGAAATTAGTAAAACCAGCCACTACTCCTTCATGATCTTTTCCTACTATGACAAGTTCAACAATGGTTTTGTTCATTCTAACTGTTAGACATACTGCACTTATTAATACTTAAATAGCCTTTTGGATACGTCGTATTGTAAGAATGCTAGTCCAACTAGATATTATAATTCTGTAATGTGTTGCTAATGGGAGATACTAGTTTTTCAAATTTCTATACAAATGAGGGATTCTGATGGACAAGCAAAAAAATTCTCATAGATCTCATAATCGTGGAAATAGTTATGATCACAATAATCCTGTCAAAATTTGCAAGGTTTGTTCCACCATAGGTGATTGGCACTGCTATGAGTGCTCAAACAATTTCTGTAGTGCCCATTTTCACAGTCATAAAGAAATGCAACTCTGTATTGTTTAGGTGCGGGAGGTGGGATTTGAACCCACGAACTCCTAAAAGACAGGGTCCTAAGCCCTGCGCCTTTGACCAGGCTTGGCAACTCCCGCATGCACCATGATTTTTAAGACAAATTTATTCTATTGTCGATGGTAGGGCATGGGGAAGTTATTTGGCACTAATGGGGTTAGGGGGGTATTTGAGGAAGATCTTACCCTTGATTTCATATCCAAAATAACTGCTTCACTTGCAGCTTTTTTTAAAAAAGGGCCAATTCTTGTAGGTTATGATGGACGAGTATCAAGCACAATAATATCAAAAGTAGTAATAGCTACTTTGAGTTCCTCTGGTCTTGATTCTGCTGTATGTGGTCTAGTTCCTACTCCATGTCTACAATATGCTACAAAGAAACTCGGATATAATGGTGGCATAATGATTACCGCATCACATAATCCTCCGCAATATAATGGACTGAAGGTTATTGCAAAAGATGGGATTGAAATATCAAGAGAAGATGAGCTCAAAGTAGAAGAGATTTATTTTACGAAAAAATGGAAAATATCTAAAAAATTCGGTATTATTACTACTGAACCAAAAGCAATTGATGTCTATCTGTCAGGAATTAAAAAACAAATAAACATAAAAAAAATAAAATCGTTGCATCCTACAATAGTGCTAGATCTTGGTAATGGTGCTCAAGCAGAGGCTGCACCTATATTGTGCAAAGATCTTGGTTGCAAAACAATTCTAATAAATGAAAAAATTGATGGAGCTTTTCCTGGTAGAGGTTCAGAGCCTACACCTCAAAATTTAGAAAAATTATCAAAAATGGTTGTAAAATCAAAAGCTGATTTTGGAATAGCTTTTGATGGTGATGGCGACAGAAGCATTTTCTGTGATGAATCAGGAAAAATTCTTACAGGTGACAGATCTGCATTGTTGTTATCAAAATATATTCTACAAAAATATCCTAAATCAAAACTAATTACTTCTGTCAATTCAACATCTGTGATAGAAAAAATAGCTTCTGATTCACAGTCAAATGTTTTACGAACTAAAGTAGGTAGTGTTGAGGTATCACGTAAAATGGTTAAAGAAAAAGCAATTATTGGTTTTGAAGAAAATGGTGGTTTTATGTTTGGTAAACATAATCAAGTCAGAGATGGATCTATGACAATGGCAATATTGCTTGATCTTTTGGCAACTACTGGGAACTCTTTGTCTAAGGAAATGGATAGTCTTCCTCCATCTTTTACTACAAAAGACAAAATCAACTGTACAAAAGACGAATTCAAGAAAATCATTCAAATATTACAATCAGAACCATACAAAAAAGATCTTACCGATGGAATCAAGTTATCATTAGATACCTCTAGCTGGATAATGGTAAGACTCAGTGGCACTGAACCTATAGCTAGAATATATGCAGAATCTTCGTCACAATCTAAACTTGATGAAATATTTAACAAATACTTGCAAAAAGTAAAGGCAGTACTTGACAGATAACACTTTTAAAACCAATTGTAAGCACACAAAGAATGGAAATGATCCCAATGGGTGATACATGTGGCTAAGGCTTATTACGTAAAGTTTCAAGTGCCGGCTGACTTGGTTAGCCCGATATACGAAGCTGTAAGAGTTGCACATCAAAGTGGCAAAGTAAAGAAAGGTACCAATGAAGTTACAAAAGCAATAGAGAGAGGAATAAGTAAACTAGTAATTATTGCAGAAGATGTAGAGCCTGCAGAAGTAGTTGCACATCTTCCTATACTATGTGAAGAACATGGAATTCCATATGGCTTTGTTCCAAGTAGACAAGATCTAGGTAAATCTTTAGGCATTGATGTTACTTCTGCTGCTGCTGCGATATTAGACGCAGGAGATGCTCAACATATAGTAGACCAAATTGTGGCATCATTGTCGCAGATAAAAGGCGGTCAAGCTAACCAATGAGTACCGAAGTTCCTACTTCTGCCGAAGTTATACAAATAGTGGGTAGAACTGGAATTGCTGGTGAAGTTATACAAGTACGAGTAAAGATACTAGATGGAAAGGATAGAGGTAGAATCCTTACAAGAAATGTTAAAGGATCTGTAAGAATGTCAGACATTCTTATGTTGCGAGAGACAGAACGTGAAGCTAGAAAAATAAAGTGATAAAAATTGAGTGTTCTTGTCAAGCCTTGTAGTTTTTGCAATAAACCTGTAGCAAAAGGTTCGGGTACTATGCTTGTGAAAAACGATGGTACAGTCTTTTGGTTCTGTTCTTCAAAATGTAAAAAGAACATGCTAGTCCTAAAACGAGATCCAAGAAGACTCAAGTGGACCAACAGATATGTAAAAGGCGGAATTAAGGTCAAAAAGTAAATGACTGAACAAACATTATTCATTGTCAAGCCCGACGGAGTAGAAAGAAAACTCGTTGGAGATATTGTCTCAAGATTTGAACATAAAGGCTTTAAAATTGTAAAATTAAAGATGTTCACTTTTACAAAACAAATGGCTGAAGAATTTTATGCAGTACATAATACAAGACCTTTCTTTGGTGAATTAGTTTCTTTTATCACATCAGGAAGTGTTGTTGCAGCTATAGTAGAAGGAAATAATGCAATTGCTACGACTAGATTGATGATAGGATCTACAAAATCATTTGAGGCAGCACCAGGAACAATAAGAGGAGATTTTGGATTGGGAATATCTGATAACATCATCCATGCTTCTGACTCTAAAGAAAGTTTTGAAAAAGAAATAGCTGTGGTATTCAAGTGAAGATAATTGCAAATACGACAGCCCATAGTCGCAGTTCTAGGTCATGTAGATTCTGGTAAAACATCACTACTTGACAAGATACGAGGTACTGGCGTACAAGCAAGAGAAGCAGGTGGAATTACACAACATATTGGTGCAAGCTTTCTCCCTTCTGAGATATTAAAGAAAGTATGTGGACCATTATATGTAAAAATGGGAGGTGCAAACCAGGAGATACCGGGTTTACTTGTGATTGATACTCCCGGTCATGAAATATTTACAAATCTCAGGGCACGAGGTGGCTCTGCTGCAGATATTGCAATTCTAGTTATAGATGTCAATAGAGGATTCCAACCACAGACAAATGAAAGTCTAAAAATCCTCCAGAATAGAAAAGTTCCATTTGTTATAGCATTAAATAAAGTAGATATGATTTCTGGATGGAAAAAGAATCCTAAAACAATGTTCATATCACAATCTGTCAAGGAACAAGATTCATTTGTTCAAACTGCTCTTGATGAATTACTCTACAATGTAGTGGGAACATTATCAATTCTTGGATACAACTCTGAAGCATTTTACAGGGTTAAGGATTTCTCAAAAGAAGTTGCAATAGTCCCAGTCAGTGCACGAAGTGGAGAAGGAATGCCTGAATTGCTAGCAGTGTTGGTTGGATTAACACAGCAATATATGCAAAAAAAACTAGATCAAACAGAAAAAAAGACGCGTGGTATTGTTCTTGAGGTAAAAGAGGAGATTGGACTTGGAATGACTGCAAATATGATATTGATTGATGGTACTCTGCGAAAAAGTGATTCTGTTCTAGTCGCTAAAAGAGATTCTGTAATAGTAACAAAGCCAAAGGCAATTCTTCTTCCAAAACCATTAGATGAGATGCGTGATCCTAGAGATAAATTTAGACCAGTAAATGAAGTAGTTGCAGCGGCTGGTATCAAAATTGCATCGCCTGATCTTGATGGTGTACTTCCAGGAAGTCCTGTCTATGCAACTACTGAAGAATCAACAATTGATGATCTCAAAAAACTAATCGAGTCTGAAATGAAATCTGTATTCATCAAGACTGATACAAAAGGTGTCATTCTAAAATGTGATACTATTGGATCATTAGAAGCATTAACTGATATGTTGAAAAAACAGAACGTTCCTGTGTCTACTGCAGATATTGGACCTGTTACACGACGCGATGTTATGGAAGCACTTGCAATCAAAGAACGAGATAGACATCTGGGTGTGATAATAGCATTTAATGTGAAAATTTTAACAGATGCTCAAGAAGAGGCAGAAGCAAATCACATTAAAATTTTCCATGATCAAGTAATCTATAGTCTTATTGATAATTACGTAAATTGGGTTCAAGATGATACTGCAAATGAAGAGAATGCCGTATTTTCGGAACTTACACCAATATGCAAATTTACCTTTCTGAAGGGTTTTGTTTTTAGAAAAAATAATCCTGCTGTATTTGGAGTTTTGATAGATGCGGGAACATTGAAACAAAAAATACCTGTAATGAGTACAGATGGGAGAAAAATTGGAATTGTACACCAGATACAAGAAAATGGAAAAAGTGTAGATGTTGCAAAAAAAGGTAAAGAAGTGGCAGTATCAATCCAAAATGTAACAATAGGTAGGCAAATATCTGAAGAAGATGTTCTCTATTCTCTGCCGCCATCTCCGGAAGCAAAACAACTGCTCAAAACTTTCTCTCATAAATTGAGCCCTGAAGAATTTCAAACGCTACAGGAAATAATCGAGATTCAAAGAAAAGTTAACCCACTTTATGCTTACTAGGAGTATTTTTGAGCAAGCATATGTAATCCGGGCTCTCCTACTGCACCCATTGCCTTGTCAACAGGCTCTCCATTACTAAATACGATGAATGTTGGAATTGAATACACTCCATATCTCTGTGAGATTCCAGGCGCATTATCCACATTTACTCTTGCAAATCTAATAGTTTTGTATTTTTTTGCAATCTTCTCAAAAATGGGAGACATGAATTGACATGGACCACACCACGTTGCCCAAAAATCTACGATTATTGGTGTATCACCAGTTATGGATTTATCAAAATTAGAATCTGTTAAATCTAAAATTTCAGGTTCCTTGTATGATTTCATCTCTTCTAATTTTCTTTTCATGATCTTTTCTAATTCTTCATCTACCAAAACTAGTTTAACTTAGATGCTAGCCATTTAATAATTTAGCCTAAAGATCTAAAATGAATCGCATCAAAACAGGCTTTTCCTCTATGATTTCCATCAAATGATAAGTTGGTGCCTTGATCTCCATTTTAAAATGATGTTTTTCAACATTTATCTCCTCCCCACTGATATTTGCTAACAAGTGACATGTGTCATTCTTTGTTATTTTAACATGAAATATTTTTACTGCAAAACCGTCTGTAACTGTGAGAATTATGATTTCTTCAAGCCAGTTATACAACAAACTCTTCAAATTATCTGCATGAAGTTCCATGGTCCTGTCTTCCTTGACCTCAACTGATTTTATGTCAATGATCGTATCAACAACAGATATTCCAGCATTCTCAAAGGCTTCATCTATCGTATCCCCGGTAACCTCAATGAATGCATCTGTCATGTGTTCCAGATATCGATAAGTCATGAATTGGTAGGTGTGTTACACACTATTTATTCTAACAATGATTTGATAATCAGAAAGTCTAAATGCATTAGAAAAAGAATGAGTCTTGAAATTGGAACTACCGCGTGGAATGAGAGACATTGAATCAAAAGAGTCTTCTAAAATTGAATATGTTCGTCAAAAATTCATAGAAACGTCAACCTTGTTTGGTTTTCAATTTATGGAACCTTCCCCCATTGAATTACTATCCGTTCTTGAAACAAAAAGCGGTCCGTCAATAAAAAATGAAATCTATCATTTTACTGATAAGGGAGATAGAGAAATCGCATTACGTTTTGATTTTACAATAGGACTTACCCGCTTTGCTACATCACAAAAATCTATGAGATTACCAGCAAAAATTTCTACATTTGGAGGTGTGTGGCGTTATGATGAACCACAAAAGGGTAGGTATAGATTTTTCCATCAATGGGATATAGAAATCTACGGTGAACCAAATGTAGAATCTGATGCAGAAATAATAGATTTTACATCTAAATTCCTATCTAGTCTAGGTCTTGAGAATGTTGTAATTGATGTATGTGATAGAGAATTGGTAGAATCATATGTCAAGAATGTTTTCAATACTGATTCGCCTGACATTATTGGAGATATTCTTAGAGCTGTTGACAAGATTCAAAAAAAGCGAAAGCAAGACATCGTTAGAGAATATCAAGAAAAAGGATATTCTGTGCCTGAGTTAGAAAAAATTCTTGATTTCTCTGAGATAAAAGGATCCCCCACTGAAATAGAACAAAGAATTGATACTACACAAATAAAAAACTGGGACAAGATTTTACGATTATTTGAGACTCTACAAAATAGAAATGTGGATAATATTAGAATCAATTTTGGTATAGTGAGAGGACTTGACTATTATTCTGGAATTGTATTTGAGGTATTTGAAAGGAATTTTGATGTAGGTGCACTGGTGGGCGGTGGTAGATATGATACCTTGACTAGGGCCTTTGGGCGAAATGATCTTGGAGCTACTGGTGCAGCTGGAGGAGTAGAAAGAATTGCATTATTATTAGAAAAACAACAAGTAGAATCAAACAATAAGAAACCTAGGGTATCAGTAGTTTTTGTTAATGATGACATGCAAAAAATTGCAATTAATATTGCATCTAAATTACGATTAGAGGGAATAGCTACGGATGTAGAATTATCAGGAAAATCCTTGAAAAAACAAATGGAGATTGCCTCTGACTCTAAATATGTGATAATAATTGCTCCAAAAGAATATGCTGAAAATTATGTTATATTGAGAAATATGGAAAATGGATCTGAAACCTCAATAAAAATTGATTCTGTATTGAATGAAATTAAATCTAATCTTGAACTTTAAATGCTCTAGTTAACATTACAAGTTCTGGGCCATTTGTAAGTACTCCTACTACTAGGGCATTATTGTTTGCAAGTATTCCGGAGGAAAGATATGGCGAACCGCCGTTTATGGTTGCTGGCTCTACCTCGACCCCTAGTGTTTGTGATATTATTCTAATGTCCTCTTCCTCTGATGATGGATGAATAATTCCTCCGTGTGAGTTTGCAACAATCATAGCACCAGTTTGGTGGTATCCAGCTACTCTTCTTCTAATTACCTCTACTCCCAAAACATCTTCTATTGTCTTGACATTTTCTGTTGGAATTAATGGTGATACTATAGCTCCCTTATCATTTGCACAAATCAAATTTCCTAACGCTGTATGTTTTGTATCTAATATGTCTACATTTAGTCCAGTCGATCTCTTCAAATGCACAACCTCTTCTTCATGACAATTACGTGGGAGCAAAAGTCCTTTGTTGTTTACTGCCATTAATGGACCAAGTAATCTTGTATTTGCCACTGACGTGAAAACGTATTCTGTTTTTAAGAAATCGGCAAGGTTCTTTGCTTTTGTTTGAGCAAATCCATTTGGTATGAAAACGAACTTATCGTTACATTTGGCATAAATGCCTACGTTAGGATTGCGATATACATCATACTTGAAAATTCCCAATAAGCTAGGACGATTTGTGAAAGATATGAATTTATCTTGTATACACTTTAAATAAGTAACAGCAATTTCAGATAGTATGCCCATAGATCCAAATTTTCCTACAAATCATAAAGTAATTGAAAAATTCAAAGATCCATTAAGTGAAAACTATCACCTAGTTTGGGGTCCTGGACGACTTGCAGAAGCCGCTTCGGATCCTAAAGTTATAGCTGATTATCAAGCTATAGGTGAAGAAATAAAACCAATTGGAGTACATGGTACGTTTGTAGCAGTAGATTGGGACTCATGTATTGCAGATGGGATCTGTTTGATGAGTTGTCCTACCAAAGTTTTTGAATGGTACAAAAATCCTGGTGAAACTGGACGAAAAGATAGAAAAGATTACACTGATAAAGCAAATCCTGTCAAAGAGGCTGACTGTATTTGGTGCATGGCATGTGTTGAAGTATGTCCGACAAAAGCAATCAAAGTTGATCAGCTAAGCCAAGATATTCATGAAAGAGAGATTGCAAAACTTGCATAGCTTTGTCTAGGTTTAAATAACATAGCCTGCGACAAAAAACTATGCCGATACCAGAAGACTTTCCAAAGGGTTACAACCCACTTGGAAAAATAAATCACGCCGATGGTGAGCATTTTCACTTCAGATGGGGCCCTGGTAGATTAGCAGAAGCTTCAAAAGATGAAAATTGCATCGCATCATTCAAGGCTCGAGGAGAAAAAATCGAACCATTGGGTGTAAGTGGTACAATGGTAGCAGTAGATTGGGATTCATGTGTCGCAGATGGTGCATGCATTGAAGCATGTCCTGTGCAAGTATTCCAATGGTATAGAACAGAACAAGATATTCCTGCAAAACAGACAGTAAATGCAACATTTGCTGGAACTGGTAGTTCTGAAAAAGAACATAGAGCAGACTACACTGACAAGGCTGATCCAATTAGAGAGCACGATTGCATTTGGTGCATGGCATGCGTTTCAGTTTGCCCACCACAAGCTATCAAGGTAGATCAATCTAACTTGGAACACCATGAGAAAGCAGCCGGAACCTTTGTAAAAATGGAAACCGGTTCTGTCAATCCACACGCACACCACTAAATTTTTTCGTCCCTTTTCTTTTTCTTATTGCTAGTCTCTACATGTAATGTCTAAACTTCTCAGTTTGGCAAACTTAACAAATTTTAACAAGTCCTTATCAAAAAAACTTGCAGAGGTCGCCTAGCCCGGCATGGCGTGGGCCTTGAGAGCCTATGTGCGCAAGCACCCGGGGGTTCAAATCCCTCTCTCTGCGCTATTCTTTTTCTATACTTCCTAATTCTGCCAATAATGCAGATAGTTGAATTTCAGGATTTGCTCCTATGATTAATCTATAATCATATTTTGCTATGATCTCAAGCATCTCTGATAGATGCGATGTTTTGGTTTTATAGCATTCTTCATTAAGATATTTCAAAAAATCTGATTCTGACATGCCATATACTTTAATGAGCTCAATCATCTTGTTTCTTGCCTCTGAAGTTTTTCCAGCAAGCGCAAGCTTGAAGACTGAACTTACATCACTAGTTTTGGCAAGTCCTGCAGAGGATTTTACATTATCTTCATTTATCACACCTATGCTCGCTGTTGCTTGTAACATGTTTATTGTATGACGCATGTCTCCCTCTGAATATTGGTATAAAGTTTTCAAACCTCCTTGTGTATACTTTATTTTCTCTTTTTTACAAATTTCTTCAAGATGGTTGATTATGTCATCTTCTGGTATTCTAGTAAATTTAAAAACAGCACATCTACTCTGTAACGGTTCTATTATCTTTGATATGTTGTTTGCAATCATTATGAATCTACAATGCTTTGCGGCATCTTCAATAATTCTTCTTAATGCAGTTTGAGCATCTGAAGTCATCTCATCAGCTTCATCTAAAATTACAAGTTTGAAAGGTATGTTTGTATCTAAACCTGAAAATCTTGCAAATTTCTTTACTCTTTCTCTGACCATGTTTATACCACGCTCATCTGATGCATTCAATTCTAGTGTGTATTCTCTCCACGAATCTCCAAGAATCTCTCTTGCAAGACATAGTGCAGTGGTGGTCTTACCCACTCCTGCTGATCCAGAAAATAGTAAATGTGGCATCTCTGATGTATTTTTTAAAAGTGATTGTAAACTACCAACAATTTCCTTCTGATTTATGATGTCTGAGATCTTTGTTGGACGATATTTTTCTACCCACATTGATGATTCAGTCATAGGGACATACGTCTTTCACTTACTAATAAAATTAAGTTTGAGGATCTACCTTCCAATGTATAGTAGCTAGGGTATTCTGATATGACCTTGCTATTATGAATGAAAAAAAGTTAATTTTTGTATGATTACATTAGGTCAAATTGAACATACGTCAGTATATGCAAATAGGAAGAAATTTGTACGGATAAAAGATGGATCAAATGATCAAACAAAATGGTTAACAGAATTGATCGATCGATCCCTTTAGAAGGTCATAGGAGGATCGAGTAAATTGCATGTCTCTGAATTAATCCAAGTACATAGTATGGGATATCGCCTACAGGATGTTAAGGTGAATTTTAGTCATGATTTGAAAATAGAAGCTCCATTAGTATCTATGGAATCTAAACAGGGGGAAATATTGAGCATCCCCAGGTGGATAGCCGAAGTACTCTCTACGGAAAAGCTCGTTGAAGTTCAAGATAATGATATGATTGTAGCACTAAAACAAGCAGTCATGAAAGAGAATGTACAAGGAGATTTTGATCTAGCTACACTAGAACTAGATTTTTACATTAAAGTAAATTCGTTCACCAAGAGACTACCACAAGATGATCGTGATAAAATAGAAAGCATGTTAAATTCTCTGATTCGTAAAAGACAAGGAAAGATAATCCGATTGGCAGATTCGTCAAAGATGACAGCTGATCTGGCTAAAAAATTAACAATAGAGGAAAGAGCATTATTTGATTATATTCATAATAATAGCTCTGAATTTAAAAAACAGATAATTGGAGATAAAAAATGACTGCACAGTCTGAATCTATCTCTAAAAGTAAACTGCAAGATCAAGTAAAAGATTTTCTTAGTCAATTCAAAGACAAATCTGGATCTTACAAGTATGTTGATGAAATAGATCAAATGATGGCAAAAAAAACACAATATATTGTTGTTGATTATAATGATCTAGTTTCATATCCTGAGATAGAATCTATGTTTACCATTGATCCTGATGAAATACTCAGAGCTTTTGGAGGTGCAATAAAAGATGTCCTAAAAGAAAGGTTTCCACAGTATGCAGAAAAGATTCGTCATGATATACGTGTAAGAATCTCCAATTATCCGTCACAGAGAAGCTTACGTGAAGTGAATGCCGAAGTAATTGGTAAAGTAATTAGTGTGTCTGGAATGGTAGTACGATCTTCTGAAATTAAACCTCTAGCAAAAGAACTAGTATACTATTGTCCTGATAATCATAAAACTGTCAGAATTCAAGAAAAAGGATTAGAATTCAAAGAACCATTAAAATGTGATAATGGAAAATGTACTCACCGAGATCTAGAGATAAGCCCTGAACAAAGTAAGTTTATCGATTTCCAAATGGTTAGATTGCAAGAATTGCCAGAAGATCTACCGCCAGGTCAACTACCACATTATCTGGATGTTACAGTTCTACAAGATTTAGTTGACAATGCAAGACCAGGTGATCGTATCATATTGACTGGGATTGTGAGAATTGAACAAGAACATATCCCATCTATGCGAGGAAAAAGTGGTATCTATAGACTACGTGTTCAAGGAAATAACATTGAATTTCATCGTGGGCGTGGAAATAAAACATCTAGAAGTACAGAGCGAGAAGAGATCTCTCCAGACGAAGAGAGAATAATAAAATCTCTTGTTAAAAATCCTGATATTTATGACAGACTTGTGGCTTCCTTTGCACCACATGTTAGTGGACATGATATCATCAAAGAAGCAATCTTGTTGTTGATCGTTGGTTCAACACAAAAAATACTTGCAGATGGAGCTAAAATTCGTGGTGACATCAATGTATTTTTGGTAGGTGATCCTGGTACTGCAAAAAGTGAAATGCTCAAGTTCTGTGCAAGAATTGCACCAAGGGGATTGTATACATCTGGAAGAGGTTCTACGGCAGCAGGACTTACTGCAGCAGTAGTACGAGATAAAATTGGTATAATGATGTTAGAGGCAGGTGCAGTCGTATTAGGAGATCAGGGACTTGTCTGTATAGATGAGTTTGATAAAATGAAACCAGAAGATCGAAGTGCTTTACATGAAACAATGGAGCAGCAATCTGTAAGCATTGCAAAGGGTGGAATTGTTGCAACATTAAATGCTAGAACCTCAATTTTAGCAGCAGCTAACCCGATGTTTGGAAAATATGATCCATTCAAGAATATAACTGAAAATGTCAATCTTCCGGTTCCTCTCTTGACACGTTTTGATTTAATTTTTGTTGTACGAGATATTCCATCAAAAGAAAGAGATACCAGAATTGCCAGACACATCCTGAATTTGCATCATACAACTGGTGTTGATACAAAATCGCTCATTGATGTTGATATTCTAACAAAATATTTGTCATATGCAAAAAGATATGATCCAAATCTAACTCCAGAAGCAGAAGATCTTATACTCAACTACTATATGACAATGAGAAATGTAGAATCTGAAGGAATGATTACTGTAACACCAAGACAACTAGAAGGACTTGTGAGATTAGCCACTGCAAGAGCTAGATTGTTAATGAAAACTCAAGTTGATGCAGAAGATGCAGAAAGATCTATTTTTCTTATGCAGAGTATGTTACAAGATGCCGGGGTTGATGTTAATACTGGTAAGGTCGATCTTGGGGTTCTCCAAGGACGACCCCACAGTGAAGTATCAAAAATGCAACTGTTCATGGATGTTATGAGATCCCTTGAAGGAGATGAAAAGAGACCTGTAGAAGAAAAAGCATTTGTTAAAGAACTTGCCAAGACTGGTAAATTTACAGAAGATGAAGCAAGAAAATATCTTAAAAAGTTGCAAAGAGAGTCAGCTATTTATGAATCCAAACCTGGTCATTATAACCGTGTATGAAAATAGAGCAACTAGATATTCCTACTTCTGTAATTGAGTTCTTGAAAATACAGGGCTACGTGAGCCTGTATCAACCACAAGAAAAGACAGTAAAAGCAGGATTGCTTGAAGGAAAAAATATTCTGGTTTCAGCGCCTACTGCTAGTGGTAAGACACTAATTGCGATTCTTGCAATAATAAAAAATCTATCTGAGAAGAGAGGAAAAATTGTCTATCTTAGTCCACTAAAAGCTCTGGCATCTGAAAAATTTAATGAATTCAAAAAACTAACATCTATTGATCTTGGAAAGAATGTGAAAATTCAAATATCTACTGGAGACTTTGATGTGTCTGACAGAAATCTAGGAAATAATGACATATTGGTATTGACTAATGAGAAAATGGATTCTATCATACGACAAGGAGCTGAATGGGTAGACGAAATAAGTCTTGTAATTGCAGATGAAGTACATCTTCTCGGTGATGATGATAGAGGCCCAACTTTGGAAATTGTACTTACAAAATTAAAACTACTGCCATCAAAGCCGCAAATACTTGCTTTGAGTGCAACTGTCACTAACGCTGACGAGATTGCTGATTGGTTAGAATGTAAACTGGTTCATAGCGAATGGAGACCAGTGCCATTATTCGAGGGAGTCTATGATCAAGGCATAGTAACCATGCAAGATAATAAAACATTTGAAATAAAAACAAGCATACGAGGACCCCCAGTAGACTTAGGGTTGGATTCATTAAAAAATGGAGGGCAAGCAATATTGTTTGCAGAAACCCGGGCACGCTCTGTAGCCCTTGCTACAAAAGCGTCTGAAGCAGTATCAAAGATACTACAAAATGAAGAAAAAGAACAACTTGCAGAAACATCACAAAAAATTTTAGATGATAATGAACATACTGATCTTGTCAAAACACTTGCTGGTCTAATTAAAAATGGAGTAGCGTTTCATCATGCTGGTCTTAATCCAAATTGTAGAGATGTGGTGGAATCTGAATTTCGAAATAAGAGAATCAAAATTTTAGCGTCTACTCCAACACTTGCTGCGGGAGTAAACCTTCCCGCTAGAAGAGTAGTTATATCAAATGTTACTCGATATGACGCAAAATACGGAGCAAACAAACCAATCAGCATATTAGAGTACAAGCAACTATGTGGTAGAGCAGGAAGGCCACAGTATGACAAATATGGGGAAGCGATAATTGTCAGCAATTCAAATGGTGAGGAAATCTTTGACTATTACATCAACGGAACTCCTGAACCAATACTATCAAAGCTCACAGGAGACAAAGCACTACGAATTCATCTTCTGAGTTTTGTATCTACAAGTCCTGGCATTAAAGGTGAAGATATCATAGATTTCTTTTCAAAAACACTATCTGGATCTCAGGAAAGAAAATCAACTATGAAATTTCATATACAAATATCGTTGAGATATCTAGAATCAGAAGGTCTTGTACAACAAAAAGGAAATAGATACATTGCAACAGATTTTGGTAAAAAAACTTCTACTTTGTATATAGATCCTCTTACTGCAGTGCTATTCAAAAAATCTCTAGAGAAAATTTCTACATCTGGACATACTCTTGGTCTATTACATCTAATTACAAGCTCAGAAGATTTTTTTCCAAAATTCTCATTACGTAATAAAGACTATGAATACATAGGAACTCTGATTGAAAATCATGCAGATGAGCTAATAGAGCATATATCAGAATATGATTGTAATCGTAGTCTTCTTGCTCTACGTGCTTGGATTGATGAATCAAATGAAATTTCTCTTTCTGATAATTACGGCATAGAGTCTGGGGATATGCACAGAATGGTTGAAACATCAGATTGGCTCATTCATGCACTTTATGAAATTGCAAAATTGGAAAGAAAAGACAGCCTGCTACCTGAACTTGATGTCTTACGATCTAGAATATTGTATGGAATAAAGGAAGAACTTATTGATCTAGTAAGAATAAAGGGGATTGGTAGAATACGAGCCAGACTCTTGTTCAAAAATGGCATTAAAACAACAGCTGATCTAGCATCAATACCTGTTGAAAAACTTGCAAAAATGGACAAGATAGGGCCAGTTATTGCAGAAAACATAAAGACACATCTAAAAAAGATAAGATGATGTTAGACAAAACAGTTGTAGCGGTATTAATCTCTGCAATTGCATTTGTTGTTGTTTATGGAACAACTCCTCGACTGATTTCTCTTCTTAATAAGAAAAACATGACTGTAAAGGACTACAATAAGGAGACTGCAACAATGGTCGCAAGACCGGGTGGTCCATCTATTCTTGTAGGTATATTGGCTTCAGAGTTTACTTTGTATGGGTTTTTTCCTTCTGCTTCAATTCTTGCAATAATATCTACAACTTCACTTGCCTTTCTTGTTGGGCTTGCGGATGATAGAAAAGTACTTGGTGGATGGTTTAAGCCTCTTGCACTTGCTGTATCTGCACTTCCCATTATCTTGCTTGGTGCATATGTTCCACCACATCTTGCCTTTCCACTATTTGGTTCAGTCAAGATCCCAGAACTATATCTTGGATTAATAGTAATCATGATTCCTGTTATGGGAAACACCATAAACTCTATTGACGTATTAAATGGCGTTGCAAGCGGATTTATGACTATCGCAAGTTTTGCTCTTACTATTTGTCTTGTAATCGTACAAAATTATGACATTGCACTGGCCAGTCTGCCTCTTGGTTTTGTTTCATTGGCATTCTACAAATATCACAAAGTTCCAAGTAAAATATTTCCAGGAGATTCTGGTGCTTTGACCCTTGGTGCAATGTATGGTGTGATATCCATTGTAGGTCATGTGGAAATTATTGCAGCAATTGCTCTTCTTCCTGCTGTGATAAACTCTTTCCTATTTCTCTCAAGTGTAAAGAGAATAATAGAACACAGACAGATAAAAGCAAAACCGGTAGTTCATACTGCAGACTTTAAGCTCATGGCCAGTGACGATAAATCTGCTCCTGTAACTCTTGTGAGATTGATTCTTGCAAATGGCCCTCTTACCGAAAAACAAGTGGGGTTTGTTATATTCAAATTGTCGCTATTTTCTGCAGCACTTGCAATAATAACATCTTTTATGATGGAAATTAAGCTATGAAAGGATCTTTGATTTTCTTTTACATATTCGTAATGTGGATATTGATAATTGCAGGAGGTGCTATAGTTGTACCAATAATTGCACACATCTCAATACATGGGTTTGGCAAACTAGATTCCATAGTGGATTCTTCTGTAAAAGCGGGAATCGCAATTATGCTTGTAATTATTTGGATTTTGATAATGTCAAAAATAAAGAATTGGATATTTCACAGGCAAATCAATCGTTAACTGTCTTCCCAGTTCTTCTTCTTCTTGTCATATTCCTCTCTTGAATATTTCACCTTGGCAGGAACTCCTACTGCTACACAATTTTCAGGAATATCTCTTGTTACAACTGCTCCCATTGCTATTACGCTATTCTTTCCTATTCTGACTCCTGCCTTTATTACTGCTCTTGAACCTATGACTACTCCATCCTCTATGATTACCCCTATCATTTTTTTGCTAGCTGGATAAGGATCATTAGTCAATGTAGCAGCTGGTCCAATGAAGACATTCTTTCCGATTCTTGATAGTGGTGGTATGTAAACAAGGCCCTCAATCATTGTATTTTCTCCTATCTTTACGTTGTAATCAATATGTGCAAGAGAGCCTATTTTGACATTGTCTCCAATTTCTGTATTGTCGCCCACATATGCAAAATGCCATATCCTAACATCCTTTCCAAGTTTTGCCTTTTCAGAAATAAAATTTGTTACCATTTTCATCACAAATGCCACGGCAAGCCTTTTGCAATGATCTTGTCGGGAAGAATGGTTTTGTATTTATTCAAAAATTCAATATCTTGATTTTTTTCACGCAGCTCATCTGGTAACATCACCGGAATCTCTTCTAGTATTGGATAATATCTGGAACATTTAGAACAAAATATGATGCCCTCTGCAATCACATCTCCATTAGAGGATAACTCTATCAACTCCAATGGGGAATGTTTGTCTATGGGACATGCAAGTATATTCATTAATTTTCTGTTCATTTCAGATCTAGATACACTGGGGTTCCCTTTTGACTAGATAAAAGTGCCGCTTCTGCAATCTTTGTAGTGTTGACTGCATCTTCTGCTTTTACTCTGATGTTGTCTTTACCCTCTATTGCAGATATGAAATTCTTTATCTCTAAAAGCAAAGGCTCTTCCATCTCTTTTCGAGGTATCTCTGCACCTAAACTGGTTTCAATTTTCACTTCTTGTGTTATGAAATCTGAAGAAATTATTGCATCTCCACACACTGCATTAAATTTTCTCACACGTATGGGCGTTATCCAATTTGATGATATTATGGCAACCCTATTGTCTTTGAAACCAAGCATAATTGTTGCAAAATCTTCATGCTCATGTCTTATCTTTCCAGATCTGGCAAACACTACTTCTGGAACATCATCAAACAACCACATCGCAGTATCTATGTCATGAACAGAGGTATCATAGATTATCCCTACATCCTTTATGTGATTTGGCATTCTGTTTTCACGATGAAACTCTAGCATTATCAATTCTCCATATTTTTTTGTCTTGACATATTCTTTAACAAGTGAAACTGCAGGATTGAATCTCTCTATGTACCCACTTGTGAGTATGACTTTGTTTTTCTTTGCTAATTTAAGAAGATCTTCCCCTTCTCTTGAGAGATATGTCATTGGTTTTTCAACAAAGACATTTTTTTTATGTTCTAAGAGTTTCTTTGCAAGATCAAAATGAGTAGAAGTAGGAGTGCAGACAAATGCTGCATCAAATTTCTCAGAATTCATAAGTGAATCAAGAGATGAATAATGGTTCACAGAATATTTTTTCCCAAAATCTTCTGCTCGTGATTCATCTGCGTCACATATGGCTGATAAAACTCCAAACTGGGAAAGGATTCTTGCATGATTCTTGCCAAACCCACCTGTTCCTATTTGAATTATATTCATTCTAATACACCGGTGTGATCCATCTTGAGTATTTTTTATTCTTGCCCATTGTAATGTCCGAGTATATTTTTCTGATATTGTCTGTTGTCTTTCCTACTATTCCCTCTCCAATTTTTTTACCATCTATGGAAATAACAGGTGTTATCTCTGCTGCAGTTCCTGTAAGAAATACCTCATCAGCAAAATAGATCTCTGTTCTTGGAATTTCACGCTCCACTACCTGATATCCTAAATTTTCTGCTATCTTTACTACTGAATCTTTTGTTATTCCCTCTAATGCGGATGAGCTTGGTGGTGGGGTTAACAATTTCTTGTCTCGTACAATGAAAATGTTTTCTCCAGGTGCTTCACTTATGTTCCCTAAATAATCTAACAATATCGCTTCATCATATCCATTTCTCTTTGATTCTTGTGTTGCTAATATTGAATTAAGATAATTTCCACCCATTTTTGCAAGTGGTGGTGTTGATACATCATTAATTCTCCTCCATGAAGATATTCCAGCTTTTATTCCATTTCTGTTAAATAATTCTCCAAAAGGAAACATAACTATTGCAGCATGTGTTGGGGTATCTTCAGTAACATGCAGGTTGATACCATGTCTGCCTACAAAATAAAATGGTCTTATGTAGCATGATTCTCTAACATTATTTTTCTTACAAATCTGAATTATCGCATCAGCTATTTCTTTATCTGTAAACTTTAATGATATTGAGTAAACCTTGCCTGAATTTCTGAATCTTTTGATATGATCCTGTAGTCTAAAGATATTCAAGTTCTTTGAATTCCAATATCCACGTAATCCCTCAAAAACTGATGTGCCATAATGTATGGCATGTGTCATGACTGGCACCTTTGCATCTTCATCCTTGATTATTTTTCCATCAAACCACACAAACTTTGGGGTAAAAGATTTCATAGTGAAAAACCGAGCTTGTCTATAATTAATCTATTTCTACCAAAATCCTGTACTTGGAAACTTCATTCCTAGTATTCTATATGTAAGATCCTGGGCATTTGCAAACTTTTTCACTACATCCCAATTATCGTGTATTATCTTGACTACACTGGGTTCTACATAATCTTCCCAATCTGTATC
Organism: Candidatus Nitrosotalea sinensis; assembly: GCF_900143675.1. Lineage (NCBI taxonomy): Archaea > Thermoproteati > Nitrososphaerota > Nitrososphaeria > Nitrosotaleales > Nitrosotaleaceae > Nitrosotalea > Nitrosotalea sinensis. The sequence continues at coordinate 289,146 of NZ_FRFC01000003.1, forward strand.
TTCACCCATTGCTGAATCAAACATTTTCTGCTTCACAGATGATGCTGATGTCTCCTTTCTTTTACCTATTCTGGGATTTAATCCGTATAATCTGAGTACAAATCCTTCAGCTTTGTCTCCGGTGTATGTAAAATAGTCTGTCTTTACCCCTTCTAAAATCTGCTTTTTAATCTTCCAGGAATATGGTGATAACATTGGTGGCATGTATTTTGCAAATGGGGAATAAAATGTATAATCTGACGCAACCTCCACACTTTCACCAAATACTGCTTTTAACATTTTTTTTCTTAGTTCGTAACTGAATGGAAAACTTCTACTGTTTATCTCGTTTCCATCTTTCATGAAAATGACTGGTAAAATTCTCACTTGCTCTTCATTCTTTAATTCTTTGATTATCTCTACATGTGCTTTGGTAACTGGATTCAAATGTGCAAGATATATTGCAACTGTCAATAGGTTTCTCTATTTTCGTGTTATATTTACATCATTTATTTGCAGTCGTGCTAAAATTTCACAGATATAGGGACGATGGGACTTGAACCCACGACATCCAGCGCCCGAGGCTGGCAGTCTACCAAGCTAACCTACGTCCCTGTAAGAATCGCTATTGCAATAGAATATTACTCTTTCAAAGAATTATCCGTATGACTCGTATTTTATTTCAAAGCTCTTGTCTGCTCTCTTGTTTCTTTCAGTAACAAAGCCCTTTGGAGTCAATACATCTAGGCATCCATCTATAGTTCCCTGCCAGCCACAAATAAAGAAAACTGTATTTTCTTTTGTAACTTTTTCACCAACCATTTTTTCAAGAGGTGACATTTCTCCATCTTTTGACTGTAAGAAACTCTCTACTCTACCTTTGTGACCATTCCATGTTCTGTTGAACCATTCATCTGGTCTGCTGATTGTAGCTCTATATCTGAAATTCCACTTGTCTCTACCTCTATCAAGACTTTCTTCTTCAAGTTTTGTTAATTCATCTCTATATCCTAATTCATCAACATAACTTGCACCATGAAATACTACGATCTCTCTATTGCTTCCTACTGCGTGAAGGTGTCTAGCATAGCTAAGAAACGGTGCAAGACCTGTACCTCCTCCAAGACAAACTATTCTTCTATTATCTGGTTCGCCATTTGGCATCTTTTCTTCTATTGTAAATGGACCAGTAGGCTTTAACCAAATTATCTCATCTCCTTCTTTTGCGCTAAATAATACTGTAGTAAGACGACCTGGAAGAGGCTTTCTTACCCATCTAATGTATAATTCAATATAGTTTCTATTTTCTGGATTCGAGGCAATTGAATATGCTCTGCGAATTACTTTATTCTCTGATGGCACATGTGCTCCAAGTGTAAGGAATTGTCCTGCCTTGTATTGTGGAACTTCACCTCCATCTTTTGGTTTGAATCTGAAAACCGCTAAATCTTCTTTCTGAATTTGTATGTATGAAATTATTGCTTTGCTGTCTACGACCACGCGGAGATTTTGATTTAGGTGGTTAAATATCTTATGTTATTATTTTTCATTATGTTCTAGACTTACACTAAACGTTAATAACCTCTCAAAAAAAGTTAATGCAAATCAGATACAATATTCTGGTTGAACATGGGCCGGTCGTCTAGCCTAGTAGGATACGCCCTTGGCATGGGTGAGATCGTGGGTTCAAATCCCACCCGGTCCACTTTATCATTGATTTCAAACAGGTCATAGTCCAACAATTTTTTCCACCACTGATTTGTTTTTTGACAAACCTCTAGCCTCCTAGAACTCTATTTAGTGAGTTTAGACCATCTTATTTCCAATCAATGTTTTATAATTGCCAGATCAAATTGATGTCCAATATTTCTTGGGATCTTTATGCCATTTTAGTAGCTCTTCTTTTTCTTTCTTGCTGATGTAATTTCTTGTCACTGCAACTTCAATAAGATCAGGAAATATGAGTAATGGGTGCATTTTACATCTGATTCTCTGAAAATTCTTCTTTGCAGCATCAAGATCGTAGGTGAAAATAAATATGCAATCACTTACCTTTCCTCCATTTCTTCTTACCGCCTTGATTGCAGATATTGCGCTATTGCCAGTACTTACAAGATCTTCAATTACTAAAATTCTGTCACCCTTTTTCATATCTCCTTCTATCTGTCTTTTTTTACCGTAACTCTTGGCCTCAGGTCTTATGTATATCATGGGCTTGTTGAGTCGTTCGGCAATTAGCGCAGCCCATGGAATCCCTGCTGTTGATACTCCTCCAACGATATCAAAATCCAGTTTTTTAGCAATCTTAACTACGCTACTAACAACCACTCGTCTTTTATTTGGATAACTTATCAATCGTCTATTATCACAATACATGGGTCCTTTGATACCGGAAACAAAAGTGTACAAGTAAGGTTTTGTAAAACTAAAAGTTACTGCTTTTATGTCAAGTAACATTTCAGCTATACGCTTTGAAGTCTTGATCACTTGAACACCTTTAGATATGTATGAAAGGATGATTGATTAAAACTTTGGAGGAGATTAGAATTGAGCATAAATGGAGTCAAGTGACATCTTGATCTAATTGATAATTGCAATAAATTCAATAACATGAAAATTATGAAGGGAGTTTTGTAGCTAAAAATCAATAATGATAATCATATCTGTACTTTATTATGGTAAAGCCGTTACAACTGACATGCACAAAAAATTCATGAAATTGACATCTCTTATCGCTATTATTCTGTTATCTTCAGCTATTGCAGGACAAAACATGCCAGCATATGCAGCATATTCTAATCCTCCTTCGTTTGGCAGTGGGAAATTGTTAAAGTATGCCGACGGACTTACAATCAACGGAAACACGATTGACATTTCAAAGTTTTCTCAACAAATACCAGTACCACAGATTCTTCCAATAGGAAAATCATCTACGATCACTCTTAAGATATTTGACAATGAAGGTCCTGCCACTATCAAGTCAGTCTCCCTTTACATGAATATGCAGGGTACGGATTTATCAAACATCGGTGATACTTCAATATCGTATCCTATGAACCACCATCTCTATCTAGTTGATCCTCACAACCTTTTAGGTAATGTTATTGCTGAATATAAAATAGAACAACCATTTGTATATGTCACATTTCACATAACACCAACTGGTAAAATGGATTTATCTAACTTGGTTGTCAGTGCAATGGATGATCATAGATCTGCTACCAGTTCTTTGATAATTAACGCAATACAATTTTCCTGATTTTAATTATATCATAATCTAACAGATCTGGTCTCTTGTTATTCAAATAAGAAATTGGGAATGGACATAATTTTCATTACTCTGTAAGGTTTTGCTATATGAATGGATTTATCGTAGGTTTCTTAGGCTCCAGATCCTCCAGTTCACTTTAGGTTACTGTCACTGACTGTGTTGACATTGGAGCTAGAGGATTGATGTCACGAAGATTGTCCCACACAAATATTTCGATTTTATAATTTCCCTTTTCACTTGGAGTCCATGAAAGTGATGCTGCAAGAGTTTGGTTCTTCACTAGGGATCCTGTAGCGTAATTAAGATCAACAATAACTCCATCCGAACTAATTACTTGAACTATGTATGCCCAGTCAATATTTTTTTCACTCGAATTTTTTAATGATGTTTGTAAGTTGAGTTGTTGGTCAACCACAGGAGATCTTATCTCCTCTCCAAGGGAATTTACTATCTTAAAGTCTGACGTAGAAACTTCTTCATAACCATATGCAGAATCTACTCCTATGATTATTAATGCGAAAATTAATGCTAGTAAAAACTTCATTGCCTCGAATTTTTCATTCTTAGATTTAAATTATCCCAAATGATAGTTAGCCCATGTCCGAATCTAGAGACATTATCTACATTGGAAAAAAGCCACTGATGTCATACGTTACGTCTGCGCTCATACAGTTGGCAAACCAACCAAAAATATCAATCAAGGCAAGAGGGCTTAGTATCGGTCATGCAGTTGATGTAGCGCAAATCATTGCACGAAAAACAGAAAATGCCGGCTATGCCGTAGGAAACATCAAGATAGGTTCAGAACAGATGCAATCACAAGATGGACGCTCCAGGAATGTTTCTACTATAGAAATAGAAGTAAAGAGAACAAACTCTTAGATAGGATTACCTTGAAAAACTCTTTTCTTTTTTGTAATTTATTTTGTTGAATATCTATTTTCCATTTTCTTAAATTTTGAAAGGTCAACTATATCATTGAATTCATTAAAGTTCACAAGAGATTTTTTCAACTTTAACGTTGTTCCATTCTTCTTCAACTCTTTCAAAATCTGTAGAGTAGAAAACGTATTTGCATAAAGAACAGACAATGGATATAAAATAAGATTGAATCCCATCCTGTGTAATTCTTTGGCTGGGAGTACCGGTGTGGCTCCCCCCTCTATCATATTTGCAACCAATGGTGCTTTGATTGATCTTCCTATTTTCTTCATTTCTTCTACTGTTTTTGGAGCCTCGACAAATATGGCGTCTGCACCTATCTTTTTGTAAAGTAGACCCCTCTCTATTGCAGCATCAAGACCTTCTGTAGCTCTTGCATCTGTCCTTGCAACAATTATGAAATCCTTATTCTTCCTAGCTTCTACTGCAGCTCTGAGTTTTTCCACATATTCTTCTTTTGGAATTACTTCTTTACCAGACATGTGTCCACATCTTTTTGGCCACTTTTGATCTTCAAGAAATATTCCTGAAGCTCCTACTGCTTCTAATTCATTGACAAGTTTCCATACGCTTAATGGATTTCCGTAACCTGTATCTGCATCAACAATGACTGGGACTGACACTGATTTGCATATTCTTCTCGCATTTTCAATTGTTTCAGTTGATCCTATGAAACCATAGTCTGGCATACCGAGTAATGCTGCGGATGTGCCATACCCAGTTTGAAACATTGCTTCAAATCCTGCTTTTTGAGATATTCTTGCAGTTATCGCATCGTAGACACCTGGAAACACAAGAGGTTTTGACTTATCTAGTAATAACTTTCTAATATTGGCCACTGTGGCTATGGCGTTATACAATTATTTATTATTTGATTAATCTCAAGCCAGTTATACAACAGATCTTTTTCATAATATGTAAAAATCATTAAAAAATGTCTTGAGTTTTACGGCAGATGGTGTTGATACTACGATGTATGGTAAATATTAGCAGAAATCCTTCACAAGACATATTTATGAAGCCTGGAAAGGAGAATGTCGAATAATGGTTAACAGCATAGAACTTGACCTTTTGATAGTTGGTTCTGGCCTTGCTGGTCTTAGAGCGGCAATTCAAGCGGCAAAAGTCAGTTCAACGATAAAGATTGGAGTTGTATCGAAACTTCAAGTTATGCGTTCTCATTCTGTATCTGCCGAAGGTGGAACAGCTGCAGTGCTGTATCCTGAAGAAGGAGATTCTCTGGAATCTCATGTTTATGATACTGTGAAAGGAAGCGACTTTCTTGGAGATCAAGATGTAATTGAAAGACTTGTACAAGAAATGCCCTCTGAAGTATATCAGCTTGAGCATTGGGGCATGCCTTGGTCAAGAAGAGAAGATGGAAGAATAGGTCAACGAGCATTTGGAGGTTATAGCTTTAATCGTGCAACGTATGCGCAAGATAAAGTTGGATTCTACGAAATGCAGACTTTGTATGATACGTGCCAAAAATTTGATAATATTGAATTTTACAATGAGTGGTTTGTTACATCAATAATTCATGATGGTCAACGCTTTTGCGGTATTACTGCAATAGAGATGGCAAGTGGCAACTTTTACATGTTCAAAGCTAAAGCGCTCATAATTGCAACGGGTGGAGCTGGACGTGTATACAGTTTCTCAACTTATGCACTAGCTTCTACTCCTGATGGCTTAGACATGGCCTATCGTGCAGGTATGGCACTAAAAGATATGGAATTTGTCCAGTTTCATCCTACTGGAATACTTCCATCAGGAATTTTGATTACAGAAGGTGCAAGAGGAGAAGGTGGATATCTACTCAATAAAAATGGAGAAAGATTCATGAAAAAATATGCTCCAACAAAACTTGAACTTGCATCAAGAGATGTTGTTTCACGTGCAATGATGACTGAAATAAATGAAGGAAGAGGTTTCAAAAACGAGACCGGGGTCGAGTGTCTGAAATTAGATCTTACACATCTTGGTAAAGAGGTACTAATTGGAAAGCTACCTGCAATTAGAGAAATCTCACTGAAATTCTCAGGCGTAGATCCTATCAATGAACCAATTGATGTGAGACCTGTATGTCATTACATGATGGGGGGGATTCACACAAACATTGATGGTGCAACAGAAATACAAGGAATATGGGCAGCAGGGGAAGCTGCTTGTAACAGTGTACATGGTGCAAATAGACTGGGAGCAAACTCTACTGCAGAATGTCTTGTATGGGGAAAAATAACTGGAGAGTTGGCTGCGAAATATATTCTTGAAGGAAAACCACAACCTCAATTTCCAATACACCTAATCGCAAATGAAGAAAAAAGAATCTACGATGGTATATTCAGAGGAAGTGGAAGTGCAAATCCATATGAAGTTAGACAAGAATTGACTGATATTATGAACTCAAAAGCATATGTCTTTAGAACAGAAAGTGATCTTGTTGAAGGACTAAAACAAGTACGAAAACTACATCAACAAACCTGGAAACATGTTGATGATAAAGCCAAAGAGTACAATACTAATTTTACAAACGTGATGGAATTAGATTCTATGTTTCGTGTTGCTGAAGTGATTTTAATGGGTGCTATTGCAAGAAAAGAATCTAGGGGAGCTCACGCAAGAGTGGACTATCCTGATAGAGATGATAAGAACTTCTTACACCATACCCTTGTTTATTATGACACAAAGGAACCTGTTCTAAAGACTCATCCAGTAACTATCACTAAATACAAGCCAGTGGAGAGGAAATACTAGTGGCAGAAAGATTGTCAAACCGTGAAGGCATAAAGGGAATGGCAAATCCGACACGCTATGGAATGGAGCGAGTCGCATATTGGCTTCAGAGACTGACAGGACTTGGGTTGCTTGCTTACCTGATAGGTCACATTTATGAAACAAGTACAATCGTAAACGGAAAGATTGCATGGGATAAGATGCTTGAATTTACTCAAACTACTCAAGGCCATCTCTTTCTTACTCTTGTAATCGGCATGTGTGTATTTCATACTGCAAATGGAATAAGAGTGATGCTTGGACATGGAGGTATAGGTGTAGGAAAACCTGGGCAACCAGAATACCCCTACAAGGCTGCATCCCTTAATTATAAACAAAGACTTTGCATCTGGGTCTCAATCGCTCTTGCAGCACTAGCTATGATGTATGGTGCATCAGTACTATTTGGTGAGTAAAATGCGAGAAAGTATCATCATGAAAATACATTATGGGACAGCACTAGGAGCTGTGGCACTCGTAGCAGTACATATTTTGATGAGGATGTCGCAAAAATTTTCTGACTCTTTACAATATCAGAATGTCATTGCAAATTATCACTTCCTCCCATATGCATTGATGCTTGAAGCTGTGTTGATTTTACTTTCTGTACATGGATTTAATGGTCTTCGAGTGATACTCTTAGAATTAAAACAAGGATCAACATATGAGAAAATGATTAACTATGGTTCTCTTGCTGCAATGGCTGCATTGATTGCTTATGGCTCAAGAACTATATTGATGGCGGGAATGGGAGCTTCGTAGATATGGCAGTTGCAGAGACACAAAAACCGTCTGAAGATTCAAAAACTACAAATCAACCCAATACTATTACTCTCAGAATTGCTCGATCAAATCCATCTGAAGGACAAGAAGCTTCTTTTGCTGAATTTCAAATTCCAATACAAAAATGGACAACAGTTCTTGAAGCAATATTGTATGTAAAGCAGCATTTTGATCACTCTGTGGCAGTACGATATTCTTGCAGACAAGCATCATGTGGTTCATGTGGTATGAAAATTAATGGCAAGCCTGCCCTAGCTTGTTACACCAAGATTTCCGAATTGAATTCAAATGTGATTACAGTTGAGCCAATGAACAACTTTCCAATAATTCGGGATCTTGCAGTTGACTTTAAGCAACTAATTTCGAATCACAAAAAAATAAAACCCTTTATCATAAGGGAGGATTCTGAGATTACTCCTGGTTCTAAGGAATTCATACAAAAACCAGAAGATCTTGAAAAGTTTCTACAATTCTCTTATTGTATCAAATGTGGCTTGTGTAACTCTGCTTGCCCAACTATGGCTACAGATACCTCATTTATTGGTCCACAGGGACTTGCACAAGCTTATAGGTATGTTGCAGATAATCGTGACAAAGGAAAAGACGATAGGCTAAAAGTAATTGATGATTCTCATGGTATCTGGAGATGTCACTTTGCAGGATCTTGTAGTCATGTATGTCCAAAAGGTGTAGACCCAGCAATGGCAATTCAATTACTTAGAGGATATCTCTTAGGATTCAGAAAATAATATTTTCTTGTCTTAGGGTTTTTTGGGATTCTTACTAGAATTTACCTGATTGTTTATGGCTTCTGCCATAAAATGATTCGAGACATTCAATTTTACATCATTTATCCCATCTATCTTGAGCAAACTGTCATGAACATCCTGTGCTATCTTAAATCCGAATATTGCAGGACAAAATGGACTGGTCAAATGAAGATCAATTTTTACTTCAGACCCTGCAATGTCTATGTTGTCTACTAACTCAAGTTCCATTATTGAGACATTTATTTCAGGATCAACTATTTTTGTTAGTTCATCAAAGATTTGTCTCCTCAAGTCTTGAGATGCCTGCGACATAATTCAAAAAAGCGTCTATGCTATATATAACCATTTTAATTCCTAAATTGATGTACAGATCTAGATTAGAAGGGAAACTAGATGAAAATACGTTAGAATTTCTTTCATCAATCTCTGATGATTTCCAAATTGCCAAGTATGACATTCTTGGAAGCCAAGCTCACACTCTCATGCTTTTAGAAAATAAAATTATCACAAAAATAGAAGCACAAAAGATTCTTGGTGCATTAGAGAAACTAAAAAAAGTAAAATTTTCTGCAAAATCTGAGGCAGAAGACATTCATGAGCTAATTGAATCACTGGTGATAAAAAAAGCTGGAAAAGAAGCAGGCGGAAAAATGCATACTGCACGTTCAAGAAATGATCAAGTTACTCTTGATATGCGAATGAAGATACGTGATGATGTTAACAATATCTGTTTTTGTTTGACCGAAGTCATATCTACACTAGTCCAGTTATCTGAAAAACACCAAAATACGATTATGCCACTATATACGCATCTTCAACAAGCACAAGTTGGATTGTTCTCACATTTCCTTCTTGCATATGCTGATGCATTATTTCGAGATCTTGATAGGTTCTATGTGGCATATGGTAGAATCAATGAATCTCCACTTGGAGCAGGACCTGTGGGAGGAACAAGTATTCCAATTGATAGACAGCTTACTGCAAAAATGCTTGGATTTAAGGGATTGATAGAGAATTCAATTGATGCAACATCATCTAGAGATTTTGTAGCGGAATATGTGGGTAATTCCTCAATTCTTATGACAAATCTAAGTCGAATGGCAGAAGATTTCATTATATGGTCTACCTCTGAATTTTCTTTCATCGAACTATCAGACAAATTCACATCTACATCAAGTGTTATGCCTCAGAAGAAAAATCCTGATATTCTTGAATTAATTCGAGGAAAAACAGCTCAAGTCATAGGATATCAAATGGCAATTTTGTCAAATCTCAAAGGACTCCCATCTGGATATAACAGAGATCTACAACAAATCAAAGTCTCGATAGGGCCTACGACTACAATAGTAATATCGTCATTACTTGTGATCAACTCTCTTCTTCAAACTATGACTATCAATGAAAAAAAATTACGCCAAGCAATAGACGAAGGATTCTCTATCTCTCTTGATGTTGCAGAACATTTAGTGCGAAAAGGAGTGCCTTTTCGAGTGTCTCATAAAATAGTTGGTCATCTAGTACAACTAGCTGCAAATTCAAATAAATCACTAACACAATTGTCCATATCTGAAGTGAAAGAAACCATTCCAACTAATGAAATTGATGTAAAAGAACTCTATCAGATTATACAAACTACAACTCCTGAATCTTCACTACAAACAAGAAGATCACAGGGGTCTTCTGGCAAAAGTGAACAGCAAAGAATGATTTCAGAAAGAAGAAGAAAGATCCAAGCATATGCAACGGGTACACGTAAGAGAACAAATGAAGTAAGTGAAGCAATTGAAAATCTTGAAAATAACTTGAAGACCTTAATAAAAAACAAAACCTAAAATATATCAAAAATGTAGAAAAATTAAGTTATTATACATAAAAGTTAGAAATTATCTAAATTTAATGTGAGAAACTTGACTTTTATATTGATTTTACTTAACATATGTACTGATATTCATTTTTTACAACTCATCTGCTAGTATGTACCAATTCGTACAGCCACAAACAAACAACCCTAACTACACTGCGGGTCAGACATGGGGTGCACTCAAAAAAGCATGGCGTGGATACAAGATAGCCAAAGTGCAGAGTGACAATACCCGAATGGCCGAATATGCAAAGAAAATCAGAACATTGCAGCATGATCTGGGAATCAAACAAGCAGAGTTTCCAGAACTGAACCTAAGTTAGTTAGAATTCTCCTATTTTTGGGCTGTTTGATGTAAAAATAGTAGTTTTGTTGATATTGCACGCCTGATTCCATGTAAGGCAATTTTTATTGATTTTAAACGGGTTCGCGGGGATTCGGACCCCGGACAGCCGGATTAAAAGTCCGGTACTCTACCTGGCTGAGCTACGAACCCATAGCGAAGGGTCATAGTTGTGTATAATTTAGTCTTTTACAAAATTTCTAGAAGAAAAGAAAGCTTTAAACTCAGATTTTCTTCCAAAATACTTCAACGCCCTTGTAGTATAGAGGGGATGTGGTTATGCCTATCCTCGTAAAACCCGGTCTAGAATGGGGCCCTGTCACGGCCTCGACGCGTGTTCAAATCCCGCCAAGGGCGCCATAACTTTTTTCCAAGGATATGTTTTAGGCATTATTTGGTAATCCGAGCTTTCTCATGGTCTCTGCAAGTGTTTCCTTGTTTGCGGCAGCAATAAATGAGATCCTTTTGTCGTAGCTCAAATTTGAATCAAGAGGCATGTAATTTTCATCAACAACATATCCACCTGCCTCTAATGCTATTAGATATCCTGCAGCAATATCCGTGATTCTTAATTTTCTTCTTAAATCAACAAAGACATCAACTAATCCTCGAGCAAATATTGCAAGCTCTAAAGCTACTGCTCCAAAATGTCTTACATGATTTGATGCTGCAAGAATTGGTGCTAGTCGTGGCAATGCATCAGATGATATTCCTGAAATATCTACTCCAACAACAAAGTACACTGGTTTTTCTTTGTGTACCTGAATTTTTTTACCATTCATGTATGCACCTTTCCCTTTTGAGGCCGAATATAGATCACCATTATGTAAATCCATTACAACTCCATCCGTGACAGAACCAAGTCTATCTTCTGGAGTAAATGCAAGTGAGCAACAATAGAAAGGCAAACCTCTGACTGCATTAGTGGAACCATCTATTGCATCCATTATGACAAAACCCTTTGGATTTGGAGATAACTCTACCATTCCACATTCTTCTCCAAAAACGGTACATTCGAAATTTATTTCACGTAGATAATCCAGAACTGTCTTTTCTGCAACAATATCAATACGGCGTGAAATGTCTCCTCCCGCTCCTACCCCATGATCTGTTCCAGATTCTTTAGTTCCTGCAAGGTGTTTGACATTTTTGTGTACTCTTTTTGCAGCTTCTTCCAAAATTTCGATTACTTTCACAAGTTTTCTTTTGCTGATCCTAATTTATTTTAAGTAATAAAAAACAGACTGAATGCATAAATAGCAAAAAAGTGAGTGCCATTGTGTGAGCAGTAAAGACGATTCTATCTTTAGTAAGGAGGCTCTTTTGTCCACTAAACCCGGTAAAGATATTGTTAAACAAGCCTTGTTCAAGAGTAAGGGATATCGGCTATTTGATAAATACAAAAAAGAGGCAGAGGAAGAATTTCCAAAATTTACTAAAAGATTTACCGAAGATCTACTAAATGAAATAAAATCAGATCCTAATCCATTTGAAACCCAGGAAAAATTTGCAAAAGAAGTGGGCTCTACTGAGATAATCCTACAAAAATCTCAGATTGATGAGGTTCGAAAAAGACTTGAAAATTATGAGACACTTCTTGATAGGGTATCTAGAATACTAAATTCTAATTTTGTCAAAATGACATTTCCAGTTTTCAGCGCTTTGTATGATGCTTCCGCTCAATATTTCGGTGATGATGATAATCCCAAGAAAAAAACTGACATTATAGATGGTCATATCATAGCAATTGATCTCAGTGAACCTATGGATAGAATAATGGATAGAGATGAAGATGTGGAATTTCTTGACGACTATAAACTGATGAACCCATATATTCTAAAACTTGCAAGAGACAAAATTTCTACGGGAGGAAAAGAAGTATTGGAAGAATTTGAGCGAGGATTCAAAGATGCGAGAATAGGTCAATATGTCGATTACAAATTAAAAATGAATCCCAAATCCATATCTGAAGAAGAAATGATTCAATGTTATAAAAAATACCGTGCAGTTATGGGAACTGCTGGAAAGAATATGACTCTTACAAGATTTCCACTTGGAGAGATATTTTATCTGGGAATGGCAAAGGCAGCAGAATCTGTTGGCTGTGGAAATGAAGTTGAAGATTCTATAAAAAATAAATTTGTCAAAGTTCCCTCATGGCCGCTTTACTACACATTTCTTACAGGAGATGTTCAAAAAGGATTTGAGTTTACCATGAAGAAAAGTGATATCTATCTAGGAGAGGCACGACTTGCCTTGGAATTATTGCCTGAAAATTTTTCACACAGAGATTTTCTGGAATTTCTCTTTCTAACAGTAGAACATTACAACATGTATTGGTTTAACCAACTATCAAAAGAGAAACTATGGAAGGAATTTGAATCAAAAATTCCAAAGTGATTTCATATGATGTGGTCTGAAAAATATAGGCCAACTAATCTACTTGAGATGATTGGGAATGAAGAAGCAAAGGAATCTTTTGTAAAGTGGCTTGGAAAGTGGATTAAAGGAACAAAACCCATCTTACTAGTTGGTCCTCCCGGAATTGGAAAGACAACCATGGCCGTATTGGGGGCCAAACAATTTGGGTATGATCTTATAAGTATGAATGCAAGTGATGTGAGAAACAAACAAAAAATTCAAGAAATTCTCAGTCCAGTACTTGGAAATCGTAGCGTACTTGGCAAACCAATGATCTTCATTGATGAAGTAGATGGGATACATGGACGATCTGATTTTGGTGGAGTAGAGGCACTAATTGATATACTCAAGGAACCTACTGTGCCAATAATTCTTGCAGCAAATTTTGATACATCTGACAAGATGAAATCTATAAAAAAAGTTGCAACAACTGTAAAACTAAAACCGCTTCCTCCTAGATTGATGAGATTCTACCTTGAAAAAATTCTCAAACAAGAAAACAAATCTATACCAATTGGCAGTATGATAAAAATTGTAATAGATTCACGTGGAGATATACGCTCAATTTTAAATTCTGCACAGGCACTAGCTGGTGGATTTGAACCACAGCTCGACAAATCATATGAAACTAATGATGTGGAAGAATCAATAAATAGATTTTTTGATGCCAAATCTAGTGAAGAAGCACAAACAATACTCTATTCATTACGAACTGATCCTAGAGAAAAAATTAATGCGTTTTATTCTAGCATTATAACAAGCAATATTTCTACGAATGAGCTAAAACAAATGCTAGATGTCCTGTCAGAAGCTGATATGTTGTATGGAAAAATAATGAAAAATCAAGAATGGCGTCTCTTGAGATATCTTGACAGCATATTGTTAAAACTATACAAACCAGGATTATCTATCAAATATTCTAAATTCAATCTTTCTTGGCCCACTCTTAACAGAATAAGGTGGGATGGTGCTGCCATCAAAAAACTCACTAGCATTCTTGCACGGCAAACACATGTATCACGTAGTACATTTGCTACATTTTATCTTCCGTATCTTCTATATTGTATTAAAAATAAATCCATTGAAATGCATCTAGATGAAAATGATACTGAAATTGTACAAAAGGAAATGGCGCTGTTAAAATGAGTTGGCGTACAATCCCGATGAAATTTCCTGGTACATGTATTGTCTGTAACAAAAAAATCGAGGTCAGCGAAATCGCACTCTGGGCCAAGGGTTTGGGAGTAAAGCACCAAGCTTGTGCAGAAGTCAAACAACTCAAATGTCTAGTTTGTGGGGGACCTGCAGGATGTCCTGATTGCGAATTTGCAGATAATTGTGATCTAGACAAGGTTTCTCAAATGTGCATATGCAAGAAATGCAGTGATACAAAAGATGCTTTTTCACTGTATCAAGTTGCAGTGATAAAGAAATATCCTCTGTTGAACTTGGAATGAAAAATATCACTGTTTCATTGCAATGTTTATTCTATTACATGGATCAAATCTTTTAGTTTGCGTCTAGACTTTGGTGGTCTATTACGATGTGGATATCCAATACAAAGAATTGATGATGGTATCAAATTAGTATCAATTATCCGCCTAACTTTTTCTTCATCAATCATTCCAATCCATATAGAGCTCAATCCAAGTGCAGATGCAGCAATTTGTGAATATGCTGCTGCAAGGGTTGCATCCTGTAAAGAAAACTTGGCAAGAATTTCAGGGCGGAAATTCATTTTTACCCGAGAGGGGTCTTTGCAAAAGACAAGTACTACTGGTGCATTAACATATGGTTGATTGTTTGCTGCTTCTACGAGACGTTTTTTAACTTCCTTGTTTCTGACATAAAATACTTCAAACCCCTGGAAATTGCCTGCAGTTGGAGCAGTGTCGGCCGCAGCTAGAATCTTATCAATCTTCCATTGTTCGACCAATCTAGTTGTGTCAAAATTTCTAGTTGATCTACGAATTGCAATAACTCTGAAAAAATCACTCTCTGGTGTCACTGTCTTGTCCTTGTTACCTAGTATGGAATCAAGCGTCTTGTTATTTTCTGTTCTATCTTCATCTTCTATTGTTATTGACGGAAAATACTCTTTTGGATAAATCTTGATTGGTTTTTGCTCCTGGGGTATTTTTTTGTATTCTAAAATTTCCTTTCTAAGTAACTGAGTTTTCACTTCTAACATTTTGTGTTCTTTTAACCTGAATTGTGTTGTATCTGTATTGACCCATATGGTACTAAATTCGTCTTCAAGTTCTACTTTTCCTGTAGATTCTTTTGATAGTAGTTCAACTAGGGATTCTAATTCCTCTTTACTTAGGACTATGACATCTTGGTCATCTTCATCATTTCCTTTCCAGATCAACCTGCATCCTTCTTTGGAAATATAAGCAGGTTCTACTTGGAAAAAGTCCATGATACAATTGTCATAAAGGGGTTAAAAAAAGAATCTTGAATTTTTGTTATTCTATGTTCAAAATACTGGACTAAATTAAGACGTTGGGATTGTGGTGTATCTAAAACCTTAAAATCTAACCACTAAAACTAGAAAACAAATGGCAAAATCCACTAAGATAACTCCACTAGATCCAGCTTTTCATGGAGAATCAAACTATGAGGTAGGTTTGGAGGATCTTCTTGTAGAAAAGAGAAACTTGGTAGCAAAATTAGAATCTGATCCACAGGCTAACAAAGAATCTCTACAAATTGCAAGAGAAGACCTACAAATAATCGAGGGTTTGTGGGAAAATTATCATGTCGGCATGAATGTTTTTCGAAATGCAAAGGGTGGTCGAGATGGTATTCGAGAAGTCAAAACTGATTAAATTAATATAGGTTAACATTAGTTTCTAATTCGAATCATGCACTCTGAAAAAATTAAAAATTTTTTACATAAAAAGAAACAAGCAGAACAAAGCGGTGGAGAGGAAAGAATTCAAAGTCAGCATGATAAAGGTAAGCTCACCGCTAGAGAAAGAATTGATCTTCTTCTTGATGAAGGAAGTTTCACTGAAATTGATGCAATGACTACACACCATTATTATGAATTTGATATGCAGAACAAGAAATTCTTTGGAGATGGAGTCATAACAGGCTATGGCACAATTCATGGAAGACAAGTCTTTCTCTTTGCATATGACTTCACGGTTCTTGGAGGTACACTTAGTGAAATGGGTGCCAAAAAAATCACCAAAGTGATGAATAATGCAGTAAAGGTTGGGTGCCCCATCATTGGAATAATTGATTCGGGTGGTGCTAGAATTCAAGAAGGAATTCTAAGTCTTGATGGTTTTGCAAGTATATTCTATCATAATCAACTGGCATCTGGAGTAGTTCCGCAAATTACAATTAGTGTTGGACCATCTGCAGGTGGAGCAGTATATTCTCCGGCTATGACTGATTTTGTCATAATGGCAGACAAGATTGCTACAATGTTTGTTACTGGTCCTGAGGTAGTAAAGACAGTACTTGGCGAAGATGTATCTTTTGATGAACTTGGTGGAGCAATGTCTCATGGAAGAAATAGTGGTGTTGCACACTTTGTAGGTAAAAATGAGTATCAGTGTATGGATATTGCCAAAACACTCTTGTCGTATATTCCACAGAACAGCACTGAAGAACCTGCCATTGTAGAAACAGGCGATGATCCTAACAGACTTGATAATAGTTTAATAAACATCATACCAGAAAATCCACTTCAACCATATGATGTCAAAGAAATAATAAATTCCATAGTTGATAATCATGTATTTTTTGAGATACATGAACTATTTGCACCCAATGTCGTAGTAGGTTTTGCAAGACTTCATGGAAGAACAGTTGGAATTGTTGCAAATCAACCCATGGTATTGGCAGGAGCACTTGATATTGATTCGTCTAACAAGGCATCTCGATTTATCAGATTCTGTGATTGTTATGGAATACCAATCATCACACTAGTGGATACTCCTGGATACATGCCTGGAACCCAACAAGAACATGCTGGAATCATTCGTCACGGAAGCAAGTTGTTGTATGCTTACTGTGAAGCCACTGTGCCCAAAATAACATTGATTATGGGTAAAGCTTATGGTGGAGCCTACATAGCTATGGCAAGCAAAAATCTTGGTACTGATGTTAATTATGCATGGCCTACTGCACAAATAGCAGTACTTGGATCCGAAGCTGCTGTGAGGATTATGAACAGAAAGGAACTTGATGCTGCAAAAGATCCAGTTGCTCTGAAAAAACAACTAGTAGACAACTTTACAGAAAAATTTGCTAATCCTTATGTAGCTGCATCTTATGGTACTATTGATTCAGTAATCGACCCTGCCGAAACACGACCAGCTCTTATAAGAGCCCTAGATGCTTTGGCAAATAAAAGGGAACGAAGAATTCCAAGAAAACATGGGAACATTAATCTCTAGAAAGACATGATCAAGAAAATTTTAATCGCAAACAGAGGTGAAATCGCAATACGCGTAATTAAGGCATGTAATGCATTGGGAATAAAATCAGTTGCAGTTTATTCTGATGAAGACGTAAACTCAAAACATGTAAAGATGGCAACAGAAGCATATCATATTGGTCCAGCCCCTCCGGCTCAAAGTTATCTTAACATGGAGAAAATAGCAGAAACTGCAATTAGTTCCGGCGCTGACGCTATTCATCCTGGGTATGGATTTCTCTCTGAAAACGCAGACTTTGCAGATCTCTGTGAAAAAAAGAATCTGAATTTCATTGGACCTTCGGGAAAATCAATGAGACTATGTGGTGATAAAATGGAATGCAAAGCTGCAATGATAAAAGCTAAAGTACCTACAGTTCCTGGAAGTCCCGGAATTGTAGAAGAGGTAGAAAAAGCACTAGATATTGCACATAATATTGGATACCCCGTTTTACTAAAATCTGTCTTTGGTGGTGGAGGAAGAGGAATTAGACTAGTACATAATGAACAGGAATTACGACAAGCCTTTGAACTTGCTTCTGGAGAATCTAAAGCTGCTTTTGGCAAGTCTGCTCTATTTGTAGAAAAATTTCTGCCAAAAATACGACACATTGAGTTTCAGTTAGCACGTGACAAGCACGGAAATGCGGTGCACATATTTGAACGAGAATGCTCCATACAGAGAAGACATCAAAAACTCATAGAAATGTCTCCATCTCCTGTAGTAGATCAAAAGACCCGTGATGAGATAGGAGCATTGGCAGTCAATGCCGCAATCGCAGTTGATTATCTTAATGCAGGAACTGCAGAGTTTCTAAGATTGGACGATGGAACATTTTACTTTATAGAAATAAATGCAAGACTTCAGGTAGAACACCCAGTAACTGAATTAGTATCCGGTCTTGATCTTGTTAAATTACAAATTGACATTGCAAATGGAGAAGAAATTCCATTCAAACAAAAGGATCTCAAAGTAAATGGATGTTCAATAGAATGTAGAATAAATGCAGAGGATACATTTTTGGACTTTGCACCTTCTACTGGAAAAATATGGGATACTAGCATACCATCTGGACCAGGAGTTAGAGTTGACACATATCTCTATCCAGGCTGTACTGTTTCTCCATATTATGACTCACTTATGGGTAAACTCATCACATGGGGTCAAAACTTTGAAGAAGCAAGACAACGCATGTCTTTAGCATTGTCTGACTTTTACATCGAAGGAGTTGAAACTGCTATACCATTATACAAAACCATCTTAAACAGCAAGGAGTTTATTACAGGTGATCTGTCAACAGACTTTCTTGATAGATTCAAGATTCTTGATAGGCTACAAAATGACCTAAAAGATGAGGCAACACAAAAATCTGAGGCCGGACTTGCTGCTACTCTCATACATTCAGAATTTCTCAAAAATAAAATCAAGACACGTAAAGAACATGGCGTAAGATGGAAAACACAAGTGGACAGGCATTGATATGAAATTCAAATTAGAAAATACAGATGAAAACTTGGATGGTGAAATTGTCAAGACTGCAGGCAACAATGAGTTTGTACTAAAAATTAAAGGAAAAGAAAGAGATCTCAAAGTCATCACAATGACTCATGACAAAGTAGAATTCATGTTAGATAGTGCTTATCATATTACAAAATATCTCGAGAATAGCACTAACAAGATAACTCTGGTTATTGATGGTGTAAAACTGACATTTAACAAGCGTCCTGAAATGGATAATATTGTATACAAAAATTCTGGTGCTGACTCTGCTACTGATTCTCAAGCCAATCTCAAAAGCCAAATTCCTGGAAGAGTTGTATCAGTTAATGTCGAAGCTGGATCTAATGTAAAAAAAGGTGATGTAGTTTGTGTTTTAGAATCTATGAAAATGCAGATCTCAATTAAATCTCACAAAGATGGAGTTGTAAAATCAATAAAAATGAAACAAGGTGCATCAGTTGCTAAAAATGATGTACTTGTAGAAATTGAATAAATTTCTAACTGAAATTTAAAATAAATTATTGTTATTTTCGTGATTTTACTATGGTGAATTGACCGTCAAATATAGCACTATTTGCAACAGTAATTTCCTTATTTTCACACAAAATAGTTGTAAACTTTGGGCTTATCTTGAATACTACTCCTGAATAGATGTCTGTTGAATTTTTCAGCTCAATCTCATCACCTTCTGTAAATGGCAGTTGTTCCTTTATTGGGATCTCTTTCATTATTCTGACATTTCCTTGAATTATGGCATTGTTTGGAACGATGTATTCTGTATTGTGATCCGTAACTATCTTTGTATACAAGACGTTTACCTCCTCAACCTTTCCACGTACGTTGTCATTTACTATCACTATTTCATCACCAATTTTCGCTGGAAATGTAGTCAACATTAACCCTCCTGAGATTATGTTTCCTACTATTGTTGATATCCCAATACCTATGATGATTGCTGCTACTCCTCCTCCTACTAAGATCTCTTCTGGTGCTACATTCCATTGGTATAGCAACGATATGCTGGAAATCAATGATATCAAAATTATTGCAAAAAATGAAATGCCTGCAGAAAATTGTGCAGGTATCTTGTGTGAAAATTCTTTTAGTATGCGTCTAACTGCAATAACTGCTATTAGTGAAAGTGTTATTGTAACAACTGTCTCTGCTGCTTGAATATGGGGATGTTTTAATCCTACCATAGGTGCTGCAAATATCTCAAAGATTGTTAACCCAACCCATGATGTCACTGCGATTGATATTATTTTTATTATTAGGCTGGTAAATTCACGTTGTAGTGATTTTTGTTTTTTAGATCGAGTTTCTAAATTATTTTTGTAATTTTCTTGTTTGAATGTCACTCTATCTTAGTTGTTTTCTTGATATTTAGATTTTAGTTATAAAATATTTGATATGTAATATATTTGTAAAATAAATTGAAAGAGATGTTATTTCTTCTTTAGAAAGTCCATGATCTCTTGATAGTTTGGCTCTAACAACGGATTGTCTGAAACCCATTTATAGACAACAGTTCCTGCCTCATCTACAATAAATACAGATCTCTTTGCTGCATCATACCCTTTTACATGCAACAAGTCTGGCATTAGAACATCATAGTCTCTTATGGTTTTACTCTTGTAGTCTCCAAGTACTGGAAAGTTGAGGTGTTGAGCTTCTGCAAATGCTTTGTTTGCAAATGGTCCATCATTACTAATTCCAATTACATGTGCTCCAAGTTTTGATATTTCATTCCACTCGTCTCTAAAGGTGCACATTTCCTTTGTACATACAGGAGAACTTGCTGCCACGAAGAATGACAAGACAACTTTTTTTCCTTTAAACTCATCCAAGCTTCGCATTTTTAATTCTGTATCTACTAAGGTAAAAGGTGGTGCCTTCTGTCCTACATTTACCATATTGATACTCTCCTGCTGTCATATATCAATCATTTTAGAAATCATGTAGTCAATTTGAGGATATTTGAACAATTGAATATATTATTTAATTTTGATAAAATTCTTGAAAATTTTGTTTACAATGAAAATTATGATCGTAGAATGTGCATAGATTTTTATACTCTCCGACTGGCTTGTTAGCTACTTTGGTAGGAGAAGCTGCTGGTAGTTTCAGTCCAATTTTATTATTATTCACTTTTGCAATAGTGGCAACAGGACCAACTCTAATCCTATCTAGAATGATCGCTCCAAGACGTACTCCTAACCCTGTCAAGTTCCTGCCTATGGAGTCTGGTCAGGTTCCAAAGGGCGAAGGACGTACCCACTTTATGATGCAATATTACTCATTTGTGCTCATGTTTGTAGTCTTTGATGTAGCAGCGATCTTTTTGTATGCCTGGGGCAGCAGTATACTAAATCTTCCAAAGTCCGCAACTCTTCCAATAATTGGATTTCTTGCTATAATCTTTGCAGCCTTTGCCTTTGCATTATATCAAGCTGGGAGGAAAGACATTTGGTAACTTTTAAATCGAATATAACAAAGATTCGGGATGGGAAGCAATAATGTTAAAAGAATTAGTTAGTCCGGAAAATTCTCCTCATGCTACAAACGTTCTGGTAGGAAAACTTGGTGATATTCTAGTTAGAGCAGTAGGAAAACCATTTGATTATGCAATAAACTGGGGTAGGATCTACTCTCTGTGGCCTGTCCATCTTGAGACTGCTTGTTGCAGTGTAGAATTTGGTGCTGCATCCAGTCCTAGATATGATGTTGAAAGATTTGGTATCATCGAAGCATTTGGTTCTCTTCGACAATGTGATCTAATTGTAGTGATGGGAACAATTACCAGAAAAATGGCTCCTAGATTGAGAATGGTGTATGATCAGATGCCTGATCCAAAATATGTGATTGCAATGGGTGCCTGTGCTATAACTGGAGGATTATACTTTGACTCATATAACGTGCTTCCAGGAATTGATGGGGTTCTTCCTGTTGATGTCTATGTTCCGGGATGTCCTCCAAGACCTGAAACTTTGATTCAAGGATGCATGTTACTTCAAGAAAAAATTAAACGGACAAAGGCCAAATAGCAATGAGCTCTGGAATTGACAAGGACGTAGAGGCTAAGGATACTGGCGAGGAGAAAACTACGGGCAATAAGCCAGAGTCCATGTCAAAAGATGAAGCAAAAAAATTCTATGAAGAAAAGGGACTTGATTTATCTCCTGATGTACCTGTCAAACCAAAACCAATTCCAGAATTTGAAAAATCTTTGGCAGACAAAATTTCTTCAAAGTTTGGAGACAAGGTGCGTGTTGATTATGTACGGTCTGATCGAATTAGGGTTACATCTAAAAGAGAAGATATTATATCAGTTGCCAAGTTTATCCGGGATGAATTAAAATATGATCATGCAGAATCTGTATCCGGCGTTGATTATCCTGATTCAAAAGAAATTGAGGTAATCTATCACTTGGGATCTTATACTGATGAAAAGCTTGGACGACAAATATTTGCTCTTGCAACTCGAGTTCCAAGAGAAGATGTTCCAAATCCAGGATCTGATATGTCTAGAACTCCTTCATTGCGTGACATATTCTATAGTGTAGAATTTCATGAAAGAGAGTGTTTTGAAATGTTTGGTGTATACTTTGAAGGACATCCTGATATGCGACGATTGCTTTTACCAGAAGATTGGGCAGATATACCTCCATTTAGAAAGGACTTCAAGATAAAGGGAAGATAAAATGACTACACAACTACCACCCGGAATGCATATTGAAACTGTGGATGAGAAGATAATGACGCTCAACGTAGGTCCACAACACCCAGGTTCTGGACATATGCGATTGATAATCAAAGTAGACGGTGACTATATTGTTTCATGTGATCCTGATCCTGGTTATGTACACCGAGGGGAAGAGAAAATGGCTGAGTATAGAAATTACATACAAAATATTCCTCATCTTGAAAGACCTGTAATACATGATTCTTCTAATATTTTGTATCCGTATTGTCTCTCAGTAGAAGAGTTGTTGGGAATTGAAGTACCGGAACGAGCAAAGTACATCAGAGTGATTGCAGCAGAACTTAATCGTTGTATTTACATCTTGTACTGGTTAGCTATCTACGGTATATTCATGGGTCACTCGACAATGTTCATGTGGCCAGCTGGTGACAGAGAACTTTTCATTGATCTCTTGGAAGCAATGTCTGGTGCTAGAGTCACACATGCATATCTTGTTCCTGGTGGAGTCAGAAATGACTTACCATCAAATTTTGAGGAGAGATGCTTACGTCAAGTTGAGTACTTTGAAAAGAGGCTCAAAGAATATGAGGCTGTATTCTATCAAAATCCGTTACTGAAAGCAAGAACAGAGGGAAGTGGAATCCTATCCAAGACTGATGCTATACGACTTGGTACAACTGGTTCAGTACTAAGAGCATCTGGTGTTGACTTTGATGTAAGGAAAAAGGAACCATATGATGTCTATGAAAATCTTGACTTTCAATCTATAGTGATGAAAGAAGGTGATTCTTATGCAAGATCTCGTGTACCTTATCTTGAAATGTTTGAGAGCTGCAGAATCATAAAAGATGCATTAAGAAAGATGCCAAAATCTGGTTCTGTCCGCACTAAATTAAAACCAAATCCAAAAGGAGGAAATGATGAAGTTTATCGCAGAATAGAATCTGGCAGAGGAGCAGTTGGATATTACATTGTATCTAACAACAGACCGGAGCCTTATAGAGTGAAGATCAGTGTTGGTTCATTTAGAAATTTGATTTGTATGCCTTATTTGTTAAAAGGAGAAAAACTTGGAAACATGCCGGCAGTTTATTGGGGTCTTAATTATTGGCCTGTGGAGGCAGATAGATAATGTCTACTATAGCACCTCAGTTTAGACTTAGTAGATTCATAGCTTCTTTATTTGATCTAATCTTCTGGGTACTTCTTATCTTCAGTCTTGTTGGATTACCAATAGTCTTCATTGTTCTATTCTACATCAAACTTCCTGTAATTAATGGTCAATTTATGACGCCATATTTGGCAATGACCTGGATGGCAGACCCATCACGTACACTTCCAATTGTAAAAAGTTTCATGCATACAACCATTTTTAGGGTGATGGCATTTCCAGGATTTGGATTTGCTGCTCTCCTTGCAGCTGCTACCATATTTGTTGAAAGAAAGTTCCTTGCAAAAATACAGCTTAGAGTAGGACCACTGTATTGTGGAAAAATAGAAGGAATACTACAACTGATGGGAGACGGTTTCAAATTAATGAGTAAGGAAATTATCATTCCTGCAAAGGCTGACAAACCAATCTTCTGGGTTGGTCCATTATTATTTGTAGGAACGGCAGGCGCATTTGTTTCTCTTATTCCAGTTGCACCAGGTTGGGTTGTTGCAAATCCAAGTGTTGGTTTGTTAGCAGTATTTGCCGTAATTGGTTTCTTCCCAATAATTGCAGTACTTACTGCATGGGCAGCAAATAGCAAGTGGACCTTCATTGGAGGTCTTAGAGCACTCCATCAAATGGTTGCATTTGAAATTCCATTGATATTGTCTCTGTTGGGGGTGGTAATACTCTCTGGCAGTCTCAACCTCTCACACATTGTAGAATCTCAAGAACACTTTTGGTGGATCACATTCCTTCCAATTGGTGCTATAGTATTTTTCATTACAATACTGGCAGAACTTGAAAGAGTTCCATTTGATCTTCCCGAAGCAGAAAGTGAAATCGTAGCTGGATGGTTGACAGAGTTCTCTGGAATGATGTATGGATTGATTCAACTTGGAACCTATCTGAAATTATACGCATTTGCAGGATTGTTCACAGTTCTATTCCTTGGTGGTTGGAATGGTCCAATGGTCTGGCCTCCGTTCCCGCAAGATATCATTACTCAAGGAATAACAATTGGTCCAGTAACTGCGAAGTTCCCAGGATTGCCACTCTTTGATCAAGATATGCTTAACGGAACGTTGTGGTTTGTGATAAAAACTGTAGGAGTTATACTTTTGATATTGTTACCTCGTGGAGTCTTCCCCAGAGTCAGAATTGATATGATATTGCATACTGGTTGGTACAAATTAATTGGTCTTGCATTCGTTAACATCTTTATAGCTCTCGGATTGCTATACGCAGGTGTCTTGGGACCTGGGGGATTATTACATTGAGTAACATAGGTGGAATAATACGTGCCCTGAATTCGGGTGTGAAACATCTTGCAATAAAACGATTCACTCTGCGTTATCCTGAACAGAAATTAAAATTTGTAGGTGATGGTTTTCAATTCAATCCTGAAATTGGTGTAGGAATAGCTGGACTACGCGGACGACACATACTATATCACGAACACTGTACTGGTTGTCAGCTTTGTTCTGTAGCATGTGAGGGAATTGCAGAGGCCATAAGTATGGTCAAGGTTAACGAAACTTGGAAACACAACAAGAAAGCAATAATGCCACAGATAGATTATGGTAAATGTGTCTTCTGTGGTTTATGTGTAGATGCATGTCCGTTCTATGCATTATACATGACCAACGACTATGAGCTTTCTTCCTTTACAAAATCTGCTCTTATCTACACCCCGGCACAACTTGCTATAAAACCAAAGATTTCACAGGATGTTGAAATAAAGATAGATGACAGGGGTGCTACACATGGTTGATTCTGTATTTTTAGCTCTTTCTGTTCTAACAATTGGTTCCGCAATTGTAGCACTTGAAATTAGATCATTGATTTATGGTTCAATAGCATTGATGCTTACTCTGTCTGGCGTTGCAGGGTTCTTCTTATTGCTTGATGCTCCATTTGTAGCAATGTTTCAACTCTCGGTATATGTTGGCTCTATTGCAGTTCTCATATTGTTTACAGTCATGTTGGTAAGACGAGATTTGATCTTCAACAAAGTTGAGGATAAACGTAGAAGATATGCCGGTATTGGGCTAATGATAGTACTCATGTTAGGTATTGGAACAATAATAATTGGTTCTGGGCTGAAAACAATGGATACACACTCATCAGCAGTAGATTACAAAAAGATTGGAGAAGATTTTCTAACATATTATTCACCTGCATTAATAGTGATGGCATTAATTCTAGCATCATCGATTATTGGTGCAATGACACTGGCAAGAAGGGAGGATGTAATAAATGACCAACGGGCTGATTGATTTTATTCTAGTTTCAGTGGCATTACTTGCCATTGGAATCTATGGAATTGCTGTAAAGAGAAATGCAATTCGTATGTTATTTGGAATTGAAATGGTTGTTAATTCTGCTAATCTAAACTTGGTGGCATTTTCACGATACATACCAAACAGTCAAGGCCAAACATTTGCTCTCTTTTCCATTGCCATAGCTGCTGCAGAAGTTGCAGTTGGACTAGCACTGGTAATAGTAGCGTATAGAATGTACAGAAACATTGACATTGCAGACTTTAGGAGCTTGAAAGGATAATGCAATTCGTACTATTACAAGCTATATTCTTACCATTGCTGCTTTCACCAGTAGCATATTTCCTCGGACGTAAGATTGGTGCAACAGCTGCGGCATTGTTTAGCTTTGGATTGTTGTTATATTGCACAGTTCTGGTAATCACTCCCGCATTATCTGGAACATCATATGAGGAACACTATCAATGGACTCAGTTATTTGGTGAATTTGGTTTATTACTTGATGGTCTTGCATCCCCATTTGCAATCATCATCTATGTTGTATCTACATTGGTTGCTCTCTTCTCAAAACCATACATGGTTTCAAGAATCACTAAAGTGTTTGAAGAAAAAATGAAAGAAAAACAATTGATTGGAGGAGGAACTGAAATAATTGAATCTACAGCTACTAAAGATCATGTCAACCACCAAATTGGTGCATACTATGCACTCTTCCTTGTCATGGCAATGGGAATGCTTGGTACTGTCCTTGCAACCAATCTGATAGAATTTTATGTCTTCTTTGAGGTTATGCTTATTCCTGCATTTTTCATGTTAGCATTTTGGGGTTATGAGTCAAGAAGAAGAGTTGCATTATTGTTCTTCTTCTGGACTCATGTAGGTGCAGTAATTCTCTTACTTGGTTTTCTTTCAATTGGTCTAAGTGTTGGTAGCTTTAACTATGCTGATATCAAAACGCATGGAATTCCGCCACATGTTCTAGGACTGGCAGCAGTTGCAATAATAGTTGGTCTCACAGTAAAGATGGCCTCATTTGTAGTTCACATGTGGCTACCACATGTCTACAAGGCATCGCCTACACCACTTAATGCATTATCGTCTGGAGCAATGCTTGGAGTCGGTGCATATGGTTTCTTTAGACTGATAATAATGCTGATGCCAGGTCAGTATGAACACTTTGCTCTTGCATTGAATATCTGGGGCTTGGCCACAATGATCTATGGTGGAGTCATGGCACTAGTCCAGGATGATATTAGGAAATTGTTTGCATATTCTAGTATTAGTCAAATGGGTTACATCTTGTTTGGGATTGGCTCTGCTTCTGCACTTGGACTTTCTGGCTCCGAAATGTTGTTTGTCTCTCACAGCTTGGGTAAAGTAATTTTGTTTATGATGGCCGGTGCAATAATCTTGCAAGTAGGAACTCGAAGTATAACACAGATGGGAGGACTTGCAGGAAAAATGCCAATAACTGCAGTATGCTCTATGATTGGAGCTCTAACATTGATGGGCGTTCCACCAACAAGTGGATTCATGTCCGAATGGACCATGTTCTATGGTGCATTACAAACTGCCATCCAACAGGGTTCTATGATTAGAATGATTACATTTGGTCTGGGTCTTGTTGCAACAGTAATTACTATGGCATACATCTTGTGGATGATAAAACGAGTCTTCTTTGGAAAACTTCCAGAACATTTGGAAAATACAAGAGAAGCCAATTGGTATGTAACAGGCCCAATGATGGTTCTTGCAGGATTTAGTGTTGTTATTGGAATATATCCTGACATCTTCTTTAACCAAATAATTCCTTTCATGAGGGGACTTGTAGGAGTTTAGACATGGCTATCTTACCTTTTGATTTTAGTTCTGGATTTGGAGACTTGAGTGTATGGGCAATCTGGATATTGCCATTTGTAGCCGCATTGATAATACCTGCTTTTGGCCGAGTATCGAAAAGATCAACAGGCTGGGTCGCAGTAGCATTTGCTCTTGCAAGCGCAATATCTGCAGTGACTCTACTTCCAGCTGCACTTGGTAATCATGAAATTCATAACCAAATACCGTGGATTTCATCTATTGGACTCAAAGCTGGTGTCCTTGCTGATCCACTTGCAGTAATAATGAGTAACATTGTGGCATGGATTTCATTTTTGATATTTGTGTACAGTACTGGCTACATGAAAGGCGACAAGGATCTTACCAGATTCTTCTTCTGGATGGCCTTTTTCCTAGGCTCTATGCAGCTTATTGTTTTATCAGACAACTTTTTGCAACTCTTCTTTGGTTGGGAAGGAGTAGGTCTTGCATCTTATGCACTAGTAGGATTCTGGTATAGGGACAAGAAGAAGGATCATGTGGGAGTAGAGGGACGACATGTGCTCGGACTGGTAGATTATTACTCTCCAACTCATTCTGGAATGAAGGCATTCATCATGACAAAAGTAGGTGATATCATGATGCTTGCAGGAATGTTCCTTATCTTTGCATTTGCTGGAACTTTTGGATTTAGAGAACTTACCGCAAATACAAGCTGGGCTACTGCCATGTCTGCACAACACTTGCTCATTCCTGCCGCAGTGTTGTTGTTTGGTGGTGCTATAGGTAAGTCAGCACAATTCCCACTCAATGAATGGTTGCTTGAAGCAATGACTGGACCTACTGCTGTATCCGCACTCATTCACGCTGCAACCATGGTAAAAGCTGGTGTATTCTTGGTGGCACGTCTTGCTCCACTCTTCTTTGCACTTGCTGCAATTGGAATAAACATGGATCAATTCTTTGAAGTAATAGCCTGGGTTGGAGCCATAACTGCACTCTTGCTTGCTACTCAAGGAATGGTACATCCTGAAATAAAGAAAGTTCTTGCATATTCTACTGGATCACAGATAGGCTATATGATGATGGCTCTTGGTGTAGCAGGTCTGTCTAAACAATTTGTTGATGGTTATACTGCTGGATTCTTCCACTTGATTTCACATGCTATGTTCAAAGCTTCTTTGTTCATGGCAGCTGGTTCTCTGTTACACATTGTAGGTTCTAGATTCATGACTGATATGGGTGGTCTTAGAAAGTACATGAAAAAGACATATGTATTCATGTGGGCAGCAGGACTTGGATTGATGGGAGCCCCGTTCATATCTACTGGATTTTGGAGTAAGGATGCAATCTTTGGTGCCGTGTATCAGTCTGGTAGCACTTGGGCAATTCCATTGTTTGCAATAGCAGTTATTACTGCTGTAATTACCGCATTCTATACAACTAGAATGATAGGTTTGGTATTCTTTGGTAACAAGAGTAAACATGTAGAAGAATTAGAAAAAGAAGGGCATCACATACACGAAGCTGGCCCATCAATGTGGATTCCATATGGAATACTTGCTGTACTCACAATTGGAATTGGTGTTATGGGTCTTGCATTTGAACACCAAATTCATGATCTATTTGTCAACTACTTGAGCTCTACATTTGGAATCAAATCAAGTATGGATATAGTTGCTACTGAATCTCAACCATTACTTGGAGGATTCTTGGAAGGTGTTAATCCAATAGCTTTGATGGCTTCGCTTGCTGCATTTGCAATTGGATTTGGACTAGGATACATATTCTACATTGGAAGATTTGTCGATCCTGTTAAATTTGTAAATTCAAATATTTTCTTTTATGCAATTCATAAATTCTTCCTAAATAGATGGTATCTTAACGCAATAATCTATTGGGCATTTGTGGTAGCTCCACTATATGCTGCTCGTGGTCTTTACAAATACTTTGAAAATATCGTGTTGGAGGGATTCAACGTGGTTCCTGAGAGGACTATGGCAGGTGGAGCAAGAATAATGCAAGCAACACAGACCGGAGTCTCACAATCTTATCTATACATATTTGGAGTAGGTATACTAATCGTAGTATTCCTGTTGTTAATTTAGGAGATAGAAAATGATAGACTTTACATCAACACCAATCATGTTAACTCTGATACTGGGAACAATAGGAATGTTAATTCCTGTCATAAATGTGGCAAGAAAAGAAAAAGGTTCTTCAGTTTATGGAATCATAACACTTGGTGCACTGCTTACATCAATAGGCTTTGTCATATATCAGATAATTACAAAACAAATAACCCAGTCTGCAATATTTTCATCTAATGTACTTGTAGATGACAAGTTTGGTTCATTCTTTGCAATAGCAATGCTAATTGTTGGAATAATGACGACAGTTGGTTCGTTTAACTATATGCGCAATAGGGCAAATCCTGCTGTATACTATTCTCTGATCTTGCTTTCCTCTATTGGAATGGTACTGATTGCATATTCTACTGATCTAGTCATGTTGTTTGTATCTTGGGAACTCATGAGTATTCCTACATACGTGCTTGCTGGATATCTAAAGAAAGATCCATCATCAAACGAGGCTGCTATCAAGTACTTTTTGTTTGGAGCCTTATCATCTGGAATCATAATTTATGGAATATCTATCGCGTATGGTCTAACAGGTTCTACCAACATCGAACAGGTGATTGCAGGATTTTCACATCTATCGCCTGACATGATGCCTCTTGCCATTCTTGCAGTGGGAATGTTCATTGCAGGATTTGGATTCAAGATTGGTCTTGTTCCATTCCATATGTGGTTACCCGACGCATACGAAGGTTCTCCACCTACAATCGCAGCATTGCTTGCAGCTGGTACAAAGAAAGCTGGCTTTGCAGCAGCACTGCGAGTAGTAATTATGGGCGCAATAGCTTTGAACCTCCACTGGGCATTTGCACTTGCCGTAATTGCTATAGTTACAATGACTGTAGGAAACTTGGCAGCAATAAGACAAAGAAATCTTACCCGAATGCTTGCATATTCAAGTATAGGTCAGGCCGGATACATCCTAATTGGTCTTAGTGTTGCACCAATATCTCCAATTGGAATACAAGCGTCGCTATTTCACATATTGAATCATTCTGTAATGAAAGCTGCTGCCTTTATTGCAGTTGCAGGCATAGTTACAACTCTTGGAGTTACCCATATTGAAAAGATAAAAGGTCTTGGCAAAAAAATGCCCATTACCGCATTTGGTCTTACTATATCATTACTTGCTCTAGCAGGTGTTCCACCACTTAATGGATTTTGGAGTAAATTGATGCTATTTGGTTCTGCAATAGATGCAGGGCACACTGTATCTTGGGCTCCGTATCTTGCAATAGCTGGAGTACTAAACAGTGCTCTTTCACTGGCTTATTATGGTTGGATAATACGAAAGATGTACTTTGAAGATGATGGAGAACAAAAGAGAGTCAAGGAACCAAAGTCTGTAATTACAGTGATGATATTCTCAATAATATTCATAGTTGGAATAGGTGTCTACCCAGACCCAATAATCCAATTTGCAAAATCTGCAGTTCCAATAATGAGTGGATTGCCAGCTATACACTAAGCATAGTAAGATCTAAAAGACTCTCTAATCTTGTTCTTGCAGGACCTTCATTTATCTTTCTTAGAGTTGTCTTTGCTTTCTTTGAATATGTGTTAAGCATTATCTCCATCTTGTCAAATACAACTCTTGGATCTGAACTCTTTTTGATTAATATGTTAAACAGCTTGTCTTCATTATTCCAATCTTGTAAATCATCTCGTATTTGATATGCAATTCCCATATTCTTACCATATTCTGCAAGAGCTAAAATTTGCTCTTCTGTGCCACCTCCTAAGATTGCCCCTATCTTTGCAGCTGCCTCAAATGCTGTGGCAGTCTTGTATTCCATCACCTTGACATAATCATCAAATGTTACATCTTCACTTGTTTCTAGTCTTGTCTCAAGCATTTCGCCTTCACTCATCATCATAGCCGTGATTGCAAGCTCTCGTCCTATTCTTGCATTGTCAAGTCTGGATGAAATGTTCAAAATTAAACCAAGAACAAAATCGCCAGTAATTATGCTTGTATTGTATCCATATTTTATGTGGAAAGGATCTTTTCTTCTTCGTAATATTTCGTTGTCTATTATGTCATCATGTATAACAGATTCTGTGTGCAATAATTCAACCGCACATGATGCAGAATAGGCATTTTGATCACATTTTCCTATGCTCTCTGCAGATAAGATTAGAATCAGTGGCCTAATTCTTTTCCCGCCTTCAAGGGCGTATTGTAGAGGCTCAAAAAACTCAGATGCTGAATACAACTCTAATTCTTGTTTTATTGCAAGATCAACCTTGCCTATGTAATTTTCAAAGTCTTTTATGAGCGGATTTATCTCAAAATTCTTTCTATCCAATCATCTGCACTAGCTATCGTAAGACCTAGTTAGGATATTAATGCTTTTGAAGTGGTGCTCCAGCCGGGATTTTCATCATGTAAGAATTTGAACCCGGGTCGTAGGATTGAAAGTCCCACATGCTTGACCGGTCTACACCACTGGAGCCCAACTTGCATCCTATTTTATATCCATAAAATCCTTTTGAAGCCATTTCAAAAGATTTTTTTATTGCTAGAATTTGATAATTCGCATGAATTCCCTTATTCAGAGAATTGACAAGATAATTGAAGAACAAAGTCTGTTAAAGCACAAATTCTATGTTATGTGGAATGAGGGTAAATTATCAATTGATTCACTTAACGGTTATTCAAGAGAATACTTGCAGCTAGTAAAATCGGTACCTTTGTTTGTAGACAAGATTATGACAAATAGCCCGGGTGAGCTCAAAGACGCAATTGCATTAAACAGGGATGAAGAATCAGAACATATTGCACCATGGATGAATTTTGCACAATCTTTAGGTGTACACCAAAATGACCTAAGTACATATGAAGGACTTGACTTGACAAAACAAGCAGTTTCTAATCTTTCTTCACTGATGAATTCTTTTGAGGGCGGTGCTGCAGCAATGTATGCTCTAGAACAAGAAATACCAAAAATCAGTCTCACAAAAATTGATGGACTGAGAAAATTCTATGGAATATCAGATGATAGGGCAATAGAATATTTCAGATTGCATGCAGAAGCTGACATTAGACATGCTGCTCTGTGGAGACAAGTCTTGGAAAAAACTCCTGCATCAAGAGAGGATGAATTGGTTCAAATTGCAATAAAATCAATGGCTGCTCAAAATATGCTACTTGACAGCTGCTACAATGCTTACTGTTAACTCTATACTATTTTATAGCGCGTGTCAATTTTGCTCTTTCGTAGGGCCCATAACTCAGCTTGGTAGAGTAACCGGCTCATAACCGGTGAGCCAAGGGATCGAAGCCCTTTGGGCCCACTAATTCATTTTCTCTATTTGATATTTTTCTATACTTGTTTTCTAATCTGATTATTTTTTGAATTTTTTGTTTTGATATGTCAATTTTAAAATAAGCAGTAACTTATTTTCATTTGGCCGCAATGAAGAATCAGAGTTATAACTGACCTGATGATGTAAAGGCATTTGTCTGAGCTGCCTACACTAGTGATGATCAAATCATTGATTTTATCCCAAATGTTATAGAGTATATATAAAGCGCGTATTTAAACACCGAAATGCCCCAAACAAAACCTATTGTAAGTATAGAAAACGTTGTGGCATCTGCTTCAATTGATCAAAGACTTGATCTTAATATAATCACTCAGACATTTCCTGATGTTGAATATCATCCTGATCAATTTCCAGGTCTAGTTTTCAGAATAAAATCTCCAAAAACTGCTACATTAATTTTCAGTTCTGGGAAAATGGTTTGCACTGGAGCAAAATCAGAGGAACAATCCATAAAGGCAGTACGAAGTGTTGTACAAATTTTGCGAAAGGGAGGAGTTAAAATAAAAAAAGATGCAGTGATTGTAATTCAAAACATTGTCGCATCTGCAAATCTTGGTGGCAAGATACATCTTGAACAAGCAGCACGTAATCTTCCAAGAAGCATGTATGAGCCAGAACAATTTCCTGGATTAATACATAGGATGCTTGACCCTAAAACGGTCATATTGCTATTTGCATCTGGAAAACTTGTATGTACTGGAGCAAAAAAAGAATCTGATGTGTATCGCTCAGTACATAATCTACATACTCTTTTGGAAGAAAAAAGACTGATGATTTATGAAAGTTAATTGCAAAAATTAATTTAAATCAGGACTTTGACATTTGACTGTTGATTCTGTCAATGGTTTGACTATCAATCATCTCTTCACTATGTAAAATGTTTGCAAGTGCAAGAATATCTGTAATTTCATATAATTTCACACCTTCTTGTTCTAGGTTTTTACGTGCATCTTCAAGTCTGTTGACTATGACAAATGCATGCTCTATCTTCATTTTGGCTTCTTTTAGTGCCTTGACTGCGTGAAGTAGAGAATGACCTGTTGTTCCTACGTCATCTACCAGGACAACTCTTGATCCTTCTGGTATCTTTCCCTCTATTAGGCTGGATGTACCATAATCCTTTGGTTTTTGTCTTATGTAGATAAGGGGTTTTACAGCTTCAATAGATAGAGCAGACGCTATCACAAGTCCTGATGTTGGAACTGATGCTATATAGTCAAAACTATCAAGACCTATCTTATCTGATATCAAACTCTGGAGTGATTTTATCATCTTTCTGAACTGATGTGGAAAACTTGGTACTAGTCTGAGATCTATGTAGTATGCACTGTCTTTTCCACTTGAAAGCCTAAAGTTTCCAAACTTGATTGCACCGCTTTTTTGCAGGAATATTGCAAACTCTTTGACAAAATCCACAGCAAAATTTACCGAACTAGATTTATTTTAACTGTCCCTTCGGTATGGTATGCCAGAAATTTGGTTAAGTTATGGGCCTACAGATGTTGTGCTTGATGTAAAAGCAGAGAATTTAGAAAAACAAATTGTCCCTGGTGGTGCACCTTTATCTGATTCTGGAATTGTCTCAAAACTAGAATCTCTTGACATGTCAAAACCCACAGAATTTGTGATACTAGAACATTCAAAGAACATTCAAAAAATAATCTCATCTTTGGTTGAAATATGCGTAAAAAAATCGCTACCAAAACCGAAGTTCCTGGTAGACAAACCAAATCTGAATTCTATAAAAAACATCTTTGCTGATCCTGAAATATCTATATCTGAATTTGATTCTGCACAATTTTCTAATGCTAATCTTGTTTTTATCAATGAAATGGAATTTGATGGTTTATTTGGATATGATACAGTATCTACCAAACTATTACGTAGATTTGGAAGAGACAACATGCTTGAAGCATATGAAAAAAGAGAGGGAAATCTTCCTATGCCTGGTTATGATGTATCAACAATGCAGGTTGCAAAAAAATTCACAGATGGGTTTGAAATATCATCTATAGAGATTGTAGCAAATCAAACAGGGATTGTTGATATTGCAGCAGGTCATCCATCATCAACTTTCTTACTGGCAAAATCCTTATCCTCTGTTGCAACTCAAGAATCAGAAAAACACAAGGTAGCAATAATCAGTACTGGAAAGGAAACAAGTAACGAAACATTGAGCAGATCTCTTTCATCACTATGGAATTGTTATAATGCAATTAAAGATGAAGGATTAGCAATACTTCTTGCAGAATGCAAGGGAGGGCTAGGTTCTGAAGCCATACAGCAGTATGTGGAAGGTAGAATGAATCTGGACAGGCTAAAGAGCCCTTCCAAATATGTAGATAGAATGGAAGATCTTCTATTTCTAACTGAGGTACGCAAGAAATTTGGAATAGGTATAGTATCTATTCTTCCATATTTGTATACGAAAGAAAAATTAGGAATGATTCCATTTAGTGGTGCAAAAGAAACTCTGGATTATGTTCTTAAAACATATGGGGAACGACAAAAGATTGCAATAATTTCTGATGGCTCCCGCATTCTATTGAGGTAAAATAGAAAATGGCAGGGGGGCGCAAAGAAATGCAAGTATCATGACTATGATGAACATTTTCTTTCTTTTCTTCGATAGTGGTGATATATCATCAAGTGGTCTTACGTCCATACTTCTCATACTAAAAATCAAGACAAATAATGCCATGATGTAATATCCTGTTGCAGCAAGTATTCCTATACTTACATATGTCAAAATTCTGTGCCACTTTATACCAAATGTTGCTCTTGCAATGTGTCCTCCATCAAGCTGCCACGCAGGTAAAAGATTAAGAAATGTTATGAGAAATCCAAACCATGCAGCAAGCAAGACAGGAGACATTACAAGTTCTTGATGTGGTACATGTTTTCCCACAAGTGCAATAGTGGCATCCATTATCACACTTGAATGAAGATCCACAAGACCTAACTTTTCTGCAAGTTCCTGAGCCTGTGAAGTTGGTATCAGTGGGGATACAGATGCACCATATGTGGATACTATTATTGCTATTATGAGGCCTGCTATTGGGCCGGAAATACCTACATCAAAAAGTATGTTTCTATTTACAATTAGTCCTCTGGACATAATTAGTGCACCAAAAGTTGGAACAAATCCAAGTACTGGAATTCCTGGAATAAAATATGGCCAACTGATTCTAAGTTTGTGAATTTTTGATGCAATCATGTGTCCAAGTTCGTGTATTCCTAGTATTCCAATAAGTGACGCTGTATACAAAACGGCTACGTAAAACGGATCATCGCCTTTCACTATTGAATTCATACCTACTGCTCGATAGTAGCCATCGATCATGACTGTCACTATTGTTGCTGCAAACAGTGCCCTTGGAATCCATGACCTACGTGACTTGGGAGGTTCAAATCGTGAAATAAGTAAGAACATTCTTCCTGAATCTGATTCTAGCCTAACCAGAATGTTTTTTGTTTCCAACTTTTGAACTAATTGGCGAAATTGCTCAGTTACGTTATCTCCAGAAATCTCAACTTGTAATACTACTGGGCTTTGATTGAATCCTATTACTCTAAAATGAGAGGAAACCACTGATAGAATTTCGTCAAGAGATGATATGCCTGACTATGACCTACTGCTGGCTTTAATTATTTCTCTCTTATTTTGCTTAAAGTTAAATAATTAATTATTCAAGTATCCATAACAATGCAAGTAGCATTAAGAGAAATTGGAAATTGCGTAATTCGTCGATGTGACTTGTCTGATCTTATCCCTGCAATGGAGATAAACCTCAAAACATTGCCTGAACATTATTCTGATTATTTCTATGAAAGCCTACTTGCTGAATTACCTGAAGCCTTCTTAGTGGCTGAAATTGACAAGAAACTTGTTGGATATATTATGTGCAAAATTGAATATGGCTTTTCAAACTTCAAAAAACTTGGATTTGTAAAAAAGGGTCATGTCGTATCCATTGCAGTGCTTCCTGAACATAGAAAGAAAGGAATTGGAGAAGGTCTGGTCCAGGAAGCAATTGCAGGAGTAAAGTTGAAAAAATCTGATGAGCTGTATCTTGAAGTCAGATGTAGTAACAATGAGGCTGTGCGATTGTATGAAAAGATTGGATTTGTTACAAAACAGAGACTAAAGGCGTACTATCGTGATGGTGAAGACGCATATCTAATGGCAATAGAGTTTGCTTACTAGATTAAAATAAATAAGTCACAAAAAGACTCTAGCCTTATGACAAGACAACGCACTATTGGAATGATGATATTTGTCTTGGCAATAGTGGGGTTCTTTCTCTATGCCTATCTGTTAATGCTCTCTGAATGGAGTCCTATTGTTCTTCAGCTCTCTGTACTCATGGCAGTGGGAGGTATTCTTGGGGTTATATCATGGATTGGATATAACATGGCAACATCAAGACCGTCTCCATCTTCTCTTGTAACTGATGACAAGTAAATTATTTTGATATGGCAGCATCTACTACTGCCTGATAAAATCTAGGTCCTACAGGCCTTACTATCTTTGCACCTAAAATTTCTGATTTGACTTTGACCACTCCAAGAAAATGTTGCGGTGCTAAAAATGCTACTTGGTCTTTTTTTTCTGCATGAATGTGACAATAGTAATGAATTATTGCATTTTTTTTGGCAGACATTATTGCATGATCCAAAAATTCATCTGATCTTTCTGGCAGTAACATCAAAACTCTGTCACCAGTGTCTTGTAGTCTGTCTTCAACTACTTTGGCTGCATCTCCTTCTATGGATTCAACAGTACCTTTTAGTTTGTTTAATGATATGTTTTCAGAGCACAATCTTGCTGCATCTGGATTGATATCTATGTTGTAGACATGACATTTTTTCTTCTTTGCAGCTACCAAGGAAAACATACCAACACCACCAAACATGTTGATTACTGTTTCTCCATCCTTGATAAGATCTGCAATCCTTTGGCGTTCTGTTGCAAGTCGAGGTGAAAAAAATGTTTTTTCCACGTCAACCTTGAATCTGCATCCATGTTCCTTGTATTCTGTTATTGTATTATCCTCTCCTGCAAGTAATTCTAGCCTTCTAATTCTATAATCACCTTCTACCGGGGATGATTGGTAATAGACCGACTTAGCTGTCTTTACCTTGTCTAATAGAACCTCACCGATGGTTTTTCTCTTGGATAATAGAGAATCTGGAACTCTTAGTATTATGATATTTCCTATCTGATCAAAGGCACCGTACATCTCTGCTGCCTCTACCTCGGTGAGTATCCCAGCCATTGCTTGTTTTAGCATCTTTGTCAATTTCTATAGTAAAACTTTCCAGATTGTTTTTGCTCTCTGTCTAATCTGCTCTCAAGCTTGTTTACCCTTGGTCTCATGCTTGTCTCATCTCTTCTGTATGTCATATCAAGAGATCTAAGAAATTCATTCATTCCCTCTACCTTGGATTTGGGGGTTGTTGCATGTCCTTCTCTTCCTGGTGTTCCGTGGAATATTACAATAGAATCAGAGATTAAATCCATGAGTTGAATGTCATGATCAATTATAATTGCAGATTTACCATATGATCTTACAAATCTCTGTATTAGTTTTGCAACGGCAATTCTGTCTTCCACATCTAAAAACGCAGAAGGTTCATCAAGTGCATAGACGTCTACTTTTTGGAGAAGACATGCTCCTATTGCTACTTTCTGTAACTCTCCTCCAGATAAATTCTTGACTGACTTGTTGTATAGTTTTTTTATCCTCATGGGATTGATTATGACTTCTTCTTCTGGTGTCTCCTGTATTGCACCTCCGTATGCTTTTTCAAGAAGAGCAATAACCTCAATATCAAAATCGTTTGTGAGATATTGTGGCTTGTATGCAATCTTTACTTTGGTTTCTATGCTGCCAATGTCTGGTTTTTCAACACCTGCTATCATCTTCATCAGTGTTGTTTTTCCTAATGCATTTGCTCCAACTATGCCTAAAACTTCGCTTTTCTTAACTCTGCCTGCCTCTACTGATAAAGAAAAGTTTGAAAATTTCTTTTCCAAGTTTGGATAGTTTATGATGTTCTCAATTGTGACAAATTCATCGGTGGATGTAGATGCATCAAATTTGAATGCGGCATCTCTGAATCTTACATTCTCATTAGGTAGATATCCATCAAGAAATACGTTGATTCCAACCTTTGTAGAGAGCATGTTTGCAACTATTCCGTATGCTGCAGGTTCTCCATATAGAATCTCTATAAAATCACTAAGATAATCAAGCAGAGTCAAATCATGTTCTACAACCATGACACTCTTTCCTATCTTTGCAAGATCTTGAATTACTCGTGCTACTCCTATTCTCTGGAATACATCGTTATATGACGATGGTTCATCAAAGAAATAGAAATCTGCCTCTCTTGATGCTGCCACTGCTACTGCAATTCTTTGAAGCTCACCTCCACTAAGATCTGTGAGTTTATTTTCAAGGGAGTTTTGAAGTCCAAGTTGCTGTACGAGTTCTTTTATTTTTCCACGTTCGTCATATTTTTCTAATAGTTCTTTTGCATTACCGTCAAACACCTTTGCCAAGTTGTATACTTGTTGTGGCTTTATGGACGCCTTTAATTGATTATTTGATATTTTTTCAAAATGCTGTTTTAACTCTGTCCCCTGAAAATGCTTTAAAATTTGACTCCATTCTGGGGGTGATGAATAATTTCCTAAATTTGGTTTGAGATTTCCTGACAATATGCCTACAACTGTACTTTTTCCTATACCGTTTCTTCCCAACAAGCCCATGACTTGACCTTTCTTCAAACTTGGAATTCTGTAAAGCCTAAATGCATTCTGTCCATATTGATGAATCTTGTCTGATTTTAGCTCTTCAGCAAGATTGACTATTGTGATTGCATCAAATGGACAAACCTTTACACAAATTCCACATCCGTTGCAAATGTTCTCGTCAATCTGAGCCTTGGCGGTCTCTTCATTTAATACAATACAGTCTGATCCCATCTTGTTTACTGGGCAATACTTGATACACTCAAGGCCACATTTTTTGGTCTGGCAGTTTTCTTTATCCAGTACTGCAACTCGATGAGTCATGCCTGATACCCTCTTCTTTAATTTATATCTCTACTCAAGCAAGATTAATACATAACATTAACAGCAAAAAAAGTAAGCCGGCCACAGCGTTGGGGTCCGACCCGGTCCCATACCGAACCCGGAAGTCAAACCCAATGTCGCTACTGTGTTACTAAGGTGCGAGAGCCCTTGGGAAGCAGTAGTGCTGGCGCCTTTATTCTAAAGCAACTGAATTGGGAGATACATGCCATGTTACTTCAATAGGTGTATCTTTGCCAAAACCTTTCTTTTGCGCATCGTCTGGAAAATTGTCTACATACTCTGATAGGAGATTTTGCAGCGTCTTTTCAATGTCTGAAACTGAGTGTATATCTGTAAAAAGGGACTGGATCTCCTTGCATCCAACAAGATAACCGTTTGCATTAGGTGTTATGGTAAAAGTAATCTTGTGCATCTTATGGATGTTTACCATATCTGTATATGTTTACAAAACCTAAAAAAGATCTCGATCAGTAGTTGTGTATATGAGCAACTGTTCTATATGTGGAGAGAAATTCTCTGATGATATACGATTCCTAAACCATATGATGGAAAAACATGGATTTAGAAATCCAAATGTGGGAATTCCTGATCGAAACAGCCGTGGATATTAACCAAGTTTGAGTGCAATCTTTTCACTATTGCAAAGCAGACTTGTTGTTCTTACAAAAAAGGACTTGATGGTTTTACATTCTTTGCTGCATGTAGGCGGAAATGGTCCTATGATTGGACGATTCTTTGTACTTGTAATTGTGTGCCAAACTAGCGGTATTATTGCTGCTCTACCTCCATATGCACTATTTTCTGTAACAAACCAAAACATTCTGGTAGAATCATAATTGGTATCGAAAATTTCGGATTTTATTTTCATGCCTTCTTTAGAATAATGACCTATGATTGGGATCTTGTTTCTGGAAAAAATATGAACAATGCTGGCAAACTTGGAGCATAGGTAGCATTTGTCATCATAAATCACAAGAGGGAGAAGATCTACAATCATATTTTCTAGACGCTGCTTTTGAATTAATATTTTATGAAATAACTTTTTATTTACTCCAAAGGCGCTAAACCCTATGAATTTGAACCATAGCAAAATTTTTGAAATTCATATTCTGGAATGGTCATGGCACTAAATTATTATCATATCTTCAAGAAAGTGCGAGAAGCAAGGAAACTTGTAATTAAAGGAATAACTATTGCAGGCTCTGGTCATCCTGGAGGATCGTTCTCGATGGCAGAGATAATGGGATGTATGTATTTCAAGTTCCTAAAGTATGATCCTAAGAATCCTCTGTGGGAAGATAGAGACAGGCTTGTCTTGTCAAAAGGTCATGCATCCCCTGGTTTATTCTCAAATTTGGCAGTAGCTGGATTTTTTGATAAATCTGAACTGGAGACACTGAGAAAATTTGGAAGCAAACTGCAGGGTCATCCTGATTTCAAATGTCCTGGGGTAGAATTTTGTGGGGGTTCTCTTGGCCTTGGATTGTCATTTTCTACTGGTATGGCACTTGCAGCACGAATTGATGGAAAAAATCATCATATTTACACTATAATCGGAGATGGAGAATCTGATGAGGGACAAGTATGGGAAGCAGCCATGGCTGCTTCAAAATATCAAGTAGATAATCTTACTGTATTTCTTGATAGGAATTTCATTCAACAAGACGATTACACAGAAAGAATAATGCCGCTAGATGAGGAGCTTGTAGGGGACGATATATCTGAAATGTGGAAGAATGCAGCAAGGTGGAAGGTTGGAGACAAGTGGAGATCTTTCGGATGGAATGTACTAGAAATTGATGGTCATAGAATAGAACAGATTGTTAAAGCAGTAAATTCTGCATTACAAACAAGAGGAACACCATCTATCATTGTGTCCCGTACCATAAAAGGAAAATCTGTAGAACACATGGAAGACAATCCAAAATGGCATGGAGTTGCACCAAATCCTCAGATATCACCAATAATTAATCTAGAACTTGACTGTCAATTTTTGATATCTCCTTCAATAATTGCTGGAGACATGGCAAATCTAGAAAATGAAGTAAAAAGAGCCGCTCTTGCAAGAGCGGATTTTATTCATCTTGATGTAATGGACGGAGTATTTGTACCGAACAAGACATTTGATCATGAAAAAATAAAACAACTGCGTTCAATAACACCAATTCCTTTTGATACACATCTTATGATAACTGAACCAGTAAAACATGTCAAAAACTATGTAGATGCAGGATCTGATATAATTACAGTACATGTCGAAGTTTGTGATGAATCAAGTTTTGGGGAAATTCATGATGTGCTTCGCTCTAATGATGTAAGTGTGGGACTTGCAATAAATCCGGATACGGAATTGCCTTCCTGGTCTGAAAAATTCATTCCTGGTTTAGATCAGCTAATAATAATGTCTGTAATTCCAGGTAAATCTGGACAAAAATACATAGAACCTATTCATGAAAAGACCCAAAGGATCTCCAAATTCTTGACTGAAAGAGGATTCGAGGGTCTAATTGAGGCAGATGGAGGAGTAGATTTGAACAATATTGAATCTTGCTTTTCAGATGGGGCACGAATCTTTGTTGGTGGAAGTGCAATAATAGGACAAAAAGATGTGCGAGCAACAATAGTGGAATTTAGAAAAAAACTAATGCATGCAAGACGAAAACTCTTGATTCATCATGCTCATACTCTTGGTGGAAATGATCTTGTAAACAAGTGGATTGATTTACACGAAGTTGGAAAGAAAAAGACTGAACTCTTACAAATTGCCAAGGAGGCAGGTTTTGCATGACTGAATTTGCTGACATGAGAACCGTATATGGAGAAACACTGATCAAATTAGGTGAGGAAAACTCTAACATCGTAGTGGTAGGAGCTGACACTACGGATTCCCTGAAAACAAAGCCTTTTGGAAAAAAATTTCCAAACAGGTTCTTTAATGTAGGAATTGCAGAAGCAAATCTAGTTACAGTTGCAGCGGGACTTGCAAATGAAGGAAAAATTCCGTTTGCAAGTACCTATGCCGCATTTCTTCCGGGCCGATGTGTTGATCAAATCCGTAATGGTATTGCTTACCCGTCAAGAAATGGAAAAAATGGTCTTAATGTAAAGATGGTTGTATCTCATGGTGGACTCAGTGTGGGTCCTGATGGAGGCTCACATCAACAGATTGAAGATATTGCTATAATGAGAGTAATTCCTAATGTCAAAGTGTTTGTTCCTGCAGACACTATATCTGTGGAAAAACTCACACAACTATTTTCACAGGTGTATGGTCCGTGCTATATGAGATTGGCAAGATCAAAAACTCCTATAATACATGCAAAAGATCAGGAATTCAAAATGGGAAAGGGAATAGTAATGCGTGATGGTTCTGATTGCACAATTGTTGCATGTGGTATAACTGTAAGTATAGCACTTGAGGCAGCTGATTCTCTAAAACAAGAAGGGATATCATGCAGAGTAATTGACATGTTCTCAATCAAACCAATAGATTCTGAACTATTGGAAAAGGCTGCACGTGAAACAGGGGGAATAGTTACATGTGAAGAGCATAACATAATGGCAGGATTTGGTTCTGCAGTTGCAGAAACAGTTTCTGAAACTTATCCTGTACTTGTAAAACGTGTAGGTGCAAAAGATCAGTTTGGTGAATCTGCACGAGATAGTGAGATACCTCTCTTGCTTGAAAAACATGGAATCACATCAGTTCATATATCTAATACGGTAAAATCCATTAGGAGTCAAATAAAATGAAAATATTTCTTGATACTGCAAATCTTTCAGCAATAAAGATGTATAATGACATGGGACTTGTTGACGGAATAACTACAAACCCATCTTTGATGGCAAAAGAAGGCGGAGATCCTAAAAAGGTAATGGAAGAAATTGTCCGAATTGTCAAAGGCGACGTAAGTCTTGAGGTACTAAGTGTGGATACTGATGGAATGCTAGAGGAAGGACGAAGATTGCGAAAATATGGAAACAATGTAGTTGTCAAATGTCCCCTTACACCTGAAGGTCTCAAAGCATGCAAAATCCTAACATCTGAGAATATTCCTGTTAATGTTACATTGTGCTTTTCTGTAAATCAAGCAATACTCGCAGCAAAGGCAGGTGCAAAATATGTGAGTCCATTCATTGGAAGACTTGATGATAACGGCCAAGATGGAATGAATCTGATACGAGAAATGCGAGAAGTTTTCGACAATTATAATTTTGGCACTCAAATTCTTGTTGCAAGTGTTAGACATCCGATGCATGTAGTAGAATCTGCAAAAATAGGAGCCGATGTAGTTACAT
This sequence comes from Candidatus Nitrosotalea sinensis, assembly GCF_900143675.1. Classification (NCBI taxonomy): domain Archaea; kingdom Thermoproteati; phylum Nitrososphaerota; class Nitrososphaeria; order Nitrosotaleales; family Nitrosotaleaceae; genus Nitrosotalea; species Nitrosotalea sinensis. The sequence goes on from NZ_FRFC01000003.1 coordinate 334,055, forward strand.
TGCCTCCCGACGTACTAGGTAAGATGTTGAAACATCCTCTTACGGATGTTGGTCTGAAAAACTTTCTTGCAGACTGGGAAAAACTCAAAAAAGAAAACCCAAATACCAAGATCTAAAATTACAAATTTCTAGTGTTTTCCTATCCATTGGTATCTGTATTCTTCATCAAACAATTCTGATTTTATGTCATTGTTTGATGGTCTTGGTAATTTTTTGACTTCAAAAAACCCCAAACTACCTTTGTATGGTACTGGAACTCTTAGAGCCTGTGGTTTTCTAAGCAAAAATCCGTATCTGTGGCGTAAAAATTCCTCGGTGGCAAGGTGCTTGTCTTGATCTTTCTTGAGATCCTCGATGGAATCATATGATTTCACATTATATATCTCGACTTTGCCTATGATTACGCCTGTACGTAAATTTGATTCGTCTATGCCTAGTTTTTTACATGCTTCTTTTTTTATCTTGATTGGGGAATGAACTAGAAACTCTCCTCGAAATTTTGTATTCCATGTTCTCAATTCTATGGTCTTTTTACCACTGATTATCAAATCTGCGTAAGGCTGGGAAACTGAAAGGCATTTCATATTCTAACTAGTCCCAAGTACGCTCAAAACTCTTTTTGGAATATCACTCAATCTACTTACTGCAAGAGTTCGTTCATATCCTAGTCTTCTGAGATTGTTTGCTATTGTTATGGCATCCTCAGTATCAGGTCCACATCCTATTGCAACCATCTTTATTCCAATTGATTTGAGATCTCGCATAACAGCACGAACTGCATCAGGATCTGATGGTTCTCCATCTGTTAATGTCAAAAATATATCTGGTTTTTTTGAACGAAGCGATGGCAATAAAGTATTGTAAACTTCAGCAAGCGGCGTACTCCCATTTGCTTTTATCTGTGCAAGTCTCTTGGCTGCAATGTTATTCCACTTTAAATTCTCTGGTTTTATCAACCAACAAATTACTTGCTTTTGTTCTGTGTTAAACGCATATACTGAAAACTTTACTTTCAGGTATTCTAAAACCTCGCACAAGGCAAGTGTGGCCTTTTTGTACTGTACTTCTTGATTTGCTATGCTTGATGAATGATCAAGCAGTATCACAATCTTTGTTTTTATTGCAATCTTCCTATCTGCAATAAATGGTTTATGACCTTCCATGTGTGTCTCCTCGTCAAACTCATCTCCTGCAAAAACATGTTCTTCTTTCCACCCTGATTTCCATTCCTTGAATTTTGCTTTGAGGTGATTTATCAAATCTGTATCAACTATTTTGGTTTCATCGACATTTGTTGCAGTGGGCATGTTCACACCTATTATCTCGCTGGTAAGACCCTTGTTTTCAGTTCTTTTTGCTTCTTCTAGCAAAACTTTGAATTCTTCAAATACTTCCTTGCCTTCTGCAATTTTCTTAGGATCTAGTTCTCCAAAATCACTTTCCCGATATTTTGCAATTTTGTTAAGAGTTTTTACAAACTCGTCATCTGAAAGTGCCATCCCTGAACTCAACTTGGGTATTGATATTGGAATTGTTAAAAGTGGGTCAATCTCTAAAACCTTGATTATTTCTGGTATTTTTTTCTCAAGCCAGTCTGTTCCGTATTTTTTTTCAATTGCTTCGTTGACTATCTCTTGAGCCAATTTTGTAGCCTTTTGTACCTTCTCAAATGCATTTGGTGAAAGCTCCCCCTTAATGTCTCCTAGTAAGAAATACTGGGAAAAACCTTCTACAATTCTGGTATTGCCGTAGAGTGTATTCAATAATGGTCTATAAAGCCATGATACTCCATATCTGAAGATTATCTCTCCGTCCATTCCCTGCCAAACTTTTCTTGCAATCGTTTCAATTCTTCTGGTCTCAATTGTGTTGAGAATGTAACCAAATGCATGATCATTGCTGAGGATCTTGCTTGAATATCTAATTCGCATAGCCTCATACCATAGAGCTGTTCTAAATTGTCTATATTTTTGAAAATCTGTACCTTGATATTTTTCCAATGGAAACATTACAATCTTGTTTTCACGTAACTTTGTCTGAACTTCTTTCTGATCAGATATACTGACAGTGATTGATTCTCTTCCAGACCATCGTCTTACAAGAAATGTAGATATCTCAAGTAATGTGTCATTTCTAAGATGTAGTGATTGCATCAATTGCCAAACATGGATGTTATGATGTCATTTACTTTTTGGAATTCTACGCTGCCCCATTGTAGATATACGTTAGCAAATACCAACTCTGCCGCTTGTCTTGTTTTGATTCCTGAATCAAGTATCTTTGCAAATGCTATTGTTTCACGTAAACTGGGTGAATAGTACAACTCTTCAACTGCAGCTGCTTGTCTTAAAATATTTGCCAATCTGATTCCCTGCATTATTTCATTTTCATGTGATCCTGATGAATACTGTCTTACTATTTGAAATTCAATATCTTCTGGAGGATACTCAAGTCTGAGTCTTATTGGAAATCTACTCAATAGTTGTGGAGGCAGTTCCTTTGTACCTACATGTGACAGGGGATTGATTGTAGCAATGACAAACCATCCTTTTGTAGCCTTGATTACTTCTCCCCCTGATTCCTTTAGGACTATTTGTCTTCTGTCGTCTAGTGCCTCATCAAGTCTTAGAAGGACATCTGCTTCTGCAGAGTTTATTTCATCAAGATAAAGTATGTTTCCTTCTTTCATAGATTTGACTAGAATTCCTTGTTCAAATCCTATGGCTCCATTTTCTAGGGTCTTTGCTCCAACTAGATGACTTTCACGAGTTCTCAAACTAAAGTTGATTGATTCTAGTTTGATTCCTTTCTTTTCTGCAAATTCTCTCACAAGTGTAGTCTTACCTGTGCCTTTGGGGCCTATTATTAATACAAACAAGTTGGATGCATATGCCTTGTCTAAAACCTCAAAGGAATTATTCCAGTCTATGTATAATGATGATTCTGCAAGCACGTTTGGTACAAGTCTTATCCTCAATTTAAAAATGTCTTCCATTTTACCACTAGGAATTAGTAGGATTAATCTTCAACAAACACTCTGTTTATTCATGGCTAGTTTCTCTAGTGTTGTCTGTGTTCTATGTGTAGTCGTGTTCTCTGCTGTTTTCATGCCGATAAATGCAGAATCTCAAATCCCAAATTGGGTAAAAACTAATGCAAAATTGTGGAACCAAGGCCAGATCTCAGATGATGAATTTATCAAAGGTCTTCAATTCTTGATTGAAAATAAAATATTGATAATCCCTCTTGGTTCTGTAATCTCACATGACAACAAAATTCCATCTTGGATAAAAAATAATGCAGGTCTTTGGGCAAATGATGTGATCTCTAACGATGAATTTGTCTCTGGAATACAATATCTTCTAAGTTCTGGAATAATTACAATCTCACAAGATAATGTTGTCACTAACTGCAGTCAATTGGCAACTGCCGCAGATAAAGAGACTTGTTATGAACAACTAGCATATGATACAAAAATTAAAAATTCTATACAGGCTGCAACACCATATGTGATAGGTCCTGTCACTTTCTACTATGTAAATAGTGAATCTCAAGATGCTGATGATGGAAAAACAATACTGACAATTCATTTTGTAGTGAAAAACAATTCTGATCATCAGGTTACAATGACGTGCCAAAATAGAGACTCTTGCAGCTATGTGTTGAGTGATGGGCAGCATGATATCTCATATTCTACAAATACTCTAATCTATGGAAGTATGACTCTTGTGCCTAATGATACTAAATTTCTAGATTGGACTTTTTATGATGTGATTGATCCATCGAAGAATTATTCATTTGTAATAAAAGAGCAATGGGGAACTGGTTCCATACCTGTAAAATTCTCCTAGAACGTCTATACTTCTATTTTTGAATATGATTCATCAAGTATGTGGTGCAGAGTTTTTTGCCATGCATCAAAACCTTCTGGTTTTTTCGGGAAATTGTAGTAATGCTCTGTAAGTACTTTATTCTGCTGCGCAGTAAATCGTAGACCATCTGCCAATTTTTTATTAAGTGCTCCTCTTATCATCATACCTAGTTTTCCCACAGTTCCAAAGTCTGGATGCTCTCCTTTGCTTATTGCTTCTACATCTAATTTAGACAAAAAGTGCTTCATTCCATAGTTTATCTGATCATTTGTTAATGTCTGGAGTAAACGTCTGAAAATTTCAAGACCTGCAGTTTTGTATCCGTAGTCATTTATGAAATCAATATTGTATTGCCAAAGACCAGTTTCACTAACATCATTTGCTTCTATCGCATTTACTATGTTTTTACCCAAGATTGTTGCCGCAACTATGGCTGGACCTATTCCTCCAGCATCAAGTGGTTTTGGCATCCATGCGGAATCTCCTACAAGCATGTATCCGTTTGCAACAAGACAATCGTTTTGTCTTCTAACAGAAACCTGCCAGTTTCCTGTGACATTGTTGGAATCCATTGGATCATCTGATAGCTTTGGATTCTTTATTGCCTTGTTCATCTTTACATAATCATTAATTAATTTTGTAACATCATCATGTGCTCCGAGTCTCTGGTTTCTTTTTATCAGCTCTTTTTGTTGTACTCCTAATCCTATGTTGACTTTGTTTTTGCCTTTTGGAAATACCCATCCGTATCCTCCTGGGGCAATGTCTTGATCAAGATGTATTATGCAATAATCAGGATCAAAATCTGTCTTATCCGGTATGCCTTGTTCAAATTTCATAATGTGTCTTCCAGTAGATTCTAGATCATCACGGTCAATCTTTCTCTCAATCTTTGATTTTATTGAAAGACCGTTTCTTAACATTGATGTGACTCCTGTGGCATCAACTACGACTTTGGCAGTCTTTTTGAATGGCTCATTTGTAACGAGATTTGTTCCTTCTACTCCCACAACTGTACCGTTTTCGTATATCAAACCTCTTAGTGCAACAGAATACTGTATGTTGACTCCTGCTTTCTTTGCATCGCGGAGCTGACGTTGTGGAAGTTGCTGTCTGTTTAACATATATCCATCACCATCAAATGGAATGGAAGTTTCTCGATCTGGTGAAAATGCCATTACACCTTTTACTGGATGTTCAATCTCTGGATTTCCCCATGCAATCTTTATCCTCTCAGTCATATAGTCTACAGTGTTCTTACCTACTGCATCTCCACAAACCCATCCATTGATGGTCTTCTTGCCTATTGTAGGTTCGGGGTTTCTATCTATTATTAGAATTGATAATCTTTGTTTAGAATAGTATGAAGCTGACTGGGCAGCAATCATTCCTGCTAGTCCTCCGCCTGCTATTATGATATCATAATCTGTTTTCACAGCGAAAAAACAGGATCTACTCTATTTAAAAGAACCGTATGAAATGGATCAAAGGTGTTTTTGGGTCGGTTCGTCGCGGCTTCCTCACAGCAGATGCTCAGACTGGAGCGGCAAAAATATTACCTCATTCCCTTCTCTGTTAGGTCGATAAATATTATTAAATCATTGCAGGCTTTGATGATTTTATTCAAACCGTTAGTAATTCTATGTATTTTCTTGAAATCTGATCTCTCTTGTATATGGGCATTTTTATCTTGATCTTTATTGCATTATCTTGTTGCAAACTAACTTCCTTCCTAACAATCTCATTCTTGCCGATTCTCAAAAAGAGTAAAGTGTCTTCAAAATACATGTCTATATTTTCTATTAATTCATTCATCTGTACTTTCGATATGCTAGCTGCCAGTTTCTTAACGAATTCTCCAGCACGTTTTTTCACAAGTGTTGCTCTTGCAAGCAATATTGTATTTCCATAATGTCCTAGAGTTTTTTCCATTATGAATTCTTCCTCTTCTATGTTGAATAGTTCAAAGATGGGATCAAAGATTTTTTTGGTGTCTTCGGTTGCATGCAAAATCAATTCTATTGTTACTTCTAATTGATTTGCCATGCTATGAAATATGTAAAACCTTGGCTATATCTATCAAGCCTGTAGCAAGGCGATTTCGCCCTCTGCAGTTCTGATGAGTTTTGCCTTTTCAATTCCTACATGTCTTACGTGAATTATCTTCTTGACCGCTGCCATGATGTCTGAATTTATCTTTCCAAAGACTGTTGCTTGAATGAATTGGTCTATTGTCATTTCAGGTATGGTCTTTGACATTACCTCTTGGGCAACCAGTCTGATTGCATGTTTTCTAGATGTATTCAATTTCTTATGTGTTAATGCTACTATCTTTATTCTGAAAATGTATCCGTCCTTTGTCTTTACATCTGCAATAAAGCTAATCAACGAAGATCCTCGTCTCACAAGGCTACGAAGGAATTCCTTGGAATATTCAAATCTCTTGAATATTGTAGTTGCTGTTTCACCTTCTACTTTGTGAACTTGGAAATACAACTTGAATTGATGTTGTGATGGATCTCCCTTTAGTATATCATGTAATGTAACCTCTATTACTCTGCCTACTGCACTATCATCGTCTGTAACTGGTATGTAAGCAATTGGTTTCTTGTCAAATGAAGCAGGAAGTAATACTGTAACCCACTTCTTTTCTCTCCACTTGTCTTTTACTCTTGCAGTCTTTTGACGTGCCAACTATGATGGACTTCTGCGGCCAAAATATAAGTTGTACGACATTTTAGATCGTACTAGAACCCACGTATTTCTGTAATATCTTAGGAACTAGAACATGTCCATCCTTTGTCTGGAAGTTTTCTATTATTGAAACCATGGTTCTGGTGGTTGCTACAAGAGTACTATTCAATGAATGTAGGTACTGTGGCTGCTCATCGGTTCTATCTCTAAATCTTATCTTTAATCTTCTTGCTTGAAAGTCAAGACAGTTTGAACAAGATACTATCTCTCTGTAATTTTTCTGCCCTGCCATCCATGCTTCAATATCATATGTCTTGGCAGATATCTTACCTAGATCTCCACTTGACAACAACATTACTCTGTATGGTATACCAATTTTTTGGTAAAACTCCTCTGCTATTGAAAGCATTCTTTCATGTTCTTGCCATGAATCCTCAGGTTTTGTAAATACGAACTGTTCTACTTTCTCAAATTGATGAACTCTGAATATTCCTTTTTGATCTCTACCATGTGCTCCTGCTTCTTTTCTAAAACATGTACTAACTCCAGCATATCGAAGAGGTAATCTCTTACCATCAATTATCTCATCTGTATGCATTGATGCAACTGCATGTTCACTTGTTCCTATGAGGTAAAGATCCTCTCCTTCTACCTTGTAAATTACGTCTTCGAAATCCTGTGCAATTATTGCACCCTCCATTGCATGTCTGTTTATCAAAAATGGAGTTTGTATTGGCATGTAATTTTTCTCTGACAAGAAATCAAGTGCAAATTGTAATAATGCTTGATTTAGCCTGACAAGCTGATTTTTAAGATAATAAAATCTAGCACCAGAAACTTTTGCAGCTCTTTCTAAATCTACTAGATCAAGATTCTGCATCAAATCAATATGATCTTTTATCTGAAAATCAAAAGTAGGAATGCTTCCCCATTTTTTTATTTCCTTGTTTGCAGTCTCATCTTTTCCAATTGGAACTGATTCATGTAGCATGTTTGGCAATGTCAGAGAAAGTTTCGTGAATTTTTCTTCTGTTTTTATCTGATCTTGTTCCAGTCTGTTGAGATTATCTGAAACTGCTTGCATCTGATTGATCAGCTCTGATGCATCTTCTTTTGCCTTCTTTTTTCTTGCAATCTCTAATGAAACTTCATTTCTTTTTTTTCTGAATTCATCAGTCTTTACTATGAGATCTCTTCTTTCTTTATCTAATGAAATCAATTCATCTAATGGAAAGTTGACAGCTCTTGCTTCTAGCATGTTTTTTATTTTATCGGGATTGTCTCGAAGAAGTTTAGGGTCAAGCATCTGCTGTCACTTTGAGTATAACCTGAGTCTGTTCAAGAACTTCATCAATAGTAGAAATCAGTGTTCGTATATTTCCTTTACCTTCAAATGTAAAAATCAGAGATGTTTCTTTTTTTTCTATTATAAATGAAAGATTTTCTGGAAAATCAACATTATCTGGCTCTAAAGACTTTCTTATGGACTCTGCTTTTTTTTCTGAAATATTATTCAGAAATACTTGAATTTTGCATTCTAGTGACATTTTTTTCTAAATGATCAAGGAATTCATCCAGTTTGTCTTTTGTTATTCTTGCTCCTGCTGCAGCAGCATGTCCTCCTCCAACTCCTGATACCTTTGCAGCACATTCTCGCATCAATAGTCCTAAATTGACATCAGACTTGCATCCTGTGGATTTACGAGATGAGAACTTGATAGTTCCCTCTTCTCCATTTGTTCTAAGTATGATTATTTTTCCAGTATTTTTCTGTGATCCGCCAAGAAGTGATGATACTGCACCAGTCATATTCTCTGGCACTAGACCTTCGCCATTTACCATTAAATACTGGCCGTTATCTGTAATTCTCCACCTCTCACTGGAAAGTGTATTCATGTAAGTTCTCAAGAAAGTCCTATACTCTACCAAAATATTTTCTCCTTCTTGCAACATCTTAGTTCTATCTCCCATGCATATTGATACTCCTACTCCTGCTTTACGAATTCGTCCGCAAGAATTCAACATTGTTGAAAACTCTCTTGCATCGCGAAGGAAACTTCGTTTGTCCTCACCTGATAATGTGTAGGTATATCCAACAAGCTCATCAAGTATATCGCTTGCATTTTTAGTTGAGATGTATTTTGATATTGTTTGGAGCAAAGTTCTCTTTTCATCCTCTGTCAGCTCTGCTGGAACCCGCCATCTACTACCATCTTTTAGTTTTATTCCTGAGGAATTCAAAAGTGAAAGACAAGCATCGCGATTCCATGTGAGGCCTTCTATGAATGGCTGTGATGTGAATGCAAGGGCATCTGGTAGCGGCCTGGTTTCTCTTCCTACAAGTAATATGTCTAAATCAATCTCGACTTGGCCATCTTTTTTTGCGGCAGATGCAATGTCAAGATTTATTCCTGTAAATGATTTTTTTTCGCCTTGGTCTTGTCTATCTCCTAATGCAGCAACAACTGCAATCCATGCCAAATCAGTATTTTCTTTATGGATTGCATTTGAAACAAGATAAGCCATGCCTCCTGCTGATACATCTTTTCCTCCATCGATGTCGTATTTCCAAGCATTGATGACTCTTTGATTGTCAAATTCCTCTTGAGGTATTTGATGATGATCAACTACTATCCAATTGTCATCTAATGCATTGTCGATATCTTTTGCAAATCCTCCTCCAAGATCTGTAATTATGTGAAATTGTCTGGAATCGCTTTTCATTTTCTCTATGAGGTTTTTACTAAATTCATTGACTGTACGTACTGTACATTTTGCACCTGATCTGATTAATGATTTGGTTACGATGCTTCCTGAAGTTATACCGTCGCAATCAAGATGAGTTATTACGGAAATATCTTTGCCTGATTTGATGCAATCTGAAACTCTGTCATGAAAATAGGATAATGCTTGATCTAACTTTGCCATTACTCGAGTTGAGCGATGACTGCCTTATATTTCCAAGTCTTGGGTATTTTACCAATCTTCTTGTAATATGAGGATAATCTGTGAACCTTTGCCTCTAAAAGCTCAAGTGATCTTACATTTCTCTTATCAGATCGATTTTCCTTCAAATGTCTCTGAAGGCCAAGTGCTTTGTTTACTAGATTGTTGAGGTCCTCTGGCATCTCTGTCTTTATTCCCTTTTGTTCAAGTATTTCTGTAACTGATTTTTTGACTATCTGTCTTGTGTTTGGTATTGCATATTGATCACGTAGTTTGACACCGATCTTACTTGGTGCAAGACCATCCTTTGAATACTTGACAATAAGTTCTTCGATCTCGGCTGGACTCTGTTTTACCCATGTAGGTGTACTAGGAGTGATCGGTCTAGTCGAATGTGACTTTCCATGTCGGTGTGAATGAAGACGACCCACGAAGCGTTTGTTTTTTGAGGAAACATAAATGTTACTTGAGTTCTTGTGCGCAGTATTTACATAAAAGTTAAATATCTACTAACTTGAATCTGAGTTAGGTACTCATATGAAAACACCAATAATTATTGGAACGGTACTCCTGGCTCTATTTGTAGTCTCGACATTCGCTCCATTTGCAGCTGCACAATATGCAGGTGTAGGTGGTGGTGGAGGAGTTACACTGGAAGACCAGTTGAAACTCGCTCGAGCAAAAATACAGGCAGTACAAAATAATCCGCACGCAGGTTCAGGTACTCCATACCTTGATGCAAACGGTGTAATCGGTGCATCTATCATTGCAGGTGGAGTATTCGGTGGAATCTTCATTGCCTTTGTCGTAAGAGCAAAGCAAGCGGAAAAAGCAAAGAGAGCATAAATTCTTCTCTTTTTCTTATTTTATTAACCTCAGATCTGATCCATGATTTTCGTCTTTTACAGAAATGTATATATCGTACCTAAATTGTTCTGAATTATGATGAGCACAATATTCACTATGCTCGTAGGTATGCTGTCAAACTTTGCAGGTCAGATAGGTCCAAACTATGACCCGCTATTTTATGATGTGATGGTCTACATCTTTGCAACCATCATGTTCACAGTATTCCTTCTCGGAGTAATTGCATTCTGGCTCAGAGTGCACGGTCTTGGTGGCGACACAAGAGAAAGATGGGTCGCAGAACTCAACAAGCACTTTGAAAGAGAAGGCATTGGTCTGATACCAGACAACGGTAAATACTGGTAAATACCAAAAATTCTTTTTTCCTTATTTTTAATTCGGTCCTCTAATGGATAATTTTCATTTACTGTAGACTCGAGCTAATTTTGTGGCGGTGTGAAAGTCGGTGCTCCTGCATTCTTTGTGGCAAACTCTGCTTTGTAGTGTGCCCCATCTTGTACTTGGGTGTGTATGAATTCTGATGATTCAACTCCATTTACATAGATCTTTGATTTGGTCTCATCCATATCGCGTAAAGGAAATCCTGACATCCAAAGGAACTGGCCTACTTCAAATGGATATTTCTTTGTCCATTCTCCTCTGATTGTTCCATCATCTAAAAAGACCATTGACCTCTCACAATCTTTTGGAATAGTTTCCGTACTTACTGGCCTGACCCATTTTTTACCATCTACTTCTACATCTAGCGTGGCAGATACATGATATTGAATATCTAATCCGTTGACACACTTGTGGTATAATGGATCTTGTTCTTTGACCTTTGAAATAGCTGTAGTGCTTATCAAAACTACTGCTATTCCTACAGCTACTGAAATTGCAAGAAACCTGAGCACTTTTTTGCGTTTTGTGGGATCTCCCATCCCAGGCCAGAACATAATTTTTGTTCTTTGTAGTGGTATATAGATTAAGACATTTTTAATTAAATTAAAAGATGTAAAAGAAATTTAGAGTGAGGATTCGCCGCGTTTCTTGGTTCCTACATCGACTGAGTCATCGACATTGTAGATGAAGATCTTTCCTTCTCCAGCTTGACCTGTACTTGCATGGGAAGTTATTGTGTCTATTACTTTGTCTACCATGGCGTCCTTTACAACTACATAGATGAATGCATTGACGTTATGTGTAGCTTCGACACGCCCTCCTCTACCTGAGGAAACCATTTCTCTTGGCCTCTTACCTCTGCCCTTGACACTAAAATACGTAAACCCTCCGATGTCTAGTTCTGTTAGTGCATAGAAGACGGCATCCAATTTTTCTTCTGAAACTATTGCTTCAATTTTTTTCATGGTTATGATTCATTGCACATATCAAATGGTTTTATTAAAATCATTGCTTAAAATATTGTAAAATAAAGAATAATATCATAAAAGAATCTTTTTAGGATAAAATACCTTTTATAGATGAAATCCCACTCTTCAAAAGAATGACAGAATCCAAAGCTAGCTACAAGAAAGCAAAAATTGTTGGAAAAGTTCAAGAAAAGATCAAGGAAGGAATTGACAACTACCGTGCAGCAACTGATTCACCGCCGCGAGTAGATGTTTACGATGTAATTGAACAAGTCTTTGCAGAAATAAATCCACAAGTAGCTGACCAGGGGAAGATCACAGTAGATGAGGTAAGCGGATGTTTACGAAGTGCATACCTTGATCGAAAAGATCCATCTGAAAGCAATCACAAACAGATGGTGTCAAAGATAATGAAAAAGAGCGCATTTAGCATCATGGAAAAACCCATGGATGGCCAACTTGATGCAGGTTCTAACGTAAAGATAGTCGGTAGAGCTGACAGAGTTGAAGATGAGGTAGTGATGCTCTTTAGAAGTTCAGAAAAACTTCCTGAGATGCCATATCCAGAAGATTTCATACATCTGAACTCGTATCTATTCATGTTTGACAAACCAGAAGGTGTGATTGTCTACTTTGATAGAGAAGGAAATGAAATGGAATTCAATGTACCAAAGAGTGAAAAGCTCATACACGAAACAAAACGTAGAGCAAAAATTCTCAATACATTGTTGGCAAACAACATTGCTCCTGCAATCGAACCGTCTGAAAGATGCATGGAATGTCCTCATAATGAGAAATGTTTCTATGCAAATGAAGACAAACAGAAATGGGGATTCTGGGCTCGTGGCAAGTGGCGTGAATTAAAATCAAAACCCTTCCTATAATCATACACTTTTTTCATTTTAATTTAATATTGTGATAATCTTAATTATTTATCTTAGAGATTCTAATTCATCTGGATTTAGGTACACCTTTGTCTTGTATGGTTTTTCTGAATCTTTGTGAAAATAAAAAACCTTGATGCCATGTTCAAAAGGTTTCATGTCTATCTTGTCTGTTGATTGGATGGAACTATCTTCTTGTCTTAGATATTGATACAATTCTTCTTTACTCATCTTCATTATTTCAGAAATTTTTTTTCTATTTCCCATTGATACTCTGTTGTCTTATGACCATCTTAACTTTTCTTATTGTATGTATCTCTAATCATTAAATACAATACTTGTTTTTTTGAATTGAGCATGACTGATTCTAAAATAGATTGGTTTGAAGATTTTTTGGGCTTGGGATATCATGTTTATGATGTGAGACCTACGATATATTTGATATTTGATGGACGAAGGAAACTCGCAGACACCTGGAATAAAATAATAAAATATTGGCCTGATGATGAAATCAAAATCCGGTTCTTTGAAGGTACTGATAATTATGAATTCATACTGTACTGTAAATCAAGGATATTGCAGACAACAAATGTATTTTTGAAATCTCTTAAAATTTCTGATAATTATAAACAATTTCTTGATGAGTATAATGGTTCCATGTCATTGCAGCTTGCAATTTATTTCACAAAGGAGAAAAAATATGAACTTGAAATATTCAAATTTAAAAAGAAAGTATCTGACGTACAATTCTTAAAAAAAGATGATGATACAAATGATGATTTTATTGTGTCTCAGGCACGAAAAAAACTAGAAAATAAAGGTTAATTTTTTATTTTTTCATCTGTGATACTATGAGGCCTATCCACAAGCTCCAATCTAGGTTCTTAAAAACAAGGGGCTGTCGATATGGATATGTTGTTACTGTCTTTGTTATTCCAAATTCATATTTGATCTCTTTTCCCTTTTCTCTAAATGTGATCCTGAGAAAATCTACCTTTCTTGCTGTAACACTTTTGACATCTGTAATAGAATCAAGGGGTATCATCCATGATTTGGGATTGTCTGTCAAATCCTCATCTAGATCTGATTCATTATAATCTGCTAGCTTTCCTATTACTGCCTTGTCATTTGCAAAATACCTTTCCTTTTCTTTTGCTGTTATCCATATGTAGCGTGGAACAAAGATCAAATTTTTGTTTGTTAGAATAAGAATTCCTTCTTTACTTTTATGAAAGAAACCTCGTAATCCAAGAGCTATTCCCCAAATCTGAGGAAGTGAAGCTATTATGACCTCGTCTTCTTTGAGACTCTTTTTCATCATTTGTTCAGCACATTGTGTGAATAAATCAATCTATCTGATCTTGTGATTTAGAAAAATGTGGTAAAAGGGATTTACTCTAGGCGTGACCGTGACCTTCGTACTTGAAGCCGTAGGTTCCCCATGTCTTTCCTTTCTTTGCCAAATTATATCTGTGAGCTCTTTCACCGAAGTAAATTGCTATTGTCATTGCAAGTGTTACACCAGTTGCAATGAAAATTTCTATTCCTGCTTCAGTCATGCGTGCACTAGTCCTAAAGTTGTATAATAATTTTATTTAGAATTTTTTGTAATTTTATGATACTAAAATTTTTTCAAATTGTCAATTATTGATGTATAGTATCATAAAAAAAATATTTTAGGATAAAATGCCTTTTATAGATGCGAAACATCTCTATCGAAAGATGCTGGAGACAATTTCTAAATCGCCAATGCAGATAGTAACAAAACACAAGTGGCCGGTAGTTTTTGTGCTCGCAGGCTTAATAGTCGGGTTATCTGGATTCACGGCAATACAGGACGCACATGCTCAGTTTGGTCCGTTAGGAGCTCTTGCAGATCCTAACAAAACACATGAGATTCACTGTTCACAGCCGATGACTCCTCCGGGTAACGGGACGTTTGGTGGAAGCAATGCACCATGTATAGACACAGGAGATACTACATTCATGTACGCAGCAGCAGTCTTCGTCATGATAATGACTCCTGGTGGTGTGGGATTCTTGTATGGAGGTCTTACAAGAAGAAAGCACTCCTTAACAGTGATGTTACAGGCATTCATGGTCTACTCTATTGTCAGTGTCCAATGGGTTATCTTTGGATACTCGATAATGTTTGGTCCTTCCGCTGATCCAGTAGGGTTTATCGGAAACTTGGACTGGATAGGTCTGAATAATGTATCGCACAACGCACCAGCTGATGTATATGCTCCAACAATTCCTCACTTAGCCTATGTGATGTTCCAGCTCATGTTCGCTGCCATCACTCCATCACTAGCCATTGCTGGTTATGCTGACAGGGTGAAGATGAGTGCATTCCTAATACATGTTGTATTGTGGACCACATTCATTTACGATGTAGCAGGACATGCAAACTGGTCTCTTGGAAGTCAAGGTACCGCACTTGGTTGGTTAGCCAAGATGGGTGCAGAAGACTTTGCGGGAGGAACAGTCATTCACATCACCTCAGGATTTGCAGGTCTAGCAACTGCAATGTTCTTGGGAAGGAGAATAGGATATGGAAAGGCTCCATTTGAACCGCACTCAATACCGCTCATAATTTTGGGTGCATCATTGCTGTGGTTTGGATGGTTCGGTTTCAACCCTGGTAGTGCAGGATTTGCAGGTTTCCTAGAAACGCAGGCATTCCAGAATACCAACATAGCAACTGCAGTTGCAGCAATATGGTGGTTGTTCTTAAGCTGGGCACATACTGGAAAGACTAGCGCCATCGGTGCAGTCAACGGAGCTGTTGCTGGACTTGTTGCAATTACACCAGCCTCTGGTTTCATTGGAACATGGGCATCAATAATAGTAGGATTTGCATGTGCTACAGTATGCTTCTACTGTGTACTTATCAAGAATAGGGCAAGAATAGATGATGCACTAGATACTTGGGGTGTACACGGAATGGGTGGTGTAGTAGGTGCATTACTAACAGGTGCATTCAGTGAAGTCAGAATCAATCCATATGGACACAATGGCCTCTTCTTTGGCAACCCAATGCAGTTCGTAATCAACAGTATGGGTGCAGGATTTGGTGCAGCTTGGTCATTTGGTCTAACTTACATCATTTGGAGAATCCAAGATGCAATTTGGCCAGGTGGTGTCAGAGTCACACCAAAAGAAGAAGAAATTGGATTGGACATATCTCAAGTAGGCGAAAGAGCATACTCTGGATTTGCAGAGTAAAAATCATCCCATCTTTTTCATTTTTATCTTTTGTACAAATATTTTGTATTCCATTGAGAAACTGTAAATAGTATGTGCCTTTACCAATTTTGTTCATGGTAGATAGATGGCTAGT
This sequence comes from Candidatus Nitrosotalea sinensis, assembly GCF_900143675.1. Lineage (NCBI taxonomy): Archaea > Thermoproteati > Nitrososphaerota > Nitrososphaeria > Nitrosotaleales > Nitrosotaleaceae > Nitrosotalea > Nitrosotalea sinensis. The sequence goes on from NZ_FRFC01000003.1 coordinate 350,010, forward strand.
TTTTGTTGTATTACAATTTGTAAGTGCAGCAATAGGTTTTGCATTTTGGTATCTAATAGATCCTCATCATAATACCATATTTTTGTTGGTTGCTGGATTCTTCTTCACGTTTGGAACATTTGGAGCAACAAGGTGGGGCTTTGACAAATGGAGAGGGAAAAACAAACCAAGAAAGCGAGAAAAGAGAAAATAGTTTGAAATTCTCTTTTCTTTGAATCTGGTATCTTTATATCATTCACAACTTTCACTATCTCTAGATCTTGTCATCTCGTAAACCTAAATTTAACAGGAAAATGCGTCTTATAGTATTTGGAATTATCACCGTAATTGGAATATCTTATGCGTATTACAATGCTCAGATAAATTCTGGATATCATCATACAAAAATGGTGGACTTTGATTCTTATCAAAATGGAACAATTCCGCAAGGATTTGCTGACTTGTCAACAGATCAAAAACCATATTGGATTGTAAAATCTGAACCAACTGCACCCTCTCTTCCAAATGTACTTGAAAAGATGCCAGTCAATGATACTTCTGATTATCATTTACAATTAATTCCGGATTCTCCTACAGTGGATACTGAAAATGTTACAATGAAGTTCAAAATTATCTCAGGTCAAAATGCCAAGTCTGCTGGTATGATTCTACGATTCATTGATCCAAAACACTACTTTGTTCTCATGGCGGATTCAGAGCAAAACAGGCTCTCTCTTTGTAAAAACACCCCTGATTTTCTAATTTGTAATTATGACAAATCAGTTACAATAACCCCTGGACAGTGGCACACCATGGAAGCACTAGTGTCATCACAAGGAATAGCAGCTTCTCTTGACGGGCAAATAATTATACGTGCAAATGATCATAATTATCAATCAGGACAAGTAGGAATGTGGACCAAGAAAGACACTGGCGCTTATTTTGATGACTTTAAGATAGAGTATTGATTTTAGTCTCTCTAGACCCAAACAATGCCTAGATAATATAACGACCTGTTATTTTCAATCAAGAAGCTCATGTTGAACAAATGAATCATTAGATTTGAAATAGAATGAAATTAAAAACTTGATTTGACAAACAAAAAATGAACATCTTGAATTGTGAACGTGTTGTGCAGACAGTTCCCAATCTGGGGTGAAATCTACACCTAAAACTTCACAAAATTTCTAAATGATATGTTTTAACAACTTACTGATATTTACGATAGAAATATTTTACTTGAAAACAAAAATTGCAATAGGTTTCTAATATGGAAAAAAATGACAGAGATGAAAAGTTCCTTAAAATTCAAATGATACTTGCAGTGATACCTACCTTTGTTACACAACTGATTGCATTCTACAGGATCAAAAAATTAGCTTATGGTATTATTATCGAAATCATCATCTTCTTTGTGGACTTGGTAATTCAAATGAGTATTTCTTGGCCTTTTGGAATGATAATTGCATTGCCCGTATCAGTACTAATTCCTCTTTATTATGTGAGAAAATGGACTTTGGAATTTGATAGAACCAAGTCTGTTTTCTAATATTTGTGTAAAGCCTCTGCTAGGAAACTTAGAAAATGAAAAGAGAGGGGGTGATTGTTAAATCACTTGCCAAGGTCTTGTTGCGAATGTGATTGCATATCCTACACCAATCACTATCGATTGATAGATGACGTTTGTGTATGGGATTGGCTTCACGATTGGATCGCCTGTTACCACGACTGTTTGTCCTGGACCTAGACCTGGACCGATGCTTGCTATGTTAAGCTGCGTATGCATGTGATATACTGCTGGTTCAAGTGCCTTTATGGTCAACTTGTATGGAACCACTGCGTTTGCTGGTATCGTGATTACGTTACCAGGTGGATCTCTTGCTACAATTTCCCATCTGTTACCAGCGTTTGGTGAGTCACCATATACAGTGTACCAGCCTCGCAAGTCTCTGTTTACAAGACTTACAAATTTGCCAGATACTGTCAAAGTGTCTCCAGTATGAACAGACTGTTTTGACCATGTCTCACCGTCTATTCTTATGAAACGACTTTGTAGTTGTGCCTGAACACCATGTGCTTCAGCATGTTGGAACATTTGTGTTAATGATGGTCCAACTGCTCCAAGTGCTACTATCACACCTATTGCAGCCACAATAAACTTCTTATCGACCATATCGCTTAACTAAACCAACTGAGAAACTACAACGATATATGTTTTGCCCTGTTGATCCAGTGATTTGACTGGATCATGTTATGCATTCATGATTATCATGGCATGCATGATTTTTTTAGTTATATTATTATTTGATTTTGTATTGTTTTTAATTGATATTATTATATATTGAAGTTTAATGATGTAAAAATTATAATTAAAATTATAGAAATTACAACTAATATTTTAAATAACTGTGTTTGATTCAACACACTATGGCACAAATGCCAGCACTGATTCCAAAAGAAGTTGAAATCCAGAGATTGAAAAAGATCTGGCTTATCATCATCGCATTGGGATCGATCGCTGCATCCGTAGAGGTCGATAACTTCGTAGACGGATCTCTACACCAGACATCAATCAGAGATAGTGCTTTCACACCAGCACACTGGTGGTTATACAGCCACTTCATTGCTCTTCCATTAGGATGGGGAATGGTAGCTGTTTATGACAGAAAGGTACCAATTCTGAGAGGTCCAAACAACTCAATGAACACCGGTCTTAAAATGACCATTCTTGGTTACTTAGCAACCATGTTTACAATAGGTGTCAACGAGATGTGGCACTTCTGGTATGTAGAAGAGATCTTCGCAGTTCCAAACCACTGGATGTTCAACATGGGTGTCGTCGTTGCTTTCATGGGTGCACTTGCCTATGTAGTAAGAGTATACGCACGACTTGTCGAACTTGGCGCAGAAACACCAGGTGAGAATCCATATGTTGCAGAAATGTACAAGATGGCTCTTGAAGGCAAATTGTACAGCAGATCAATCCCATAAACGCGCACAAGCGCTCTTTTTCTTATTTTTCTCCGATCAGTTTAACGTGAGTTGTATTGGGAAAAGACTTAAAAGCATACATCTGTCAGTAAAACCAAATGACCTTACCAAAAGGATTCGGTACAGGTGGCGGCGCTTCCAGTTCCGATGTAAGCAAGATGATTGGCAAACGTGTAGAAGACATGATTGGCCTCATCACAGGTGCATTTGTTGCACTCTGGGCAGGAACATGGGGAGGAGTTGCTGTTGCAGTGGTATATTATCCATGGGCATATCCACCGCCAAGCGCACACTTTGCGTTAACTGTACTTACAATCATAGAAGCTATAGGGTACTTGTTCTGTGTCAAGGTAGTGACAGAGGGTACTTCTAAAGCGAAGACATACAACGGTCTAATCGCTGGTGTAATTGCTGCAATCGCAATTGCAACACTTGTGACTGACTGTTTCTTCTTCGGATAGAAAAATTCCTTTTCATCTTTTCTTTTATTATTATTCCATCAGAGTTAACTCAGATCTTGAGACGATCTGTTGCTGATCTCGCATGTCATAAAATTTTATATACATCACTTCCTGCATACAAGTTAATGGTCTGGCTAAGACGATGTACTCACTACTTATTCATAGTAGTGGTAGCAGTCAACTCGACCTTGTTGACAATCAACGCAGGAGACTACATCTTCTATACTGACTGGATGTGGACATCTTATGTGGTATTTACTCTATCACAATCATTGATGCTCGCAGTCGGTGCAGCATACTACCTTACGTTCACTGGTGTTCCAGGAACAGCAACCTACTATGCACTTATAATGACAGTGTATACTTGGATTGCAAAAGGTGCGTGGTTCTCCTTAGGATATCCATACAGCTTCATCGTTGTGCCAATGTGGATTCCATCTGCAATATTGATGGACTTGGCATATTGGGCAACAAAGAGAAACAAACACTCTTTGATCCTAATCGGCGGTGTGCTCTGTGGAATGTCAATGTCGATGTTCAACATGATCAATCTAATCACAATAGATGATCCTCTTGAGACTGCTTTCAAATATCCAAGAACCACATTGCCTCCATACATGACACCAATAGAACCCCAAGTAGGAAAGTTCTATGATAGTCCTGTTGCATTGGGTGCAGGAGCTGGTGCAGTTTTGACAGTAACAATGACTGCATTAGGTACCAAACTCACAACCTGGACATACAGGTGGATGGCAGCTTGGTCTAAGTGGGATTAACACCCCTTCTTTTACTTTTATTATGTTCGATCCTTAAGCTATCTTGAGATTAATTTTTGATTAAAAAAAGTTACACAATGTGTGATCTTTTGTAACCTTATGCCACAAAATAATATTTTGAAATTAACCTCTGTTGAAACAAGAATATCTGGTATCAATTGTGCCTAAACCGTTTGTAAAATGGGCTGGAGGAAAAAGGCAACTTTTGCCTGTTATATCAAATCACATTCCTAGTAAATTTGAGAGATATTTTGAACCATTTCTAGGTGGAGGGGCAGTATTCTTTTCTCTTGTCTTGAAAGAAAAAAAGACAAAATGGTTCCTGTCTGATCTTAACTCAGATCTTGTATTATCTTATGTAACAATTAGGGACAAGGTACAAGAACTCATTTCTTCACTTGAGGCCCATGCTGCAAATTATGCAAAAAATTCTAGTGTATATTATTACAAGATAAGAGAAACCAATCCAAAACATGATGTTGATAAGGTTTCACGACTCATCTTTTTGAACAAAACATGCTTCAATGGATTGTATCGTGTAAACAGCAAAGGAAAATTCAATGTTCCAGTTGGAAGATACGTAAATCCTAACATTGTAAACAAGGAAAATCTCCTTGAGGTAAGTAAAATATTGCAATCAAGGGACATTTCAATAAAGTGTCAGGATTTTGAAGATGCCTTACATACGGTAGGGCATGGAGATTTTGTCTATCTTGATCCTCCGTATCAACCTGTTAGCTCTACTGCAAGTTTTACAAGCTATACTGATAGTGATTTTGATTTTAGCGATCAGAGAAGATTATATGATAAATTCAAGGCACTTGACAAAAAAGGCGTCAAGGTGTTATTGTCAAATTCTCACTCTGAAGATATACTCGAGTTATTCAAAGAGTTCTCAGATGGCATAATAGAAATTAATGCAAATAGATTCATCAATTCTGTTTCCCAAAAGAGAACGGGGCATACTGAATTATTAATCAAGAACTATTGAATAAACCGCCTATATTCATAAGATAGAATAAAATCAAAGGTATTTTCTGATTTGTATGTATTGTCTTCTGGTAAGAGATCTCAAGCCCTTCAAATGGCAAAAAACATTAGCATCGAGCTATTAGATGATGCTCGTTCGTTGCATGAAATATTGGAATCTTGCAAAAACCTGTGTAAACTAGTTGGAATATCTGAAGAGAACTCCTGGCTTGATCTTGAGACTAGTGGGTATCTAGTACGATATAAAACAAGAGATGAGTTATACCTGAATCTGCCTCCCTATAGGAAAACATCTTGGAAATTTTATGATCTATATGGGAATATGATAAATTTGTCACCTGATATGATGACTTTTTTTGGTAGATCAACAATATATCATCCAGTTAAAGAACTAGAGAATTCCAGTAAGATAATAGTTGAAAGCAAATTTTTAGATCAGTTCAATAAATTCATGGCTGAGCATGGCACAGACCATGTTTCAAGAAGCCTCAAAATCCATGAGGCTAGAATTACTGATGATGAAATAAAACAGATCCTTGCGGGAGTAAAGAAACAAACCCAACATTTGCTTGATATGGTAATTTCTATTCTGGAAACAGAATAAGGTTCTGTTGATATGTGATGAAAATTAATCTGTCATTTTTGATAATACTCTGTCATTCAAAAATGATGTAATTGATACATCTCTGAGAATGAACAAATCATATTTATTGAAAACATCTAAAGCTTCGAACGGGATTCGATCCCGCGACCTTTACCTTACCAAGGTAACGCTCTACCAGGCTGAGCTATCGAAGCATGACAAGCTCGCTCTTCTGAATCCTTATTAATCTTACTTGGTTCTAGAAAATTTTTTCATAAAACGTTTAATTTCTCCAACATATCGCTAATAAAACGCAGGAGTCGCCGAGCCTGGCCAAAGAAGGTTTAATGGCCTTTGGACGCGCGGGACTTAAGATCATACTAATGGGTGATCCCGTCTCTTAGGGGTTCGTGGGTTCAAATCCCACCTCCTGCACTTTCTTATCTCTGATGTTTAATTCCTCTAGCGTTTAGAACTTCATAAATCTCTGGAAGAGAAAATACGAATCCTACATGAACACAATTCTTTTCTTCACAAAGCAAGCAGTAGAGTTCATTATTCTGAACTGCAACCTCTGCTATTCTATTTTTGATATTATCCTTTATGACTACTCTGTCACCATCAACGGATATTTTCTCAAGCTTTGGTGCATATCTTGCAAAGGTATCGTCTTTTTGCATCAAGTCTTCCATCATGTAAGTTATGTAACCTGCAAAACTATTGACACCTTTCATTGCAAGCTCATGCTTACTTTTCTTGTAAACATCGTGGAATCTATTGTAGACTTCTTCTGAAATTGTTATTGATTTGAAACCTGCTTTTGGCATATTACTTATCTATACCGTACTTTAAAGTACAAATATTTAACAGTTTTGGCTGTAAATGTTCTAACCAATTGTTATCTACCTACAAATCATGTAATTATCTAACTTTCAAGTAACTTGGCATTGTTCAGATGAAATCATTTCAACAATGAGTGTCTTTCTGTATGTACTAGGTGTGTATCTGTGCAATTTTTTTGTTTTATCTTTTAAATATTTGGTATCTTTTCTGCGTTTTTTTTATTTACTTTTTTGGTGATTTGATTGATAGTGCGCTAGTAGTATACCACATACCACGCTCACATAACTTGGACCAACCAGACCATACCAAAGTACCGGTCAACAAGGACCAAATTTTGGTCCTTGTTGATTTTATTAATGCTATATACTGGAATAACACACGGGGTTTGTGGCCAGAGAATATAATTTAGAAAAGATACGCGAGAAATTGATTGATACACTAGGGTCATCTAAAACAGGATTAACAGGAATAGAGATTTCTGAAGAGCTTGGAATCAATCGCGTTACCATGTCTAAATATCTGAAAATTTTTGCAGGAGAGGGCTTGATAAAACAAAAAAACATGGGAAGTGTCAATCTCTGGTTCATAGAAGATGGTGTGGATAAGCTTAGTTTTCCAGCTGATTTTTTCCAGGTAAAAAATCGATATCTGGACTATGTTTTATCTGGGTCTGCCCGTGAAGCACATACTCTAATACGTACATCCCTTCACTCTGGAGCAACTCCTGCCAAGATTGTAAGTGAAATAATAATCCCAACCATTGAGGCAGTTGAGAATTCATATGATAGTGGAAAAATAGGAAGATCCGAGAAGAATTTTCTTGATGAATTAATTTCTACTTCTATTTCTCTTATAGGTCTCTTAGAAGAGGAAGTTGATCCTAAAAAAAACATGGTAATTTTATCTACTGATTATCAAAATGCACTTTTTGCACAGGCTGTCTCTTCCGTACTCCGTACTCAAAAATGGAGAGTCTCATTGCTTGGAGATATGTCTTCTGCAATCGATGTTATGTTTGACATTGATTTGCAGAGGTTTCTCAATAAAGTGTGGTCAAAACGTGAAGGTGTTATGATTGTAACAATTTTTTCCTCAAAAGAAAGTGAGATCAAATTTTTCTCCCAGGCAGTAAATACAAGTGCAGAAAGATTTGGAAAAAATTTTCATCTTGCATTGTGTACAAAGGTTGCAAAAAAAACAAAGGTCAATGCTGATTTTGTATCAAATGATGTTGAAGCGCTACTACAGTGGTGCCAAACTGTATTTGAAAGTTATAAAAATCAATGATTGATTATATCCAGAATATTGAATGGGAGCTTGGAAAAATCAATATCCTTCTCAACTGAAATCAATAGAATATTTTCCTCTACTGGGAAACTCATGATTATCAATTTGTCTCTGTATGACATGGCAAATTTCACTGGGCCTAAGACCTTGTCAAACTCCTTTCTCATTCTTGCTCTTAAAACTAATTCCATGTATAGCATCTCATCATCTTTTGAATCTTCAAGAGACTTGAATCCTGATCTCATCCCTCCTGCAATTAGTCTGCCATTTTCATTTATCACGCCTGCAAACCTTATTCGTGAATCTAAATCTAAGACCTGTTTGCATAGTTCGTCCTTTTCCATATTGTATCACTTCTTACCCAAAAGATATGCTGGTAGCTTAAATCTTGACAACAAAAGTGTAACAAGTTCTTCCTATTTATCGAAATCTATTGTATGTGGAATAGAATATGGGCCGAATGGGATTTGAACCCACGACCTTTCGATATCTGAATAATCTTTATCAGTCGAACGCTCCAGCCAAGCTGAGCTATCGGCCCGAAATTTTTTTGCCCAACTGTCATTTAAGTCTGCTGGCTTTTCCATTTGATGGAGCAGCCCATAGATGGGTCAAAATCTTTCTCTATCTTCTTTTCTGAAAGAATCTTCTCTATGTTTAGTATCATTGTTTTTTCTGTAGGCTTGTCTTCAGGTTTCATTGCATTGTCTATTCTTCCGTGAAAAACAAGTTTTCCTTCTTTATCAAAGAGAAACGGATCCGGAGTACAAACTGCACCATATTTTTTTGCAATCTCCTGGGTTTCATCTACCAGGTATGTGAATTTCAAACCCTTTTCTTTTGCAAATTTTTTCATGTTTT